>JBJXHG010000070.1:0-3030 GCA_046160865.1 Planctomycetota bacterium | reverse complement strand
CTCGGGTTCGGAAACCTGACAGGTTGCCTGCACCCTCGCGCCTTGCCAGCGACGACGATCTCGACCTTGGTGAGAGCGAACTTCTGACTCAGGACACTAGCCTGCATTTCTCACCACGTCCGTCGCGCTCGCGCGACAGACGTGGTGAGAAATGCGGCCTAGCAGCCCGTGGTGAAAGTGCTTCGAGTTCGAGATCGGCCCGTTTGCGCCGGCGCAAGGAGCGCGACCGCAGGCGAATCCTCGAGATTAGCCGAGGATCGAGCGACGCAGCGCCGACGCACACGGGCCGATCTCGGACCGAATGACTTTCGCCACGGGCTGCCAGGCGCGCGGGGGCCGACGCCGTCGGCCGCGTGCTCATGGGAGCTGGACGGTCGCCGTTAGCCCGCGCTCGATCTCGACCACCGCGAGCTCTGCCGGCACCTGCTTCTCGAGCGGGACGTTGGGATCCACGCGCACGACGCGTCCCTTGCCCACCGGCACGAGCGGACAACGAAACGCGCCTTGCGCATTCGCAACGACCGGCACGAAGCAGCTCGACGAGCCTTGCATGGATAGGAAGAACGTCAGCCCGGGTGGCGCTGCGCTCGCGCTCGCGACCCGACCTTCGAGTCCGCCGGTCTCGAGCGCGAGGCTCCAGCGCGCTTCGCCGATCTCCAATCGAACCTGATCGAGGATCACGAGCATTCCCGCCACGTCCGCGCCGGCCGGCGTCAGCTGCAATCGATAGTTGCCCGGCCGCGCCATCGAGAGACGGAACGTGCCGTCTGACGAGACGAACGCCGATGCCGTCCGCTGATCGCCATCGTGCTGGAGGCGCGCGTTCCAGCCTTCGGCCGACCGGCCGTCGATGGCGAGCTCTCCGTCGAGGATGCACGGACGATGTCCGCGATCCTCGACCCACAGCTCGAACTTCGTCGCACGTCCGTCGACGACCTCGCAGTTCCACGGGACCTCCTCGGCGGACGTCGTGCCTTCACGCGTCGTCCCGTAGCGGTGATCGATCTCGGCATCGACGAACGTGACCTCGAATCTTCCCGGCGTGAGTTGCGAGAAGGTGCTGCGACCTTCCTCGTCGCTGCGCGCCGTGCGCGTCTGGCCGTCGCCACGCGACAGCGCGATCACGTGACCCGCGACCGAGCGCTGCGTCGACGAACGCACCTGCACCTCGATCGAACCACCGCGCGTGAGCTCGATCGCCTGCTCGCGCGTCACCGTCGAATCGAGATCGATCGGACCGATTTCGGCGCGCGCCCAGCCGGTTGCGTCCGCGCTGAGGAAGTACGCTCCGGGCGCAGTGACGGGCAGCAGGAACGCGCCGTCCTCGCCCGTCGTGGCGGACGCCGACGCTTGCGGCCGGCGATGCACGGGAAAGCCGTTGTACTCGGTGTACGTCGTCACGGCCGCATGGAGCGCGACGCTCGCACCGCGGACAGGCTCGCCGCTCGCGACCACGACGCCGGACACTCCGACCGCGGGTGACAACTGGATCTCGAGTGGATTCGAAACTCGAGCGGGTGCGAGCGGACCGAGCTTCGTGGGCATCCAACCCGGTGCATCGACGAGGACGATGAACTCGCGCGCCGGGAGCGGGAACGCGATCGTCCCGCTGGCGTGCGGCGCGATCGGAACGGAGAAGAGCGACAGCTCCCCGTCGGTCGACTCGAACTCCACCCCGAAGGTGTCGATCGGCTCGCCCTTGGTCGACAGCACGCGCAGCGAAACCTCCGGCGCGTGGGAGAGCTCGAGCACGAGATCGGACGTCCCGCTCGGCACGCCGAGCGCCGTCGCTTCTCGCAGGCGTCGATCGGCGTCGAGTGCGGTCACGTCGTGTCGCTCGTCCTTGAGCGAGCGCGCGACGAAACGGCCGTGCGCATCCGCCCGCATGACTTGCGTGCCGCCCGCCGAATGCACGCGCACCGTCGCGAATGCGGCCGGCGTCTTGTCCGGCCGCAGCACGACGCCGCCGATCTCGCGTCCGCTCACGCGCGCGCCGAGCCGAATGTCGACGCCGGTCAAATGCAGCCCCGCGGCGAGATCGAGCGGCTCTGTCGCGCCGGCGAGCCAATCCTTCGCAACGGCGAACACGCGCGGCCTACCGCGCGGAACGAGCTCGAGCACATACGAGCCATCCGGTGCGCTGCGCGTGCGTGTACCCGGCCGCCAGAGCCGTTCGAGCGTGAAGTGCCGGCGCCCGCTCCAATCCGCCGTCGTGATCGTCGCGTCGAGACACGCGACTTCCGCGCCGCCCACCCCGCGGCCGGACGGATCGCGCACCACTCCCGCGACCGTGCCGGCCGCGATCAACGTCCAATCGCCGAGCAGCAGCGTGCCAGCGGGCTCGACCGCCGCGGTGCGCCGATCCGTCGCATGACCGTCCGACGTCACTTCGAATGTGAGCAAGACGGACTCGCCGGACTCGTGCAGCTCGCGCGGGAGCTCGAGCGTCACGTCGCCCGAGACCGTGCTCGTGCCGGAGGCTTCCGGCGTGATGCGCAAGGCTTGCAAGCGCGCACCTACGATAGGTGCACCGAGCTCGCTCACGATGCGCGCCCGCACGATCGACGCGCGCGCGGACGGTGTTTCGAGAGCCGCGGCCGGCGCAGCGCGGACGACGACCTGCGACTCGCGCGACGACTCGCCTGCATCGAGTATCTCGAGCAGCACCACGCCGCTCTCCGCATGAGACTGCGGCACGAGACTCTCATGCGCCAGGGAACGCTGCGGCGGCTGCGTGCGCCACAAGAACAGGGTCAACGCCAACACCGCCAGCAATGCCGTGACGCCCAAGGCGAGCTTCATGCGTCCTCCTCCTCCTCCTCGTTCTCCCTCAATCACCAGTGTCGAGACCACCGCGGCGAGCGAGCGGCCGTGACGGCGTGCGAACGGTGCCGTCACGACCATGCTAGTGTCCTGAGTCAGAAGTTCGCTCTCACCAAGCTCGATCTCCTCCGCGCTGGCGGCGTTGCTCGGGTTCGGAAACCTGACAGGTTGCCTGCACCCTCGCGCCTTGCCAGCGACGACGATCTC
>JBJXHG010000069.1:0-6267 GCA_046160865.1 Planctomycetota bacterium | reverse complement strand
CGGCCCCGCACATCGAAGGGCGAGCACGACCGCAGGCGAATCCTCGAGATTCGCCTGCGGTCGTGCGACGCCGAGCCGGCGCGAACGGACGACTTTCGCGCTCGAAGCACTTTCACCACGGGTTGCTAGACTGCGAGCCATGACGTCGGAAGCGCGCATGCAAGTCGTCGCCGAGGGTGGGCTCGATCACCTACGCAATCTCGAGCGCGCGCTCGGGCGCGAGGGCATCGCGGCGCAGGTCGTGCGACCACCACCCGAGCACTGCAGCGGCTGAGGCACGAAACTGTGGCTCGCGGTCGCGGGCCCGGATGCGCCGCGCGCCGCGGCCGTGATCGCGAACGAGTGGGCGCGGGACCTCGACGAACACGCGCGCGCGGCGGCCGATGCGATCGTCGACCTGGACGGCGATACGCGCACGTGTCCAGCGTGCACGGCGACGTTCGACGCCGGCCCGCCGAAGTGTCCGGAATGCGGACTGTTCCTCGGCGGGTGACGCCGCCCGCGGCGCGTGAGTCGCCGATCCGCGTCGACATGGCACGAGGTTCACGGACGGGAACCGGCATGCGCGTGCTGCTCGCGCTCGTCGTCGCGGGCGGTTCGCTCGACAGGTACTCGAGCTCGCGCGCGGTGAATCCCGTCACCGAACAGCGCCAAGCGATCGCGCCGGGCTGCTAGCGGCGCGTCAGACGCGCTCTTTGTACTCGAGCGACTCCGGATCGATCCGGATCTTGTCGCCGACGTTGACGAGCATGCCGACCTTGCAGCGCACGCCGTTCTCGAGCACCGCGTCCTTCAGACCCTGCGTGACGCCCTTGATCACCGGTTGCGTCTCCGCCACGGCGGCGACGACGGTCGCCGGCAGCGAAATCGCGACCAGCTTGCCCTCGACGAGCAAGCCCTTGTACGCGTCGACCTTCCACTGCACCGCCTCTTCGCAGCCCGACGTCGGACAGCGGTACTCCTCGCCCTCCGGTGTGTAGAAGACCTCGTCGTTCCCGTCGCGGTACGAGTGCGACAGGTCGATCGTCTCCGTGTCGAGCACCTCGTACTTCGTCTCGCCGTGCTCCTTGAGCTCGCTGATGCGGCCCGTCAGCAGGTCCTTCAATTTCATCTGCACGAAGGCGCGGCGGTCGTTGCGGAGGATGTTCCAGTGGATGACCGTGCACATGCGGCTCTGGTACGTCACCAGGTAACCTTTGCGCAGATCGAGGGCGCTGGACTGCATGGCGGAGGGCGTTTCGAAGGGGGCCGGGCGGAGAAAAAGGGGCGCGTAGGATACGGCCGAGCGGCCGCTCGAGAAAGTCGGAGCGCGAGCGATCGCGCGGCGCCGCGGCCCGCGAGCTCGTGCTCGACGTGTGCGACTCGAAGTTCTCGCGTCCGCGAGGAAGCTCGCCGCCGCACGCGGGGTAGCCTTTACCATCCCCTCCGGTGTGCGTCGCTTCCCCGCGGCGAGCACCGCTCCGTCGATGTCCCCCACCCTCTCTCGAGAGCTCCACTCGAGCGGGCTTCCCATGCCGGAAGTCCGCCGTCGTGCGGCCGAAGCCTACGAGCGCGCGCTGCGCGACAAGGTGCCGGTCGCCGTCTTGTGCTTGTCGATCGAGAACGTCGCACACCCGACGCTGCGCACGATCACCGCGCCGGCGGCATGGCAGCTCGTCGCTCGAGCGCTCGTCGATCTCCCGCGCGGCGGCGAGCTCTTCGCCCACCTCGTCGAGGACCGTCTCGTCGCCGTGCTGACGTCGATGCCGCGCGAGGCGGCCGAGCTCTCGGCGGCGCTGCTCGTCGACGGCGCGCGCAAGCTCGCGGTCTCCGGCAGCGACAAGCCCGCGCGTGCGAGCCTGTCGATCGGACTCGCGTTCCACGAGGGAAACAGCGGGTACTTCCTCGAGACGCTCGAGAAGGTCGCGGAAGAGAGCCTCGCGGTCGCGCTCCTGCGCGGCGGCGAATGCACGGCGCACACGGAGCTCTACGGGCTCTACCAGAAGAAGCTCGAACGCGAACGGCCCGCGCTAGCCGCCGCGGCTGCAGCGGCCGCCACGCCGGCGCCGGTCGCACCGCCACCGGCGCGCGAAGCGCCGACGAAGTTCTCCGCCGAGCGCGCGGCGCGCGAGAAGATCGAGCGCATCTTGGCGGAGGAGCAGCGCCGCCGGCCTCAGCCCGCGCGCGAGGAAATGACACCGGAGGAGGTTCCCGTCGAGCAGATCGACGACGTCGGCGAGGGCGACCTCTTGGAACGACTCGCCACGACGCTCTCACAGAAGCATCGCACCGAGGTCGAGCACCTCGAGCGCCGGATCGCGAAGCTCGTGCGCTCGCTCGAGCAGACGGAAGTCGAGCTCGCGGACATGGCGCAGCGCAAGAGCGTCGACGGCGGCGTGCCGTCGGCCTACCGGCGCGTGCAAGGGCTCGGTGCGGGCGAGAAGGACCGCGCGCTCAAGCTCGAGCTGCTCGAGCAGATCGCGCAGGCGAACGTCGAGCTGCGCGAGAAGCTGCGTCAGCCGCTGTGACGCGGCGGCGCCGGAGCGAGACTCCGGCGCCGCGGACGGCGCGCCCGACCCGCAGCGCGCCAACGCGCGCGGAGTGCAGCGATCGCTCGAGCACTCCGCGCGCGTCTACGTACCCCTCTCCACTTCGGGTCCCAGCGCGATCGTCCGAGGGTCAGGAGTCCCCCGGGCGACCGCCGGAATCTCAATCCACAGGTGTCGCGAGCGGGCGCGCGCGGACAGCGAATCGCAGAAAACTCGGCGCGCGCGGTCCCGAGGCCATTCACAGGTCGCTCACGACGAGTTCGAGCGCGCGCTTCGAACGCGGTCTCCGTCGAACACCAGACTGAGACACGTGACGCCCGCTTCCGCCTTGAGCAACTCCGAGAGCGCGACCGGCGTCACTTCGAAGCCCGCGCGCTCGACGCGCTCCATCGTCCGCGGGAACTCGAGCGGCATCAATAGCTGCTCGCCGATGCGCAGCACGTTGGCCGCACCGGGCTCGGAGGGGTCGATGTCGAGCACCTCGAAGCCGCGCACGCGCTCGAGGTTGAGCGCCTCGCGCTGCGCGAGCAGGACGTCGTCTCCGAGCAACGTGCACGCGCTCTTCAAATGCAGCGCGCCACGCACCTCGACCGCCTTCACACGCAATCCGTGCGCGAGGACGCCGTGCGCGAGCGCCTTGAGCGCGGCGTGATTTGTGCGCGTCGACTGGCCGACGTAGAGCACGTCGCCCGCGCGCAGCACGTCGCCGCCGTCGAGCGTGCCGGGCGACGCCATGTGCTCGAGCGGCCGGTACGGCGCGAGTGCTGCGGCGATCGACACGCACTCGGCGCGGCGCGACTCCGCGCCCGGACGGGTGATCCACGCGACGTCGTCGAGCACGAGCGCCACGTCCTCGACGAACGTCGCGTCGGGGAGATCGTCGAGCGCCGGGAGCGTGATCACGTCGACGCCGAGCGCACGCAGTGCCGCGCAGTAGCCCGCGTGCTGCTCGAGCGCGCGCTCGAAGTCGATTGGCACGCGCGCGACGTGCGTCAGCTCGCACTGCGCGAGCGACCGGCTCGGAGTGCGCGTGATGGCGACGAGGGGCATGGCACGTTCACCGCGACTGCGCGACCAGCCCGAGGTTCTCGCGGCGCTCGGTCACCGCGCGCGCGATCGGACCCGTGAGAAGCGCCGCGATCGCGATCGCGACGCACATCCACACGAGCATGAGCGCCGCCGCGAGCGCCGGGCTCTTCCACACGCCGCCGGCAAGCCACAGGATCGCCGCCGCCGGTGCGGAGCCGACGACGACCGCGACCGCGCCGAGGAAGAACGCGAAGCCGTGCGGGTTGCCGCCGTTGCCGGTCTTGCTGAGGTCGGACGCGACGGGCAAGTACGCCGACAGCACGGCGCCGAGTGGACAGAGCAGCGCGTACGTCGCGATGCCGCCGCCGAGCACCGCGATCCACGCGAACGGCGATCCGCCCGGCGCCGCGGCGAGCGCGCACAGGAGGCAACCGGCCGCGGTGACGAGGAACACGAGCCCACAGCCGACGCACTTGCCGCGCACGAGATCGGCGTCGGAGATCGGGGACAGGAACTGCAGCGTCAGTCCCGCGCGATCCGTCGCGAACATGTTCGCGACGAACGCGAGCAGCGCGTACATGCCGAACATCATGCCGGCGCCGAAGAGCGAGTGACCCGACGTGCCGCCATGCGCGAGGACGGCGGGCAGCTCCTCGGGCACCGACTTCGACAACAGGCCGAAGAGCAACACGATCGGTCCCGGCATCAACACGACGACCCGTCCGCGCACCGATCGCAATGCCGTGCGCGCTTGCGTCCACGCGACAGCCGACGCGGCCGGCGAGAGTCCGGGAATGCGGGGCGTCGCGCGTGCAACCGCGAGCACGCGCTTGCGCCGGCTGCCGCCACCCGACGCGGAGAGCAAGCGCGCGTGCACGCGCGCGCCGAGCGCGCCGAACACGAGCGCTTGGCCGAGCAGCCCGGCGAGCGCGAGCCACGCGTCGGCCGGCCGGTCGTCGAGCGAGCTCGCGATCGAACGCGCGTAGAGTTCCGACGGCAACGCGGCGGTCCAAGCGGGCAGCGCCGAGTCGAGCCCCTCGACGAAGAGATCGCCCTTCGCCTGGCCGCTCGCGGGCTGCGTGCGGAGACGGAACTCGACCGCGTCGCCGATCGCCATCGGCAAGAACGCGATGCACGTCACCGCGAGCACGACGACGACGGTCACGAGCTCGCCGCGGCGGCGATCGCGCATCAGCCAAGCCGTGAGGAACGCGAAGAGCGAGCCGATGCTCGCGAGCGCGAGCAGCATCGCGATCCCCGCGCAGCTCGCGACGAGCGCCGTCGAGAGCCGTCCGCCGCTCGCGAATCCCGCCGCCGTGCACACCAGCGCGGGGAGCGCGAAGGCGGTCCACGGATCCGCGAGGCTCGACAACCCTTCGACGGCGAAGAGCACACGACGCGGGATCGGCAGCAAGAGCAAGCGCGGGTGTCCGCTGAACGAGCCGTGTCCGCCGCCGATGGGCACGAGCACGAGCATCGCGAGCAGGCCGAAGAGCACGAGACGCGCGCCGAGGAGAAAGCCGCCCGGCGCCCACTCGTCGAGCGCGACCTCGCGCGCGCCGAAGAACGCGAGGACCGCGACGCCGACGGCGAGCGCGAGCGCGAAGAGCGTGATCAACGCGGGCACGAGCCAGCCGAACAGGCGCGAGACGCGCTCGACCTTGTCGCGCTGGCGGCCGCCGCGCAAGCCGTTGACGAAGAGGCGCCAGCGCAGGCGTGCGAAGATCGTGAGGAGGCGCAGCACGTGCTCAGCCGTCCAGGATGCGGCACGTCACGTGGACCTCGACGCGTGCGGGCACCGGCGAGCGCATCAACGGGCTCCGAGCCAATCGAGCGCCGTCGCTTTCGTCGCGCCCGCGCCCACGAGCCCGAGGAAGATCTCTTCGATGCTCTTCGACACGCCGCCTTGCGCATCGCCGACCTTGCGCAACTCGCTCACGGGACCTTGCGCGACGAGCCGGCCGGCGTGGATCACGCCGAGGTGATCGCACAGGCGCTCGACGATCTCGAGGATGTGCGAGGTGAGGAAGATCGTGCCGCCGCGCCTCACGAACTGCGCGAGCAGCTCCTTGATCTCGCGCGATGCGACCGCGTCGATGCCTTCGAAGGGCTCGTCGAGGAAGAGCAGGCTCGGTGACGGCAACAGTGCCGTCGCGAGCGCGAGCTTCTTCTTCATGCCATGCGAGTAGTCGGCGACGAGCGTGCCGGCCGCGCTGCGCAGATCCATGACCTCGAGCAGCTCGGTCGAGCGCGCCTGCAGGTCGTCCTTCGACAAGCCGTGCACTTGGCCGACGAACGCCAGCGTCTCCGCGCCAGTGAGGCGGTCGAACAGCGCGAGGTCTTCCGGCACGACGCCGGTGCGGCGCTGCACGGACATCGGATCGGCGAGCGGATCGACGCCCAGGATGCGGATCGAGCCCGACGTCGGCCGCAGGAGACCGGTGAGGCACTTGATCGTCGTCGACTTGCCCGCGCCGTTCGGACCGAGGAAGCCGTAGAAGCTGCCGCGCGGGACTGCGACGTCGATGCCGTGCACGGCGACGAAGTCGCCGAACACGCGGCGCAAGCCGCGGGTTTCCAGCGCAAGCTCCTGGCCATTCATGGCCGGGAGCTTAGCGCTGGGCGCGGCTCGCGTCGCATGCGCGAAGCGCTGCACTGTCGTGCGCGGAGCGCGGTCTCCCGCGCGACGCGCTTTAATCGGCGGGGCCCC
>JBJXHG010000068.1:0-3675 GCA_046160865.1 Planctomycetota bacterium | reverse complement strand
GCGCCCTTGCGGTACGAGGTCGTCGCGTCGAACGGTACGGGGATCACGTGCACCGTCGCCGTTCGGGGATCGGAGGGCAGGCCGAACAGCCCGCTGCCGGGTTGCGACGCTGCGTCGGGGTCGAAGTGATTCGGAAGCGAGTGCGTCATCGGAGGAGCTCGCGGCGGACGCGGCGTGCGGATCGCGTTGACTGATCGGCCATTTGACCGATCGGGCAACTTCAGCGCGTTGTACGGCGGTGACCGGGCTCGACTCAACACCTAGCCCACATCTTCGAGTTCCTCGCGCGCCGCCTTTCCGCCAAGAAAGCGCACCACCCCGGCGTTCCTTGGGCCGAAGACAACCTGGTTCATGACCTCTCTTTCCGATGGTCAGCTCCTCCGGGCATTCCGAGGAGGCGACGCGAACGCCTTTCACGCTCTCGTCGATGCCCACCAAGCACCGCTCCTGCGTCACGCACGAGCGCTGGTCGGGCGCAAGCATCTCCAAGAGGACGTGGTCCAGGACGTCTTCCTCAAGCTGGCGCAGAGTCCGCCGCAATTGCCACCCGAGGTCGACGGCGACCCGGCGCAAGAGCGCGCGTTCCTGCGCTCTTGGCTCCACAAAGTCACGAGGAACGCTGCCATGGATGTCATCCGATCCGAATCACGCCGCAAGAAGCGCGAGCAAGACGTCGCGCTCGACGATTCCGCCACCGGCGGGATCGAAGCGGTCGAAGCGAGCGACACGCGCGCGGCCGTCGAGCGCACGCTCGCCAAGTTGCCCGTCGATCAACGCGAGGTCCTCGTGCTGCGCTTGCTGGGAGAGCGCAGCTACAAGGAGATCGCCGAGATCACGGGCAAGAAGATCGGCACGGTCGGATGGCTCGTGAGCGTCGGTATCAAGACCTTGAGCCAGGAGCTCGCGCCGTTGCTGCACGGTGCGGGCGCGAGTGAGCGCAGCAGCCCCCCTCAGGCGCTGGATCTGGTTCAAGGAGAGTTGTCATGACGAACGGAATCGAAGGGCTGCACGAAAAGCTGTGCGCATATGTACTGGGCGAAGCGGACGAAGCGACACGTGTCGAGGTCGAGCGCGAACTCGCCGCGTCGGCGGAGCTGCGCGCGGAGAAGGCGCGCATCGAGTCGACGATCGGACTCGTGAAGAGCGCGCTGGGCGGCGACGAAGTGCTGTCGGCGGAGAGGACGGAGCAGGTGCTCACGGCGGCGAAGCAGCCGCCGAGTCGATCGCCCATTCAGTCAAAGGGCCGACCTTGGTACACGCTCCCGGCGATGAAGCTCGCCGCGGGACTGTCGGCGGTGGCGATCGGCTACATCGCTTTCCAAGCCGCGAACAGACAGGAAGGCGCGGCGATCACGGGATACGGCACGGACGCGCACGAGAACGCCTTCGTGCAGCACGCGGACGGGAAGCTCACCCCGTACGGCGAGTCCGCGCAGAAGCGCGCGGAGTCGCAGCTCGGCGAGAAGCTCGCCGCCGCGAGATCGAAAGGCACTTTCAACGGACCCGGTGACACCGTCCCTCCGGTCAACGCGCCGACGGTTGCCGACGCGCAATCCATGGAGGCGTTGCGAAGCTTGGGCTACGCCGGTGACGAATCGGGTCGGACTCGATCGAAGGACCAGAAGTCGGATGCCGTCGTTGCGGCGCTCGATGCGTTGGACGGACGCGCGGATGCGTCGTCGAGCTACCCGTTCGAAGGGGATGCCTCGCAGCAGATGGGCATCGACGCGGAGGCTCTGAAGAAGGAGCGGCGCGAGTCGCTCGAAGGCGGCACGGCGATCGGAGTTGGTCATGGCGGCACGTCGATCGGCGTCGGCTCCGGCGGACACAGCGGCGCACCGAATGCCGCGTTCTCCAAGCGTCCCGGCGACGCGATGCTCGCGGGCGAGAGCGCGTCGAGCGCGCCCGTCGTCGTGGACGCGCAGACAGCGGCCGAGCTGAATGAGGCGTCTAGGCGTGCGCTCCGCGCGAGCAAGCCGGGGTCGCCGGGTCCCGGTCCGTCGAGCCCGAGCGGCGAGAGTGTCGCGGCGGCCGCGGCTCCCGTCACCGAACGGTTCCGAGCACTCGGCTACGTCGAGGACGACGACGCGCAACCGGCGCACGGCGCAGGCGCGAGCGGCAGCAACGAGTTCTTTCTCGGCCAAGGTTGGCGGGGCATTCCTCGAGCCGAAGAGCGCCTCCACTTCCCGTCACCCGAAGAGCGCGAGCGCTACATCGACGACGAATGCCGGCGCATCGTGACGTGGTGCCGTCCGCGGCCGAACGAGCGCCCGCGCGACATGTTCTTCCGCTTCTGGGGCGACAACGGCTTCGAGTTCGCGAGCCTCGACGCGCAGTCGACGTTCTCCGTCGACGTGGACACCGCGAGCTACGTGCTCGCGCGCCGCTACATCGACGAAGGCAACGTCCCGACGAAGGCGCAGGTCCGCACGGAGGAGTTCGTCAACTACTTCAAGCCGGACGTGGCCGCGCCGACCGAGGGCACGTTCCGGATCCACACCGATCTCGCGCCGAGCCGCTTCTCCAATGATCAAGCGCGCTGGATGCTGCGCGTCGTCGTGCGCGGCCGCGACGTGTCGAAGGAAGAGCGCAAGCCGCTCGCACTGACGTTCGTCATCGATACCTCGGGCTCGATGAAGGAGCAGAACCGTCTCGAGACCGTGAAGCACTCGCTGCGGCTGCTCGCGAGCCAGCTCGACGCCCACGATCGCATCGCGGTCGTGCGCTACTCGGACGAAGCGAGCATCGTGCTGCCGATGACGTCGGCCGCGCAGCGCGCAACGATCGAGACCGCGATCGAAGTCATGCAACCGCAGGGCAGCACGAACTCGGAAGCGGGCTTGAAGCTCGGCTATGCGATCGCGCTCGACAACCTGGACTCGAACGCGACGAACCGCGTCGTGTTCCTGTCCGACGGCGTCGCGAATCGCGGCGAGACGGACCCGGTGAAGCTCAGCGACACCGTGAAGTCGATCCGCGAGCGCGGTGTGTACCTCAACACGATCGGCGTCGGCATGAACAACCACAACGACGTGTTCCTCGAGCAGCTCGCTAACAAGGGCGACGGCGTGTGCAACTACGTCGACACGTCCGCGGAAGCGAAGAAGGTGCTCGTCGACCGCTTCACCGGAGCGTTCGAGCCGATCGCGCGCGACGTGAAGGTGCAGGTCGAGTTCGACCCGGCGCAGGTCCATCGCTACCGCTTGCTCGGCTACGAAAACCGCGCGATCGCCGACAAGGACTTCCGCAACGACAAGGTCGACGCAGGCGAGGTCGGCGCCGGCCACAGCGTGACTGCCATGTACGACGTGGTCCTCAAGAGCACCGCCACCTCGCCGCTGACCGTGCGCCTCCGCCACAAGGGCCCCGACGCGAAGAAGGACGACGCTGCGACGGAGAACACCTACGGCATGGACGCAGCCTCCCTCTTCGGCGCGTTCGACCAGGCGCCGCAGACCTTCCGCTTCGCCGCTGCGGTGACCGCTTTCGCCGAGGTCCTGCGGCAGAGCCCGCACGCGAAGGAGTACTCGCTCGCCGACGTGCTCACCGTCGCGAAGGGCGGCGCCGGGGACGCACGCGATCAACAGGAGATGGTCGAGCTCGTGAAGAAGGCTGCCGCGCTCTCCGGCGCGGCAAAGCCAGAGGCGGCGAACAAGGTCGCGAACTGACAGCTCG
>JBJXHG010000067.1:0-6644 GCA_046160865.1 Planctomycetota bacterium | reverse complement strand
CGATCTCTCATGACGCGCGCAGCGCGCGTCATGAGAGCGGCGGCCTGCGCGGAGCGCGTCTGCGCGCGAAGCGCCCGCGTGCGGCGTGCCCTCACGCCGCACGCATGAAACGGCGGCGGGGACCCGCTGCAGCTGCTTGCGCGTTGCTGGGCCTCTGCAGTTGGCCTTTGGCCCGCGACTGCCTTGGCGCGAATGCGACAGCGGGTCCGGCTGACTACTCGTCGAACCGAACGCTCTCGCATCCGCGCGAAGGCAGCTGCAACGCAACGGCAAACTGCTGAGGTCCAGCAACGCGTTCGCAGCCGACACGGGTCCCCGCCGTTTAAAGCGTGTGACGCGAGGACGCGTCACACGCATGCGCTCCGCGCGCAGACGCGCTTCGCGCAGGCTATGCTGCGCCTCGCATGCCGCGCTCCCACGACCCTCTCGAAATGTCCGTCACGCCGCTCGAGTCGTTTCCGCCCATGGCGCAGTGGGACGACTGGGTCGAGTACGACGCGAAGGCTTGGCCGAAGAAGGTCGAGCGCCGCTACATGCTCGTGCCGACGACGTGCTTCAACTGCGAAGCGGCGTGCGGGCTCATCGCGTACGTCGACAAGACGGACTTCAAGATCCAGAAGCTCGAGGGCAATCCGCACCACCCCGGCTCGCGCGGCAAGAACTGCGCGAAGGGACCGGCGACGAAAAACCAGATCGACGATCCGGGCCGCATCCTCTATCCGCTGAAGCGCGTCGGCGCGCGCGGCTCGGGCAAGTTCG
The DNA here is from genome assembly GCA_046160865.1 of Planctomycetota bacterium. Lineage (GTDB taxonomy): Bacteria > Planctomycetota > UBA1135 > UBA1135 > JBJXHG01. The sequence continues at coordinate 5,885 of JBJXHG010000067.1, read as the reverse complement.
AGCGCACGACGTGGGACGAAGTGCTCGATGTCTTCGCCGCGAAGATCCGCGCCGCGATCGTCGAAGACCGCAAGACCGAGGTCATGTACCACGTCGGCCGTCCCGGTCACGACGGCTACATGGACCGCGTGCTGCAGAGCTGGGGCGTCGACGGACACAACAGCCACACGAACGTGTGCTCGGCGGCGGCCCGCCTCGGCTATGCACTGTGGACCGGTGCCGATCGTCCGTCACCCGATCACGAGAACAGCAAGATGATGCTGCTGCTCTCGTCGCACTTGGAGACGGGGCACTACTTCAATCCGCACGCGCAGCGGATCATGGAAGGCAAGATGAAGGGCGCGAAGCTCGCCGTCATCGACGTGCGCCTCTCGAACACGGCGTCGATGGCGGATTGGTGGCTCGCGCCATTTCCCGGCACCGAAGCGCTGCTCTTGCTCGCGATGGCGCGTGTGCTGCTCGAAGAGGACCTCTACGACCGCGAGTTCCTCGAGACGTGGGTCAACTGGCGCGAGTCGCTCACCGCCCTCTCGCCGTCGTCGCCACAGACGTTCGACGCGTTCATCGCGGCGTTGAAGCAGCACTACGCCTACGCCACTCCGCAAGCCGCCGAGAAGGAGTGCGGTGTCGCCGCCACGACGATCGTCGAAGTCGCGCGCGCGATCGGTCACGCGGGCCGCGCGTTCGCGTCGCACGTGTGGCGCAACGCGGCGTCGGGCAATCTCGGCGGCTGGCAAGTCGCACGCACGCTCGAGTTCCTGTGCGTGCTCACCGGCTCCGTCGGCGCGAAGGGCGGCACGAACCTCAACACGTCGGACAAGTTCGTTCCGCCGCCGTTCTTGAAGCCGCCGCCGCAATCGGTGTGGAGCGAGCTGCTCTACCCGCGCGAGTGGCCGCTCTCGCACCACGAGCTCAGCTACTTGCTCCCCCACATGCTCACGGAAGGCCGCGGCAAGATCGCCGCGTACTTCACGCGCGTCTACAACCCGGTGTGGACGAATCCGGACGGCATGTTGTGGGAGAACGTGCTGCGCGACGAGGCGAAGATCGAGCTGCACGGCGCGCTGACGCCGACGTGGAGCGAGACGGCGCAGTACGCGGACTACGTGCTGCCGGTTGGGCTCGGTGCGGAGCGCCACGACTTGATGTCGCAGGAGACGCACGCCGCGAAGTGGATCGGATTCCGCCAGCCGGTCGTGCGCGTCGCGCAAGAGAGGCTCGGCAAAAAAGTCGAGTGGACGCACGAATCGAATCCCGGCGAAGTGTGGGAAGAGGACGAGTTCTGGATCGCGCTCTCGTGGCGCATCGATCCCGACGGCTCGCTCGGCGTGCGCAAGTACTACGAGTCGCCGTATCGCAAGGGCGAGCGCATCACCGTCGACGAGTACTACGGCTGGATCTTCGAAAACTCCGTGCCCGGTCTACCCGCCGAAGCGCAGAAGCTCGGCATGACGCCGCTCGAGTACATGCGGCGGCACGGCGCGTTCCTCGTCGAGAAGGACACGTGGGAAGGCCACATGAAGAAGATCGCGCCCGCAGATCTCGCAGGTAGCGAATCCGACGCGACCGGTTCCGTGAAGAAGAACGGTGCGCCGATCGGCGTCGTCGCGAGCGGTGCGCCGCGCGTCGGCTTCACCACGCCGTCGAAGAAGTGCGAGCTGTGGTCGAAGACGATGATCGATTGGGGTTGGCCCGAGTACGCGCTGCCCGCGTACATCGAGAGCCACGTGCATCGCAAGCACATGGACGTCGCGAAGGGCGAGTACTGCCTCGTGCCGACCTTTCGACTGCCGACCTTGATCCACACGCGCTCGGGCAACTCGAAGTGGCTCTACGAGCTCTCGAACACGAACCCGGTGTGGATCCATCCCGAGGACGCGGAGCGCATCGGCGTCGCGATGATGGACCTCGTGCGCGTCTCGACGCGCATCGGTTACTTCGTGAACAAGGTGTGGGTCACCGAAGGCATGCGTCCCGGCGTCGTCGCGTGCAGCCACCACCTCGGACGTTGGCGTCTGTTCGAGGATCTCGGCCACGAGAGCTGGGCGTCGTCGCTCGTGAAGCGCGAGGAGCTCGCGCCCGGCACCTTCCGCTTCCGCCGCATCGAAGGCATCAAGCCGTTCGCGTCGAACGATCCCGATTCGAAGCGCATCTGGTGGACCGACGGCGGCGTGCACCAGAACCTCACGTTCCCCGTGCAGCCCGATCCGGTGAGCGGCATGCACTGCTGGCACCAACGCGTCACCGTCGAGCGCGCACTGCCCGGCGATGAGTACGCCGACGTGTTCGTCGACACGCACAAGTCGATGGACGTCTACCGCGAGTGGAAGGCGATGGCGCGTCCGGCGCCGGGACCGGGCGGGCTGCGGAGGCCGTTGCACTTTGCGAGGGCGGTGAGGCCGGCGAGAGTGGCATACGACACGTGAGATCACGCGCGGCGAAGCCAACTCGGGCACTCGTGAGCTCGTAGTGCCAAGCACAGTTCGAACGTTCCGTTCGAGGCGAACGCGATGACGATGCTCGACACGATCCACGGAGTGATCTCGCGACGAGTCCTGTTGAACTACCGCGTCGATCCCGAGCATCTGCAACGCGCGCTGCCGACTCCGTTTCGGCCGAAGCTCTACCGTGGATACGGCATCGGAGGCGTCTGCATGATCCGGTTCCGCGACCTACGGCCGCGCTTCGTTCCGTCGTGGTCGGGGCTGAGCTCCGAAAACGCCGCGCATCGCATCGCGGTCGAGTGGAATGAAGACGGAGAGGTGCGCGAGGGCGTTTTCATTCCACGGCGCGACACGAACTCGTGCTTCAATCGAACCCTCGGCGGGCGAATCTTCCCGGGCATCTTCCATCGCAGCATGTTCGAAGTGCGCGAGACGGATGGCGCGGTCTCGATTCGGATCGTGGGCCACGACGGAGAGGAAGAGGTCGCGTTCTCCGGTCGACGAGCGCAGCACACACCGGCGACGAGCTTGTTCGCGACGCTCGAGGAAGCGGCCGGGTTCTTCTCGCTCGGTGCGACGGGGTACTCTGCGACGCGACGCGCAGGCCACTATCACGGCATGGACCTCCGTTGCTTGACGTGGGGCATCGAGCCGCTCGAGGTCGAGCACGCGCGCTCGCGCTTCTTCGGCCACAGGGATCGCTTTCCGCCGGGCACCGTCGAGCTCGACTGCGCGCTGCTCATGCTCGACGTCGATCACGAGTGGCACAGCAAGCCGGACCTCTACTTGTCGGAAGCTGGCTGCCTGACGACGCGCCGCACGAGCGCGTGACGCCAAACGCGACCGCGGAGCATCGATGCGGTCCATGGCGCGTACACCCGAACGAACGTCCGCCACGGCCAACGGCAATTCGTCGGCCGCATCGCACTCCGCGGGCGAGCTTCCAAGTAAGCTCGTGAGTCGGGCGGATCACCGAATGGACTTCGAGCCGACTTCCGAACTCCTTCTCAAGGCTCAACAGGGTGAGCCGCTCGCGACAGACGAGCTCTTTCGCCGCTACCAGCCGCGCTTGCTGCACATCGTCGCGCTGCGGCTCGGGCAACGACTGGCGGAGATCGGCTCCGAAGTCGAAGACATCGTGCAAGACGCGCTGCTCGATGCCTTTCGAGACCTCGCCCAGTTCGAGCAACGCAGCGACGGCGCGCTGCTGCATTGGCTCAGCGAGCTCTCGATGAATCGGTTTCGCGACCGGTGGCGGCGCGAGCATGCAGCGAAGCGCGGCGGCGGCGCGGTCGTGGACTTCGACGCTCACGGTTCACAGGTCCTCTCGTCCTCGATCCTCGACGGTCAGGTCACGACGCCGAGTGAGCGGGCGCAGGGCGCCGAGCTCGAGCTGCGCCTCGAGCAATGCCTGCTCGCGCTACCCGAAACGGATCGACAGGTGATCGTCATGGCGCGCCTGTGCGGCATGAACCACGCGGAGATCGCGCAGACTTTGGGATTGGCAGCAGAAAGTACGTCACGCGCGCGACTGGCCCGCGCTCTCGTGATGCTCAGCCAGTGCCTGAGCAAGTGAGCCCCAGGTGTCCGAGCCTTCCCAGCGTGACGAGATCCTGGCCGGGATCCTCGTCGGACTCGAAACCCAGTCCGACTTCGACATCGAGGCGGAACTCGCGCGACATCCGAGCCTCGAGCCCGAGCTGCGCCGCAGTCTGAGCGAGCTCGGCGCCGCGGGGATGTTGCCGGTTTCGCCCGACAGCGCCGGCTTCGTGCGGGACGTCGCGCGGCTTGGTATCGACGAGCCGCCCGCGTTGCGGCCGGTGCGCGAGGCCACCGCTGCGCGGACTGCGGACGAGCTCGTCGTTCCGCGCGTGATCGGCGGCCGCTATCGCTTGCACAGCGTCGTCGGACGCGGGGGCATGGGCGCGGTGTACGCCGCGGAAGATCTGGAGCTGCAGCGCGAGGTCGCGCTCAAACTGCTGCTCTTCCGCGCCGAGACGGAGCCGCAGGCGCGACGCCGGCTCGCACGCCTGCTCCGCGAAGCTCGCGTCACCGGCCAGCTCGATCACCCCGGCATCGTGCCGGTGTACGGCCTCGGCCTGACCAGCGATCGGCGCCTGTATTACACGATGAAGCTCGTGCGCGGCCGCAGCCTGCGCGAGCTCGTCCGCGCGTACGAGAAGCGCGAGCCGGGGATCGAACGCGCGCTCACGATCGAGCGCCGCATCGAGATCGTCCTGCGCATGTGCGAAGCGCTGGCGTTCGCACACGAACGCGGCGTCGTGCACCGCGACCTCACGCCGAACAACGTGATGGTCGGGCGCTTCGGCGAAGTGCTCGTGATGGATTGGGGCATCGCCAAACTCCTCGATCAGCCGGATCGTCCGGACGACGGCACGTCGGACCATGACGCGCGCGCGAGCAGTCCGCATCGCACGACACCGGGGTCTTTCGTCGGCACGCCGAACTTCGCTTCGCCCGAGCAAGCGCGCGGGGATCTGCACACGATCGACGAGCGCACGGACGTGTTCGGTGTCGGCGCCATCCTGCACTACTTGCTGACGGGACAGCCGCCGTACGTCGGGCGCGATCGCGACGAAGTCGAGGAACGCGCGCGACAGGCACGCCGTTGCGAGCCGGAAGTGAGCTCGACGTTCGCTCGTCCTCCGCGCGAGCTGGTCGCGGTGTCGCTCAAGGCGATGGCGGCGGATCCGCAGCAGCGCTATGCGACGATCGACGCGCTCGCGGCGGACTTGCGCGCGTTCGTCGCCAACGAGCGCGGGACAGCTTGGACAGACGGACCCTTCGCGACCGTAGTCAAGAGCGTTCGGCGTCACCCGACACAGACCGCCGTCGTCGTCGGAAGCGCGCTGTGCGTGCTACTGGGAGTCTTGGCCTACCAAGCAAACACACGCGCGCGCTCCCAGTCCGAGCTGCGCCTGGCGGGAGACGAATTGCGCATCAGCGAGCAAGCGCGGCTCAGGCTCCTCGAGCACGAGCGCACGACGCAGCTTCGCGCCGATCAGCTCACGCGTCTGAGCGATCAGTACCTCATTCGCGCGCACGATCGAATGGGCCTCGAGGCCTTCGCCAACATCGAGCGGACCCTGGAGTTTTTTCGGGACTGCGGATTCGCGCTAGACGACGCGTCGCCCACCGAGTCCGTGGCGATGAAGATCGGGTCATTGCGGAAGTACGACCCCGATCTCTGGAAGGTCCTCTCCGACGGCATCTTCGACTTGGTCCACCGCTTCGAGCTTTCGAAGCTCGGCCACGCGCACCGACTGAAACACGGCACGCTTCCCGCGCGCACGTCTGCCGCCAGACGCGAAGAGGCGCGCAGAGTCCTCGAGGGACAACCCGAGCTCACCGCGCTGTTCCCGCGCGTGCGCGCGATCCTGGATGCATTGCCGCTCGATCCGTGGGACGCGGAGTACAGGA
>JBJXHG010000066.1:0-3736 GCA_046160865.1 Planctomycetota bacterium | reverse complement strand
CCCCCCCGCGCCGTGTCGTCCCGCATGCGTGCAGCGCGGTTCTCCGCGCGGAGCGCCCGCGTGTGGCGCGTTCTCGCGCCGCACGCATGAAACGACGGCGGGGATCCGTTGCCGCTGCCTGCGCTCCACTGTGACCATGCAGATTGCTCGCGCCGTTCATCTGCGAGTTGCGTGACGAGAGGGCCGCGTGTCGTCGTCGGCTGTGGGCGTGCCGATTGTCGCAATCACGCCAAGGCGCTCGAAGGCCAAAGGCAATCTGCACGTCACAGCGAGCGCACGGCAGCCGACACGGGCCCCGCCGTTTAAAGCGCTCCGCGCGCGAGGCGCGCTCCGCGCGTGCGTGCGGCGCGAGGACGCGCCGCACGCGGGCTAGCCGGCCGTCACCTTCACACCGTCGACGAGCGCCCACGGCGCGCGACTTCCACCCATCGAGCGCTTCGACGTCGAGGAGAGCGCGAGGATCCGGTGCAGCAGCGCGAACGCGTTGCCGGAGAGCAGCGTCTCGCGCACCGACCTGACCGGGCGTCCGCCTTCGATCCAGCGCGCCGACTTCGCGACGCCCGAGAAGTCGCCGGACGCGGGATCGACGGTGCCGGAGAAGCGTTGCACGTACAGCCCGCGGCCGACGCGCGCACACAGCGCCGCTTCGTCTCCGCCGTCACCGGGCAGCACGACGGGCGCGTGTACGCCGAGGCCGGGAACGGAGCGCGCACCGCCGCTCGCGTGTCCCGTCGACGTGCGCCCTTCGACCCGCGCGGCGTAACCGTTGTACATGTAGCTCGCGAGCTTGCCGTGCTCGACGAGCGTGAAGCGTGCCGCGGGCGCTCCTTCGCGATCGAATCGTCGGGCACCGGCGAGGTCGAGATCCGTCGGGTCGTCGATCACGTGGAAACAGGGCTGCGCGATCGCTTCGCCGACACGGCCGGCGAGGAAGCTGCGGCCGCGCTGCACCGCGAGCGCGCTCGCGGCGCCGATCACCGGCGAGACGAAGACCGACAGGAACGCCTCGGGCGCGAAGAGCACCGGCCCCGAGTACGACTCGGCGCGCGCGGCGCCGAGGTTCTCGACCGCAACGCGCGCGAAATCCAGGACGGTGCGCTCGACCGCTCCCGCGACGTCGGCGCGACGCCGCACGACGTCGCCGCTGTAGTGGATGCCGCCGACGTCGTCGCCGTCGATCGCCATGCCCATGATCTGCAGCGACAGCACGCAGTCCGACTCCACGGCGTCGACGCCGCGGCTCGAGTGCACGGCGCGCGTCATGCGCGACCAGGAGCAAGTCGCGCTGTCGATCGAGATGCGGCGGTCGAACGCCCGAGCACGCGCCGCGAGCGACGCGCCGATGTCGACGACTTCGCTGGCCGACAGGGCGAGGAGCGCACGGTCGATGGGAAGCGCTGCGCCCGAGATCGGAGTCGGATCGCAGAGCTCGTTGTGCGGATCGGGCAGAGAGCAGCGTGCCACGTCGATCGCGTCGCGCGCGGCCGACTGGAAGGCCGCGTCGCCGAGCTGATTCGTCGACATGAACCCGAGCCGTTTGTCGCAACAGACGCGCAGGCCGAGCGCCGCACTCTCGTCGACTTGCGCGCCCTTCAGGTCGCCTTTCTCGAACGTCACCGACACGCTCTCGGAGCGCGTCGCGTACGCCTCGGCTTCGTCGGCGCCGGCACGCCGCGCGCGCGACACGACGTCGGCGCAACGCGCCGGCAGCTCGGCTTCGTCGGTCGACGGACGCGTCGCGACGGGAGTGGTGGTGCTCATCGGCCGCCCACCACGACGTGGCACGAGAGCCACGGTCCGCCCGCGTCGACCTTCGCGGGTTGCCCTTTGCCGCAGTGGCCCGCGCCGAGGTCCCAGCGGAAGTCGGCGCCGACTTGATCGACGGAACGCAGCACGTCGAACGCTTGTCCGGAGATGTTCACGCCGCGCAGCAGCGGTCCCTTCTTTCCTTTATGGATGCGATAGGCCTCGAGCGTTCCGAACATGAACTCACCGTTCGCGTCCGCTTGGCCGTTCGAGGCTCCGTCGAGCAGATAGCCCTCGTCGATGCCGTCGATCATCTCCTCCAGGCTCTTCGTCCCCGGCGCGATGTAGGTGTTGCGCATGCGGATCAGCGGCGAGTCGTCGTACTCCCACGCGCGTGCATTCCCGGTCGGAGCGACGTCGAACTTCGCCGCGCTCTCGCGATCGTGCAGGTACGACACGAGGATCCCGTCGCGGATCACCACGGTGTTTTGCGTGAGCACGCCCTCGTCGTCGACGACGAGCGTTCCGCCGGCGCCGGCGTGGAACTCCGAGCGTCCCGAGTCGCACAGCGTGACGAGCTCGGACGCCACACGTTGCCCGAGCTTGCCCGCCGCGCACGAGCCGGCTTGCACGAAGTCCGCTTCGACCGTGTGTCCGACCGCCTCGTGCGTGAGCAACCCGACCAGCGCCGGCGAGAGCAGCACGCGCGTGCGTCCGCCTTCGGGGTAGCCCGCGCGCAGGAGATCGACCGCGCGGCGCGCGGCGCGCTCGGCGAGCTCTTCCGGCGTCGCGCGCGCGAACAGGCAGTCCCACGCACCGGTGACGCCGACGGTCTCCGAGCCGCGTTGGATCTCGCCGTCCTTCTGTGCGACGGCGGAGATGCGGAACTCCGGACGCACGAGCCGCGTCCAGGCGCGGGCGCCGTCTGTCGTCACGATCGCCTTCTCCTCGTACACCTCGTTGTAGCGGCACGCCGCGCTCGACACGGACGTCGACACGCCGCGCGCGCCGGCTTCGAGCCGCATGAGCAGCGCGAGCGTCTCCTCGAGCGGACGGTCGAGCACGGCGTCGACGCCGGGGCTGTCGAAGCGGCCGCGCGCGAGCTTCGTGGTCGCCAGGCGCGGGGCTTCGCCGTGACGTGCCTTCGCAGCCGAGCGTGCCGCCGCGCGCGCGAGATCGACGGCGCGCGCGATCGCCGCGGGCTCGACGCGGTCGGTGCTCGCGAAGCCGAACGTGTCGTGCTCGAGCACGCGCACGCCGACGCCCGTGTGCTCGTTCACCTGCGCGGTGTCGACGCGGCCCTTCTCGACCGCCAGCGCGCGCGTGCGCTTCTTGTGGTAGCGCAGCTCGACGAAGCCGTCGCCGGTCTTCTCCAGCACTTCGGCCAAGAGAGCGGTGGGATCGATGCTCGGTTCGCTCAACGGTGCTCCTTCGTGTGTGCGCGGCGCGCGCGACTCGCCAAGGATCGACTAGAAAGAAGCGCGACTCAAGGAGGGGAGCGCGCCGGTATGCTCTGCGGCGTGGCGAAAGCGGACCCGGATGCACCGCGCTCGATCGCGCAGAACCGCCGCGCGCGCTTCGAGTACGAGATCCTCGACGAGCTCGAGTGCGGCCTCGCGCTGACGGGCACGGAGGTGAAGAGTTTGCGCCGCGGCCAGGCCTCGATCGCGGAGGCGTACGGCCACGTCCGCGGCACCGAGCTCTACCTCGTCGGAGCGCACATCCCGGAGTACGCGCAGGGCAACGTGCACAACCACGTCCCGACGCGCGAGCGCAAGCTGCTCCTGCACAAGAAGGAGCTCGCGGGCTGGGTCGACCGCGTGCGCGAGAAGGGGATCACGATCGTGCCGCTCGCGCTGTACTTCAAAGGCTCGCGCGTGAAGATCGCGATGGCGCTCGTGAAGGGCAAGAAGCTCTACGACAAGCGCCAGGACAAGCGGGACAAGGAAGACCGGCGCGAGATCGAGCGAGCGACCAAGCGCGCGCGATA
>JBJXHG010000065.1:0-5159 GCA_046160865.1 Planctomycetota bacterium | reverse complement strand
CCCGGGGGCCGAAGCCCCCGGGTCCTTTTTTTCGTGCGAGTCGGCTCGCGCTCAGCCTTCGGCCTTGCCCGTGACCGGGCAAACCTTGGCGGCGTCCTTGCTGCACTCCGCCTTCGCCTTGTCGCTGCATTCCGCCTTCTTGGTCTCGCAGCATTCGGCCTTCGGCATGTTGGCCGAGGACGGATCGGCGATCGCCGCGTTCTTGTCCGTCTTGCAGGCGAACGTCATGCCGACGAGGGCGAGGCCGAGGATCATTTTCTTCATGATTTGGAATTCCTTCTCTATGAGCGGCCGGATGTGCGGCCAGCTGGTTCGATCGAACGTTAGGAGGGCCGAGCCCTCGCTCCCCCAGGCTCTAGAGACCCGGAAAAGCACGAGCAGCATACGTGTAGGTCGGCGGGAGCGGAGTGCCGTGTGCATAAAATCTGACCGTGGCCCGGCATCGTGACCCAGAGAACGGCTTTCGGCGCGGTTCGGACGAGCCCGACGCGCAGGTCGATCTGCACGGCCTGCCGCCCGAGCAGGCTTTGCGGCGCCTGGCCCAAGAGCTCCACGCGTGCCGCATGCGGCGCGAGGATCGACTGCTCGTCATCACGGGTCGCGGCTTCGGCAACCGCACGCAGCAGCCGGTCCTCCGCCCGCGCGTCGAAGCTTGGCTCGCCGGTGCCGACGGCGTACGCCACGGTGTCGTCGCCGTCGAGTTGCACAGTCGCGGCGGTGCGCTGCTCGTGCATCTGCGCGCGGGCGGCCGAGCGCGCGGGGACTTGACCGACGACGAGCGCGAGTGACGATGGCGGCATGGCCAACGTCCTCCAGCGCGTCGTGCTCGCGCTCTACATCGGCATCAGCGCTTCGTGCGCGTCGAACGCAACTCGCATTTCGAAGCTGTACCAGGAGTTCGAACGCGACTTGGCTGACCAGAGCGACGTCGAGCGCATGTCGTCCGCGTCCGGCGGAGCGCAGCAACGGCGTGCCGCCGACGCGCGCGCGATCGCGGCCGCGGGTGAGCTCTCGACAGCCGACGAGCTCTTGAAGGCGTCGATCCTGCTCGTCGAGAGCGACGACACGTCGGACCTCGAGCTCGCGCGCACGCTCGGCCTGCAGGCGGCGAAGCTCGGCGAAGCGAAGGGCACGCGCGTCGCAGCCGAAGCGTTCGACAAGCAGCTCCTGAAGCAGGGCATGCACCAGATGTACGGCACGCAGTACGTGCGCGACGCGCTGACCGGACGCTGGCATCTCTACCCGTGCGATCCGCGCACGACCGACGCCGATCGCGTGGCGATGGGCGTCGAGCCGATGGCCGAGCTCGTGAAGAAGGAAGCCGTGCTCAACGCGCGCTTCCGCAAGCCGACACCCTACGAGCTCGCGACGCGCAAGCAGAACCCTTGAGAGCGCGACTCAACACGCGCGCGACGGCTGCGTAAGCGCGACGCCATCCGAGGCGCCTTCGTTTCAGGACCCACGACCATGATCCGCCGTACCGCTCTCCCACGCTTCGTCCGTCTCACCGCTGCTGTCATCGCGCTGGCCGGCGCTGTCGTGCCCGCATCCGCGCAAGCACCCGAACGCCAGCAAGTCTGGCTGCGCTTCGTCGACGCGCAGAAGAACCCGGTCGTCGGCGTCGAGGTGAAGTTGCGCGTGCAGGATCGGCGCGAATCGCTCGGCAAGAGCGGGCCGAACGGTGCGCTCGTACTCGAGATCCCGTGGACGTGGCCGGACGAAGAGCACGGCTTCGAGGCGATCGCCGAAGCGCCCGGATTCCAGCTCGAGACGCTCAGCGGGAAGATGCTGCGCGGCATGGAGCTCGATCTCGGCGACATCGTGCTCGAGCCCGGTGCGTCTGCGAGCGGGCGCGTCGTCGATCGCGACCACAAGCCCGTCGCCGGCGCGACGGTGCGTGCGATCCCCGAACGAGCGGCCGGACGCGCATTGAAAAAGGGCGCGATCGTCGCGACCAGCGACGCACAAGGCCGCTATCAGCTGTTCGGGCTGGCGCCCGGCAAGCTGCGCGTGTGGGCGCGCCACGAGCGCACGCGCTGGAAGAGCCTGCCCGAGCTCGACGTGAAGCCCGGCGACGCGCTCGCGGATCTCGACTTCATGCTCGAGGCGCTACCCGATGACCAGATCGTGTCCGGCACGGTCGTCGACGCGAGCGGCAAGCCGGTGGCGGGCGCCGAGCTGCGCACGCTGATCCGCGAGCCCGATGGTGCGACGAAGCTCCCCGCGCAAGCCGTCGCGGACGACCAGGGCCGATTCGACCTCTATCTACCCGATCGGCCCGACGCGGCGTTCTTGATCGACGTCGAGGATCCGGCCGGTCGATTCGGCGAGGTGTCGTACGCCGATGCGGTGCCGGGAGACCGCGCGGTGCAGATCGTGCTCCCGGAGCTGAAGACGATCGCGCTCGAAGTGAAGGACGCGAGCGGCAAGCCGATCGAAGAGTTCGGCTGGGCGCTGCGCTTCCAACGCGCGCGCGGCGGCGCGCAAGAGGACGTGCCCGACGCGCGCCATCCGGGCGGCATCGCACAGCTGCGCGCGCCTTCGCGCGAGTTCACGCTCGTGTTGCGCTCGCGGTTGCACGCGTCGAAGGACTTCGGCCCGTACGATCCGAAGTCGCTGCCGCCGACGATCAGCGCGTCGCTCGACAAGCTGCCGGGGATCTCCGGACGCGTGACCGCGGGTGGAAAGCCGGTCGCCGGAGCGTTCGTGCAGGTCGTGCGTCCGGATTCGACGCCGCTCGCGAGCACGAGCATCGAAGGCTACGCGAAGATCGTTACGCCGGTGATCGGCGTGCACACGACCGCCGATGCGCAAGGGCGGTTCGAGCTGCCGCTCGCGCGCTCCGCGGGCGAAGTGCGCGTGCGCGCGTGGGCACGCGGGCACAGCGAAACGCTGTCGAACCCGGCCTGGTCGGGCTCGCACGACGTCGCGATCGAGCTCGGACGCGGCGGAACGATCGCGGGCCGTGTGACGCTGCCAGAAGGCGCGGATCCGACCGGACTCCTGGTCGAGGCCTACCGCGATCGCACGAGCAACGATTACGGCACGAACATGACGCAGCGCATTCGCGTGCCGGTCGGCGACGACGACACGTACCGGATCGATCACGCCACGCCGGGCGGCTGGCTCGTGCGCGCCGTGTTCCCGCCGTCACGCCGCGCTGGCGACATCGAGCAGCTCGGCCTTCCGTTCGCGTGTACGGTCGCGAACGAAGCGAGCACGAGCCGCGATCTCGACCTGCGCGTGCGCAAGGCGTGCGTCGTGCTCGGCGCGATGCGCGTCGCCGGCAAGCCGTCGCAGATCGGCGCGGCCAAGCTGTACACGACGACGTCGCCACCGCTGGTCGTCGACGCGTGCGAGATCGACGCAGACGGCCAGTTCCGCTTCGCCGCGGGCGAGCCCGGCCGCTACCGCGTCGTGTGGACCGGCGGCGCGAATCAGCTCTCGCGCAAGACGGTGACGCAAGAGATCGAACTTCGAGCCGGCGAGAACCGCTGGGAGCCGAACCTCGAAGAAGCGCAGTGGCTGACCAAGGCGCGCGTGATCGAGCTGCCGTCGCAGTAGCGACGATCAGCTGGCCGGCGACAGCGCGCTCGCGAGCTCACGCAAGAAGAGCTCGGCGTCGGTCACGAGACCGACGGCCTGCCACGATCCACGATCCGCGAGCTTCGTCACGACGGCGGGATTGATGTCGACCGCGACGGTCTTGACCGCGGCCGGTAGCAAGTTGCCGGTGGCGATGCTGTGCAGCATCGAACACACCATCAGCGCCATCTCGACGCGATCCTGCACGAGCGCGCGCATCTTGTCCTGCGCCACCAATACATCGGTCTCCACATCAGGTAGCGGTCCGTCGTCGCGGATCGAGCCGGCGAGGACCATCGGGATCCCCTTCTTCACCGCTTCGTACATGATCCCGCGCGTCAGGATCCCCTGCTCGACCGCGGCTTTCAGCGAGCCCGCCGTTCGAATCGCGTTGATCGCGCGCATGTGATGGCGATGTCCGCCCTCGACCGGCACGCCGCTGTCGAGGTTGACGCCGAGGCTCGTGCGGAAGAGCGCGCTCTCGACGTCGTGCGTCGCGATCGCGTTGCCGGCGAACAGCACTTGGATCCAGCCGTCGCGGATCAAGTCGGCGAGGTACGAGCCCGCGCCGCTGTGCACGATCGCGGGACCCGCGACGACGAGGATCTTGCCGTCGTGCGCGCGGATCTCGCGCATCTGGCGCGCGATCTCGTGGATGACGAGCTTCTTCGGCTTCTCCGAGCTGACGGCGCTGTTCATGAAGCTGAAGACCTCGGACTCGCGCGCCCGCTCGAGCGGCTGCACGCGAATGCCGTCGTAACCGACGACGACCGCATCGCCCTGCTTCACGTGGATCATCGGACGCGTGAACGCGCGACCGGCCGCACGATCGACGAGGATCGCGACGTCCATTTCGATCTCCGCGACCGGCACCCACTTGCCACCGAGCCGCACTTCCGTCGGCATGTTCGACGTGCTGTAGAAGTCGGGCGGCAGCGCGCCGTCGCACGGCGCGGGCTTCGTTTCGACGTCTTTGCCGCTGACGACTTCGGCGCCGAGCTCCTGGAGCTGCGTCACGATCGTCGTGAGCAGCGCGGTCGACCGGGCGCGCACGCGCAAGTGCGCGTGGCTCGTCTCGCCCTTGTGCTTGCCGACCTGGATCGACAGCACCTCGAAGTCGCCGCCGAGGTCCATGACCGCGTCGAACGCTCGGGGCAATGTCCACGAGTCGATGATGTGGCCTTCGAGCTTCACTTCTTCGGTGAACTCGACGACCGCGCGCTGCGATGCGGCGCTTGCACGTGATTTCTTCGCGGTCATGTCGACGAACCTCCTCGCGGCCGAGCGAGGTGCGAGAGGCTCGCCTACGCGTCGGCACTTGTCGAGCCCGGCTCTCCGTGAACGCGCACGACACGCACATGCGCTCGACCGAGATTTCGTTCGACACGCTGCGTGCGCGCCCGCGACGATGGCCGCGACGCCGTACTCCGCGCATGCGCCGCATTAGTGTCCTGAGTCAGAAGTTCGCTCTCACCAAGCTCGATCTCCTCCGCGCTGGCGGCGTTGCTCGGGTTCGGAAACCTGACAGGTTGCCTGCACCCTCGCGCCTTGCCAGCGACGACGATCTCGACCTT
>JBJXHG010000064.1:0-22861 GCA_046160865.1 Planctomycetota bacterium | reverse complement strand
GTTCGCTCTCACCAAGCTCGATCTCCTCCGCGCTGGCGGCGTTGCTCGGGTTCGGAAACCTGACAGGTTGCCTGCACCCTCGCGCCTTGCCAGCGACGAAGATCTCGACCTTGGTGAAAGCGAACTTCTGACTCAGGACGCTAGCCCGCATTTCTCACGACGTCCGTCGTGAGAAATGCGGACTCGCGCTGGAGCAGCCGCCGACCACGCACGTGGCATCCGTCCGCCACGCGACTTCTACTCGAGCGTCGGATCGCTGAAGCACACGCGCGCGTCGCGCGGCGTCGTCGCGAGCGGCGTCGCCGTGATGGAGAGCTCGCGCGCGCCGCCGAGCTCGAAGTCCAGCGCGAGCGCCGCGCCGCCCACCGCGAGCTCGGTCCGCAGCACGGACGCGCCATCCCGCTCGATCTCGAGGAGCACCGCGCCACGCGCCTGCGGGTCGGCGGGATACGCCGTCGCGCGCACCAGCGCGCGCAAGCGCCGCGTGCCAGCACCCAGCTCGAGATCGATCCGCGTCGCGTCGGCGATCCCCGGCGTCAGGCACGTGCGGGACGAATCACCCCACGTGTCAAACGGCGGCACTCGGGACTCGCTCGCGCGCAACGTGATGCGATCGCGCTCGCCGTGGACGCGCCCGCGCCGTCCGAACAGCTCGACCGTGGCGTGCGCGCGCAGGACGACGTCCAAGCGACCGCCGCTCGACTGCGCTGCGATGCGCGCGATGCCCGTCTCGGGCGGCGCGCCCTCGATCCCGTCGCGCATGGCCTCGAACGCGACCGCGTTGCCGAGGCCGTTCAGGTGGCCGATCGCAGGGCCCCCGTCGATGTAGAGCGGAGTGGCGTCGCGCTCGCCCGCGCGCGCCGCGCGCAAGTACGGCCGCGTGCACACGACGCGCGCGCCGACCTCCGCGCACACCTCGCGCACGAAGTTCTCCTGCCACGGCGCCCACGCCGGAACCTCGAGCGCGTTCTGCGGATGGAAGAGCAGCACGAAGTACTCGATGCCGCGTCCGTCGAGCGCGCGGTCGATGGCGTGCAGGATCGCGCGCCCGCGGCGCTTCTTCTCCTCGACCGAAGCGGCATGGCCTTCGGCGCGCAAAGCCTCGGGCACGCGCGTGCTGGTGAACGTCGCGTAGCGCCACAGGTAGCTCGGGATGCGCAGCGGATGGCGCTCGAGATACGTGTCGAAGTCCGGCGCGAGCTCCTCCTCGAGCACGAGCTCGCCGCCGACTTCCGCGAGGCGCGGCTTCGGCCACTCGCGAAACGAGAGCACCGTGCGCTCGAGCGTGTTCTCCACGAGCAAGCCGACGATCACGATCGGGCGGCGCTCGCGGTACAGATCGATCGAGCGCTCGATCATCAAGCACGTCTGATCCACTCCGTAGCCGACGACGCCGTAGTCGAGCATCCGGTGCGTCTCGCCGAGCTCGGACGTCTCCAGGATCGACGGGAAGCACTGCCAGTCCGGCGTCATGCAACCCGCGTACGAGTCGCCGTACAGGAGCACGAGTCGGCGCGGATCGCCGGGCTCGTCGTCGACGTGACGATACGTCGCGGGCTCGACGCGCCGCCCGGTCCAGCCGAGCGCGCGGTCGAAGCCCGGCGGCTCGTGGGGCTCGCGCATGAACATGCGCCGCAGCTTCCAGTAATCGTCGTCGCCCTCGGCGTCGGCGAAGTGGCCGCCGTCGCGCATCTGCGCGCCCAAGCGGCGCGCGAGCGCACTGTCGTGGAAGAGCGCGAAGCGCACCGCCAGCTCGGCCAGCACGGCTCCGACGATCAGGCTCGCGGGGAGCACGAACGCGGCGTGGCGATACCAACGAGTGCGGGACATACGTTCGACCAGGATGAGGCGACCGAGCTTGGGCCGCAACGAGGTCGAGGGTACCGACGGCGTCGAGGCTCATCGTCGTTCCGCGGCCGCCGTGACCAGGCACAGCGACGACGCCTATTCGCGCGCACACCTTCGGTACCCGCGGCGCGCGCGGCCGGCGCCGGTCAGCTGCCCGTGCCGATCGGTGGCGCGAGATCCGCGACGCCGATCTCGCCCTTGCTGAACACCGCGGCGCGGCGGATCACGTTGTCGAGCTCGCGCACGTTGCCGGGCCAGCGCCACGCTTCGAGCGCGGCGAGCGCATCGGGCCGGATCGTGAGCTCGCGGCCCATTTCCTTGCCGATCTCTCCGAGCAGGAAGCGCACGAGGTGACGCACGTCGCCAGCACGCTCGCGCAACGGTGGCAGCAGGATCGTGACGACGTTGAGACGGTAGTAGAGATCTTCGCGAAACGTGCCTGCGCGACACATCGCGGGCAAGCTCTTGTTGGTCGCCGCGACGACGCGCACGTCGACGTGCACGGTCTTGTTCGAGCCGACGGGACGCACTTCGCCTTCTTGCAGCACGCGCAAGAGCTTCGACTGCATCGAGAGTGGCATGTCGCCGATCTCGTCGAGGAACACCGTGCCGCCGTCGGCGACGACGAAGTGTCCCGAACGGTCCGCGACGGCGCCGGTGAACGAGCCCTTCTTGTGTCCGAAGAGCTCGCTCTCGAGCAAGTTCGCGGGCACCGCGGCGCAGTTCTCGGCGAGGAACGGCTTCGACGCGCGCTTGCCGTACTTGTGCAGCGCCTGCGCGACGAGCTCCTTGCCGGTGCCCGTCTCGCCGTGGATGAGCACCGACACGTCGCTCGGAGCGACTTTGGCGATCAGCTCGAACACCGCGCGCATCGGCTCGCTCGCGCCGATCATGCCGAAGCGCATCGGCAACTCGCCGGACGCCGCCATGTCGACGCTCGGTGCGCGCGCGTCGGCCGCCGCCGTCAGCCGCGCGAACGCGAGCGCGAGCGCGTCGAGCCGGCCAGTGGCGCGCGCGCGCGCGACGAGCACCTCGAGCTCGGCCTCGAGCGCGAGCGCGTCCTTCTCGTCGGACACGCTCAACGCGCGGCCTTTCCGACGCGCTTCAGATTCGCGTACTGCAAGAGCAGCTGGCGCGTGCCCGCTTGGGGAAAGTGCACGGTCGCACGCGCGTTCACGCCCGTTCCGACGAGGCGCTCGATCGTGCCCGTGCCGAAGTGCGCGTGCTCGACGCGGTCGCCGACCGAGAAATCGAACGACGCTTCGAACTTGCCGAGCACGGTCTCCTCGTCGCGCTCCGGCTCCGTGCCCTCGATCAGCTCGGGCGGGATCTCATCGAGGAACCGCGACGGGCTGCGGAAGCTCTGCTCACCGAAGTACTGGCGCGTCGCGGCGTGCGTGATGTACAGGCGCTCGCGCGCGCGCGTGATGCCGACGTACAGGAGCCGGCGCTCCTCTTCGACACCGGCGTCTTCACTCTCACCGGCTTCCTGCAGCGCGCGGAAGTGCGGCAAGAGTTCCTCTTCGATTCCGGCCAGGAACACGAACGGGAACTCGAGCCCCTTGGCCGAGTGCAGCGTCATCATCGTCACCTTCTCGCCGCCGCTCTCCAGCGCGTCGGTGTCGTTGACGAGCGCGATTTCCTGCAGGAAGCCGCGCAAGCCGCCGACGCGCGGCGCTTCATGCGGATCTTCGACCGCACCGAGCTCGCGCCGCGCGCGCTCGACGTCGGCGCTCGCGCGGTCGTACGCCGCGGCGTGCGCACGCAACTCGTCGACGTTCGCCTGCCGGTCGACGCCACTCTCGTCGTCCATCTCCGCGAACCAAGCGGTCGCGTCGATCGATTCGAGCACTTGATCGATCGCGAGCGCGGCATCCGCGCCGGCGAGTGCGGACAAGCGCTGCACGAGGTCGGCGAACGCGGCGAGCCCTCCCTTCGCGCGCCCGCGCACGCGCTGCATCGCCTCGCTCGAATGCACGGCCTGCAGGAGCGGTACCCGGCGGTCCTGCGCCCACGCCGCGAGGTCGGACATCGTCTTCTCGCCGACGCCGCGCTGCGGCGTGTTGACGACGCGACGGAACGCCACGTCGTCGGACGGATTCACGATCAAGCGCAAGTACGCGACGAGGTCGCGCACCTCGCGGCGCTCGTAGAACTCCTGGCCGCCGATGATCTGGTACGGGATGCGCGCGAGACGCAGGCCGGTCTCGAGCGCGCGCTGCTGGAAGTTGACTCGGTAGAACACCGCGATCTCGCCCGGCGATCTGCCCGTCGCGATCAACGCGCGGATCTCGCGCGCGATCTCCTCCGCCTCGTCGTCCTCGTCACCGCAGCGCACGACGGAGAGACGCGCTCCGTCCTCGGCCTCGGTCCACAGCTCCTTCTCTTTCCGCGAGCGGTTGTTGCGGATGAGCGCTTGCGCCGCCGCGAGGATCGTGCCGGTCGAGCGGTAGTTCTGCTCGAGCTTCACCACCTGCGGCGCACCGAAGTCGGCCTCGAAGTCGAGGATGTTGCGGATGTCGGCGCCGCGCCAGCCGTAGATCGACTGGTCGGGATCGCCGCACACGGTCAAGTTGCCGTGGAAGCTCGCGAAGTGCCGCGTGAGCATGTACTGCACGCGGTTCGTGTCCTGGTACTCGTCGACGAGGACGAAGCGAAAGCGGCTCGCGTACGCGTCGCGGATGCCGTGCTCGCGCTCGAAGATCGCGAGCACGAAGCCGAGCAGATCGTCGAAGTCGAGCGCGTTGTTCTTGCGCAGCGCTTCGACGTAGCACTTCTCGATGTTCGCCAGCACCTCGTGCTCGATGCCGTCGTCGCCGTCGTCGATCTCCACGACCTGCGGCTCGGCGCGCCCGCGGTTCTTGTTGCGGCTGATCCACCCGCCGACCTGGCCCGGCTTGAAGCGCGCGATGTCGTAGTTCGCCTCTTTGATCAGCGTCTTGAGGAGCTGGTTCTTGTCGTGCGTGTCGTAGATCGTGAAGTCGCGCGTGTAGCCCGGCAGGGCCGTGATCTCGCGCCGCAGGATCCGCGCGCACATCGAGTGGAACGTGCCGATCCACAGGCCCTCGGTCGGCAGGAGCTGCTCGACGCGCTCGCGCATCTCGCGCGCGGCCTTGTTCGTGAAGGTGATCGCGAGGACCTCCCACGGCCGCGCGCCTCCGTGCGTGGAGAGCCACGCGATGCGGCGCGTGATGACGCGCGTCTTGCCCGAGCCCGGTCCCGCCAGGATGAGCAGCGGGCCGCGGCCGTGCGTCACGGCTTCGCGCTGCGGCGGGTTGAGGTCGGCGAGCAGCGGGCTCGTGTCGTGCGAGGTCTCGGCCGGCGTCATGGGCCGAGCATGATACGCGGCGGCACCGTCGGTGCCTCGCACGGATTGCCTCACGAAAAGCGCGGACGACATCGTTCCGGCGAAGCGCGGCGGACAGCGCGTCGTGAAAGCACTTCGAGTCGAGCTCGACCCGCTGCGTCGCAACTTGGCGATCTGCCGCGCGCTCGAGATCGTGCAGCGTGGGGTGGAGGTGCGCTTCGGAGGTTTCGTCCGCGTAGCGCTCGACATCGGCAGTCCGTGCGGAACGACCGCCGCTGAATCCTCGCCGTTCGCGGAGGTGCGACGAGCGCTCGCTCCCCCGCGCGCTCGTCGTCCCGCGCCCTCCGGCTGGCGAACACGGACGCCGAGCGACCTATACTGTCGCCGATGAAATCGGGAGCGGATGGCGCGCGTCTCGGCGGGGTCAGCGCCAAATGGCAGGACCTCGAGGCGGGTGTGCGCTACGCCGGCGAGCGCTGGAAGAGCTCGCGCTCCGCGTTGCGCGACCCGATGCTCATCGATCGCATCCTGGATCGCCACGGAGTGCGGCCGAGCTTGCGGCCGATCCTCGACGCGCCGTGCGGTGCAGGCCGTTTGCGCGGCGTGCTCGAGCGACGCCGGATGCGCTACGTCGGCGTCGACGTGTCCGCGCCGATGCTCGCGCAAGCGAGCCGCGGCGGCAACGCCGCACTCTGCCTCGCCGCGGTCGAGCGCTTGCCGTTCCAAGACGATGCGTTCGACGTCGTCGTGTGCTGCCGGCTCCTGCACCACCTGCACGACGAGGACGACGTGCGTGCGGTCGTGCACGAGCTCGTGCGCGTCAGCTACCGCATGGTCATCGCTTCGTTCTGGGATTCGGCGTCGTTGCACGCCTGGCGACGGCGCGTCGGCCTGCGGCGCCAAGAAGGGCCGCAGGGACGGCACGCGATCAGCAAGCGAACGTTGCGCGAGGTGTTCCGCTCGGCCGGTGCGGAAGTGACCGGCTACCACCACTCGCTGCGCTTCGTGTCGCAGCAAGCGTTCGTCGTCGCGCTCAAGAAGGCGCCCGTCGACGAGGAAGCGCGCAACGTGAAGACGCTGCGCTCGCGGATCCTCGACGTCGACCTCGCCGGAGCATCCGGCTCGCTTGGCCAAGCGTAGCGTCGGCACCGATCTCGGCCGGCTGTCGCTCGTCGCCGCGGAGGAACGATTCCTCGAGCCCGCGATCGCGCTCGCCGTCGACTTCGCGCAGCGCACGGCACCGACCGGAGAGCTCGCACTGCTCGCGGGCCAGCGCGTGTACTGGAAAGGCAGCGCGCTGTTCGGCAAAGCGAGCGTGCGGTACGCGTGCAAGCGCGCGCTCCTCTTCCAGCCGCTGCCGCGCGTGCGCGAGTTCGCGAACTTGCGCTGGCTGCGCCGTCACCTGTTCCAAGCGCCGCGGCCGATCGCCGCGGGCGTCATCTGGCGCGGCGGACTGCCGGTGCACCAGTTCCTCGCGACGGAGGAAGTGGCCGACGCCGTCGATCTCGGCCGCTTCTTCGAGGCGCATCCGAGCGCGCATCCCGTGCGTGCCGAGGCGCTCGACGAGCTCGCGCGCGAAGTCGCGCGCATGCACTCGCTCGGCTTCCTCCACCACGACTTGTTCCTGCGCAACGTGCTCGTCGTGGCCGCGCGGCCGCACTCACGCGTGTGGTTCGTCGATGCGTGGGCGGGCGGACCGGCGCCGAACCTGCGTGCCGCGTCGTACGACCTCGACTGCTTGCTGCGCGACGCGCGAGCGCACACGACGAGCGCCGAGACCGAGCTCTTCGAAGCGGCCTATCGCGCCGAGCTCGCGGCGCTGGCGGTGCCTGCACGCGCGCGGAGACGCGAGTCATGACCGACGGCGCGACCGCGTCGTTGCGGCGCGCGAGCGAGCGCTCACCGTGCGGCCGTGATCACTTCTCCGACCAAGCCATCACGCGCACGGGATCGAACGTCCGGCGCACCGGCGGCTCCCAGCTCACCATCGCGAGGAGCTCGGTGCGAATCTCGCCGTCGGCTCCGGGAAACGTGAGGTACGGCCCATCCTCGCCGACGGTGATCGCGGCGCGCGTCTTGCCGAGCTCGTCGATCAGGCGGACTTCCGTGGCTTCGATCACGCGCGGCCGGAGCGTGCGCTCGAGCGCACGCTCGAGGGCGTGCACGCGCTCGATGAGGCTCGTGTACTGCGATTCGTTTTCGATCATCTGCATTCCTTTCGGAGTCGTCTTCCAAAGACTCACGCAGACCATCGACCGCGCGGATCAGGCGCAGGTTGGGATCTCGACAAAGGCGCGATAAACGCGCGTCGATCCGTTCGCGAGCGGCGCGTCAGTCCTTGAAGCGGCTTTCGCGCTCCGGGCAGGACGCGAGCAGCTTCGCGCGGATGCGCGGCTGATCGGCGGACGGGAGCGGGACGGACGTCCACTCGCCGAACAAGCGGAAACGCAAGTGCTCGCCGGCCAGGCGCCATTCCTCGAGCTCGTCGAACGTCCGCGCGTAGTAGCCGCGCTGCACGCCGTCCTCGCCACAGACGGCGTCCTTCAATCCGGGCGTCACGTACGCGAGCACGATCGCGACGCCGACGCACGTCGCCACCGGCCCGAGCGGCAAGCTGCCGGCCCACACGACGAACGCGAGCGCCGCACCTTGCACGCCGACGAGGCCCGCGCGACGCAGCCCCTGGCGCGGCCGCGCCTGCGCGATCACGCGGCCGACGGTCCGGCGCGCCCGCAGCACCAAGCGGCCCGTCACGACGAGCGCCGCGAGCAAGAGCACGGCACATGCGTTCAGCATGGCGCCGGCGGATTCGGGCGTGAGCATGCGCGCAGCGTAGTGGGCGGAAGTTCCGCGCTCAACGGCGCACGAAACGCTAGCCCGCATTTCTCACCACGTCCTGCTGCGGTCGCGCCAACTCGCTTCCGCCCGCGTGGTTGGCTCGGACGCGATCCTCGCTGACCCAACCGGTGAGCTCCGGTCGATTCCGAGGCAACCACGCAGTTCCACGCGAGTTGGCGCGACCGCAGCAGGACGTGGTGAGAAACGCACGCTAGTCTGCGGACGATGGCTCGCATCAGCCTGTGCATGATCGCGAAGAACGAGGAGCGCTTCCTCGGCGGCGCTCTCGAGAGTGTCCGCGACGCGGTCGACGAGATGATCGTCGTCGACACGGGCAGCAACGACCGCACGGTCGCAATCGCGGAAGAGCACGGGGCGCGCGTGCTGCACACGCCCTGGCACGACGATTTCGCAGCCGCGCGCAACGTCGGACTCGCAGCGGCGTCGGGCACGCACGTGCTCGCGCTCGACGCCGACGAGCGGCTAGCGCCGTCCGCTGCTCGCGCGCTCGCGAGCGCCGCGGCCGACACGTCGATCTGGATCGGCATGCTGCCGCTGCACGACGCGGACGCGCTCGACGCGCGCGCCGAGGACGTGATCGCGGGCCGCGCGCGCATCGGCGAGCCCGTATGGCTGCCGCGCTTCTTCCGCCGCGACGAGCGCTTGCGCTTCCGCCGCCGCGTGCACGAGACGATCGTGCGCGATCTCGCCAGTTGGTTCGGCCGCCAGGGCGAACGCATAGCAGCCGTCGAGGCGCCGATCGTGCACTTCGGCGAGGTGAAGGTGCTGCGCGCCGAGCTCGGACGGAGTGCGCGCAACCGGCGCCTGCTCGAGCGCGCGCTCGCCGAGGATCCCGCCGACGGCGACCTCGCGGGTTATCTCGCGCTGGAGCTCGTGCGCGCCGGCGACCGCGCGCGCGCACACACGGTCGCTCGAGCGAGCTTCGAGCCGTTCCTCGCGGCGCTCGATCGGGCCGAGAGCCAGACGCTGCGTCCGTCGCCGATCCAGCTCGCGTCGGTGCTCGCCACGCTCACGTTGGAGGACGGCGACGCGCGCCGCGCACTCGACGTCGTGCGCTCGGCGCAGCAGCGCTGTGCCGAGCCGCACCCGAACTTGCGTTTTCTCGAAGGCGCGGCGCTGGAGGCGCTCGACGAGTTGACGGAAGCGGAGCGCTGCTATCGCGACTGCATCGCGATGCACGGGCGCCGCCAGACGATCCCGGTCAATCCCGGCGCGACGAGCGCGGCTCCACGTCTGCGCTTGGCCAATGTGCTCGTGCGCAGCGACCATCCGCGCGATGCGCTCGCACTGCTCGAAGGGCTCGCGGGCAAGTACCACGTGCCCGCGGCGCTCATGCGCGCCGAGGCGCTGCTCGCGCTCGGCGATCCGGCGCGCGCGCTCTCCGTGCTCGCGCCGCTGATGGGCACCACCGCGCCGCCACCGGACCTGTTCGCGCTCGCGGCCTGGGCGTCGACGCTCCTCGGACAGCGCGAGGACTCGCTCGCGCACGCGGCGAAGAGTGCCGCGCCAGAGCGCTGGGTCGAGCCGCGGCGTCGCATCCACGCGACTCGCGCGTAGCGCCTGCGCGCAGCGTGGTCCTCCACGCGGAGCGCCCGCGCTACGCGTGGGCGTAGATACGCGCGACGACGCTTTGGCGGAACGCGAAGATGCGCGCGAGCTCTCGCTTCACGAGCGGATACGCGGCATCGCCGAACGGCTCCAGCGGCAAGCGGTAGCGCACGCGATCGTGGATGTGCGTGCCGCCGTCCGCCGACTCCTCGAACACGTGGTGGTGCGACCACTCCGCGTACGGGCCGGCGAGCTGGTCGTCGACGAACTCGTGCGGCGGGCGCCACAAGCGGATCAGCGTGCGCCAGTAGATCGGCACGCCCCACACTTTGAGGCGGTACTCGATGTACGTGCCGCTCTGCATTTCGAGCGGCTCTGGACTCAGGATCTCGAAGCCGAGCTCCGGCGGCGTGATGCGCGCGAGGTTCGACGCATCGCTGAAGAACGCGAAGACTTGCTCGCGCGGTCGCGGCACGTGCATCGACACACGCAGCTCGTGTCGCATCCGTTCAGGGGAGCTCGAAGAAGCGGAACCAGCGCACGACGAAATCGTCGCTGTCGCCGTCGGCATTGAAGTCGCGGGTCTCGCCCGCCTCGCTCGCGACGAACGCCGCGCCGATCGCGCCCGTGTTGCCGCCGGCCGTCACCAACAGCGGCGGAGAGCCGTCGGCCGGGTTGTTCATCAGGGTTGCGACGAAGCGCACGCGCTCCAGGTCGTCGAGGCGCGCCGCGAGGAGCACGACGTCGCTCTTGTTGCCGTCGCGGTTCCAATCACGGTCGTCGAAGGCCTCCGAAACGCGGAAGAGCGCGATGGGACCGCCGATGACGATGCCGGGCTCGTCGGCGACGATCGCGACGGGCGGACCCGGGAAGTCGATGTCACCGCTCGCGAGCGGATCGGCGACACCGAACGTGGGCACCACGTCCGCGAGATCGGAATCGCCCGCGTTGAGCGGCAGGCGCAGCACCGCTTCCGACATGGCGACGAGCAGCCGGTCGCCCTCGTCCGTCTTGCGCATCCACGTCGGTCCGACGAAGAAGTCGGAGCCGGCGGATTGATCGAAGATCCAGCGCGGGTTCGCGCTCGCCGGGTCGAGCTTCGCGAGGATGACCACGTCGTCGTCCTCGAACCCGTCGTGATCACGTCCGTCGGCCGCTTCGTCGACGGCGATGACGAAACGGCTCGCGAAATCCGTCGCGCCTTGCGTGCCGCCGGGAACCTCGGAGATCGCGAGCAATTCGTCGGGATCGGTGAACGGCAGCACGGGCGCCTGCGCCAGCACCCAGCGCACGACGAGGTCGTCGGCGTCCTCGTCGTCGTTGAGTGGGCAGGTGCCTTCGTCGTCCTCGCTCGACACGGTCGCGACGTAGCCGGGCGACGACGGGCTCGTGCGCACGACGAGGACGTGCTCGCTCCCGACGAGACCCGTGTTCACGGGCGCGTTCAAGAACGGGTTCGCGATCCACGCGGCGTGGTTCAGGAAGTACAGCACGTCGTCGTCGGTGTCGGCGTCCTCGAGACCGACGCACGGCGCGGGTTGCCACGCGGGATCGAACAGCGTCGGATCGTTGAGGTTCGTCTCCCCGAATGCGTCCTCGTTCACGAGCACACCGATCAGCCAATCGCCGGCGGCCGTGTTCAACGCGCGCACCGGCGCTTCCTCACTCGCGATCGGCAGCGCCAGCACGCGCACGAGCGCGCCCGGCGAAGTCGTGTCGAACAGCGCGACCACGAACTCGTCCGTCGTGTCGCCGTCGAAGTCGAGATCGCGGCCTTCCGTCGTCTCGTCGAGCGTCAGGAACATCAAGCCTTCGTCGAGCGTGTGCAGCGCCGGATACAGCGGGTTCGCGAAATCGGAGTTCAGGATGCGCTGCTGCGTCTGCGGCGCGGCCTCGGTCACGAACGTCAGCGCGGTGTTCGGCGCGTTCAGCGGCGTCTCGGGAACGTCGCAGTAGTACAAGCGGTCGCCGACGACGAAGAACGGATCCGCGCCGGTCGGATTCAGCGTGCTGACGAACACGAGCGTTTCGGTCGTCGTGTTCCAGTGCAGCAGCACGAGGTCGTCGTCCACGCCATCGAGGTTCCAGTCGCGGCGGTCCTGGTCCTCGTCGACCGCGAAGAAGAGCTCTTGGCCGAGCACCTCGGCGTGCGTCGCGGCGACCCCGAGGCCGCGCTCGCGCACCGTCAGCATGTCGACGACGGTCGCGATCGAGTCGTCGAAGTCGCCGTCGCCGTTGAGGTCGGTCGATTCGACGCCGGTCGTAGCCTCGCTCGCGAAGAAGATGAGCCAGTGTCCGCGGACGACGATGCGCGCGTCGCTCGCGACGCCGAAGCGCGACGACCTGAGGGTGAACGGACTCGGGCCACCCCCGCTGTCGTCGCCGCCGAACCAATCCGAGCAGCTGCACGTGCCCGCGAGGAGGAGGAGCAAGACTCGTCGCGGCAGCGTGCAATTCATGGTCGCGCGAATCTAACGCGCTGCGGCGGCGCGCGCCAAACGCAACGTGCGCGAAGTGCCGAGCGCGCGGGCGTCCGTGCGCTGCCTGACGCGTCGGCCGGCAGCGAATCGGCAGAACACGGGCTGGAATCCGCGCGCGAATCGGGCCAAGAGCGCGTGCGTCGTCCGTTCGTGAGGGCCCTGTTCATCGGCGGGGAGCGCGACCGGGGCGCGCGCCAACCCGCATCCCTCACGACGCCGTGGCTGCAGCGGCACGACGCCGTGGCTACAGCGGGGCACGACGCAGTGGCTGCAGCGGCGCAACTGCCGGCGTCTGTGGCGCGGCGAGCCGCACGCACGCAGCGGCGTTGTCTCGCGAGCCTCGATCCCGTATCCAAGCACCATGAAAGTCGTCGCCGAACCTCTGCTGCAGCGTTTCGGCGCGACCCGCGCGGCGACCCGCGCGCTGGCCGGGCCGCTCTCCGCCGAGGACTGCGCCGTGCAGTCGATGGACGACGCGAGTCCCGTGAAGTGGCACCTCGCGCACACGACTTGGTTCTTCGAGACGTTCCTCCTCGCGCGCTTCGTGCCGCGCTACCGGCCTTTCCACGCGGAGTACCGCGAGCTGTTCAACTCGTACTACGACGCGGTCGGCCCGCGGCATCCGCGGCCGCAGCGCGGGTTGCTGACCCGCCCGTCGCTCGACGAGGTGATCGCCTACCGCCGTCACGTCGACGAGCGCGTCGAGGAGTGGCTGGAGGGGCGCGACGACGCGGAGGAGGGCGCGCTCGCGGTGCTCGAGACGGGCCTGAATCACGAGGAGCAGCACCAAGAGCTGCTGCTCATGGACGTGAAGCACTTGCTCGCGCAGAACCCGCTCGCGCCGGCCTACCACGCGCGCGAGTTGGAGCGCGGCAGCGCGCCGCCGCTCTCGTGGCGCGAGTTCGGCGGTGGCGTCGTGCCGATCGGACACCCGCGCGATCACCACGGTGACGGCTTCGCGTTCGACAACGAAGGGCCGGCGCACGAGGTGCTCGTGGGCTCGTTCGCGCTGGCTGCGCGCCTCGCGACGAACGCCGAGTACGCCGCGTTCCTCGACGACGGTGGCTACGCACGGCCCGAGCTGTGGCTTTCGGACGGTTTCGCGCACGCGCGCGCGAACAACTGGCAAGCGCCGCTCTACTGGCGTCGCGACGGCAACGCATGGCGCGAGTTCACGCTCAGCGGCGAGCGACCGCTCGCACCGGAGCGACCGGTCTGCCACCTCTCGTACTACGAGGCGGAAGCGTTCGCGCGCTGGAGCGGAGCGCGCTTGCCGACCGAGTTCGAGTGGGAGCACGCGGCGCGCGGCACGCCGCTCGACGGACACTTCGCCGATCGCGGCATCTTCCATCCGAGTCCCGCCGCGCTCGCGGCCGAGCACGGACGCGCGTCGCGACGCGGCGCGTCGCTCGCGCAGTTCTACGGCGACGTGTGGGAGTGGACCGCCAGCGCGTACGCGCCGTATCCCGGCTTCCGCGCGCAGGGTGGCGCGCTCGGCGAGTACAACGGCAAGTTCATGGTGAACCAGATGGTGCTGCGCGGCGGCTCTTGCGCGACGCCGGCCGGTCACGTGCGCGCGACCTATCGCAACTTCTTCCATCCGCACACGCGCTGGCACTTCAGCGGCCTGCGACTCGCGCGCGACGCGGACTAGTCCGCGCACGAGCTCACTCGACCTTCCACGACGGCTTCATCACGTCCATCCACGCGTCGCGCATCGCACGATTGCCTGCGAAGAGACCCGCCTCGGTCGCGTCGCTTGGCTTCGGGAAGACGATCGACAAGCGCTGGTAGCAGCGCTCGCGCAACGCGGGATCGGTGCCGGGCGCATCGAAGAGGTGCCACAAGGTCAGCGTGTCCTCCCGCCGCGTGTCGAACAGCGCGTCGGCCGCGCCCGGGTCGTCGTAGCGCGCGCCGAAGTCGACCGCGATCAAGGCCTGCCGGAACTCTGCGCTCGCGTCCTCGAACACCGGGATCGACGGGCCGATGCCGGGCTGCGCGATGGAGCTCGCGCCCGCAGGCACGTACACACTGCGGCCCTCGAACTCGAACGCGACCTGCCCGCCGTGCACGCGCAGGATCGAGCGGCCCGCGTCGTCGACGTCGAGCGTGTACTCGCAGCCGAGATCCACCGTGAGTCCGGCCGGTGTGCCGATCTGGAACTGACGCGGCCCGGCGAAGATCTTCGCGCGCAGCGTGCCGCGCTCGAGGTACAGCCGGTGCGCATCGACGCCGCAGTCCTCGACTCGCAGCCGCGTGCTCGGCTCGACGTCGACGTGACCGAGTCCAGCGATCGCGAGTTGCGCGCGACCGGCAGAGCCCGTCGCGAGCGCGTCGCCCGCGCGCACGAGCGTCGTGCCGTCGACGCCGGTCACGCGATAGCCGGCCGTCGCGCCACGCCAATACGGAGCGGTGATCCAGACGAGCGCGAGCGCTGCGGCTGCAGCGGCGGAGATCCACGCGGCGCGCGGCCACGTGCGCGGAGGTGACGAATGTGGACGCACGACCGATTCATCGCCGCGCACGGCGGGACCCACGGGATAGCGGTAGCGCGCGAGGTCGCGCTCGAGCCGCTCGATCGCCGGATCGGGCGTACCGCTCTTGTCCCACAGGTACTCGAGTTCGTCCGACATCAGTTACCGCCGCGCGCGAGGCGCTCGCGCAAGAGCTTCATGCCGCGATGCAAGTTCACGCGCACCGAGCCGTGCGTGAGACCGGTCTTGTCCGCGATCTCGGGACCCGTCAAGCCTTCGACGAGGCGCAACATCAACGTCTCGCGGTACGCGTCCGGCAGCGAACGGATCGCCGCGAGCGCGGCACGCGCGTCCTCCGGCTCGTCTTCGTCCGTCTCGCGCGCCGCCGGTTCGACATCGCCCGCGAGCTCGGCTGTGCGCGGACGGTGGCGCAGTGCGTCGCGCGCGCGATTGCGCGCGATCGTGAAGAACCACGCGCCGACGCGCTCGGGCTCCTCGAGCTGCGCGATCGAGCGCAGCGCGAGCAAAAAGACCTCCTGCACCAAGTCGTTCGCCTCGCCCGTCGGCCCGGCAGCGAGCAGCACACCGTGGACCGCTCGCGCGTAGCGTGCATAGAGCTCCGAGAACGCGACGCGGTCGCCGGATCGCGCGAGCCGTGCGAGATCCGCGTCGCCCAGGGACAGAGACGCGGAGTCGCGTTCCGGCGCGGGTTCGCGCAAGCCGTACGCATCGCCGGCCCGAAGCCCGTCTGCCGCCGTCAACGCCATCCTTTCTGGGGAGCCGGACGCCGCGCGACGCGCGGTGTTAGCCCGCAGTTCTCACCACGTCCGTCGCGAGGCTGCGACCGCAGCAGGACGTGGTCGGAGATGCAGGTTGGCGCGTCACTGCTTCCAGAGCGCCCCGCCGCGCGCCTTGAGTGCGCGCAGCGCGCGGCTGTGGTCGTCGTTCGCGCTCCCCCACTTCGGAGCGTTCCGGTCTTCCTTGAAGACGCGGCACATGCGTTCGGAGTCGACCGTCCAGGGTGCCGCGAGCGATTTCGGCGCGCGGATCACGACCGGTCCCTCGATGCAGCACACGCACGTGCTCTCGGGATCGATGTCCGCGACGAACGCGGTGCCGGTGATCTGCGCTTCGAGATCGGGCGTCAGCAAGAGCAGCTCGGAGCCCGGGAACGCAGGACCCGTGCAGATGCCCACGCGACCGTACTTCGCATCGAGACGGAACTGCGGAGCGTCGCCGTCCGTTTCGAGCGCCGACAGCTCGACCTGCGTGCTCGGCGCGATTTCCAGCACGAGATAGTCGGCGACGCGCAACCGAACGCCCAGATCGCGCGTGACGAGCAAGTGCTCGCCGCTCGAGAGCTTCGTGCGCGCGTCCTCGACGCTCATCCATACGCCGTCCACCGAGAGCTCCGCGCCCGCGTCGGCGTCGAGCACCTGCCAATGGAGCGCCTGCGCGCGCTCGCCGATCCCGCCGAACACGAACAGCGCGATTCCCGCCGCGATCCCGATCGGCACGAGCCAGCGCGCGCGGCGCGGCGCGGCAACACGACGAGCCGCCGCCGCGCGTGTGACCGCTGCGCTCGGATCGACGTCGAGGAAGCGCGCGCGGAGCGCAGCGTTGAATTCCTGGCGCGGCTCGGACCTTTGAACGCTCACGAGCGCGCGCTCGAGCGGCTCGTCGACGAACGACGCATCGGACTCGTCCGGAAATGGCGTCAAGCCAGTCCTCCTTCTTCGACCCTGAGAAGCTTGTCGAGCGAGCGCCGCAGTTCGGCCAGCGCGCGCGAATAGCGTTTGCGGATCGCGTCCTCGTTGCGCTCGAGGATCGACGCGATCGATTCGAACGAAAGCCCTTCGAACAGGCGCAACAGGACCGTGATCTTCAATCCTTCGGGCAGCGCCTCGATCGCCTGCGAGAGGATGCGCCCTTGCTCTTCCCGTTCGAGCACCGGCAGCGGCGCGCCGCGCAGCGTCGCGAGTTCCTCGGCCGCGGACGCGGGCTCGAGCGTCTGCTCGTGCTGCAGATCCGAGTGGCGCCGCGAGCGCCAGAAGTCGCGCACCTTGTTCGTCGCGATCGTGAACACCCACGGTGAGAGCTCGCGTGCCGGGTCGTAGCTCGGCAGGCTCTTCTGCATGTGGATGAAGATGTCCTGCGTCACGTCCTCGGCGAGATGGTCCTCGCCGAGCATGCGGCGCACGAAGTGGTACACGCGGCCGGCGAAGAGCTCGTAGAAGCGGCTCATCGCGTCGCGATCGAGACTGCTGAGGCGCGTGCGGAACTCGAGCGAGCGCTCCTCCCCCTTCTGCACGGCTTTCGCCGGAAACGGAGCGAAGCGATCGGCGGGCGATCGCGGTGTGCCGTTCGGTTCGCTCGGGGGGGTCGGGCTCAATTCACCACCTTCGTCCCGGAGCACGACTCCAGGCACGCCCTCTGCCGGGGGCGCGACACGATAGCAGGGAGACGCGCGAGCTGTCGAACGGACGACGGCTCGCGGAAGCACGCTCGATGCGCGTCCGCGAGCGATGGACGTGCGTCACCGCCACGATGTTCCGTGCGCACGCGTCCGCGCGACGATGCGCAATCGCACACGCGTGCGTGCGACCCCGCTCACTGCGCGCGCAAGTTGTGCGCTACCGGCGGGACACCAGGACAAATCGCGGGCTCGCGGCGCGGTGCGCTGCGGGTGACGCGGGTGTAATCAGTCCGACAGTGGAGCGATCGGCGCCCGACACGCGCCTCACGGCCGCGGCGGAGCGCTCGCGCGGATCACGCCGACGCGCGCGAGCACCGGCAAGTGGTCACTGCCGACGTCGGGTCCGACGCGGCGATCGAGCACGGCGATCCCGGGCCGCACGAGCACGTGATCGATGTCGACCCAGCGACCGGGGATCTCGAGCGGCGGATTCCACGTCGGCTGGCGCCCGAATCCTTGCCGCGAATCCGCAAGGCTCGCCGCTGCGACGAAGTCCGCGAACGCCGGCGAGTACAGCGATGCGTTGAGATCGCCGAGCACGATCGACTCGTCGGTCCAGCGCGCGTGGCGCGCGACGTACGCGAGCGTCGCGTTGCGCAGCGCCGTGCGCTCGGCGCGCCCCGGACGCTCGGGGTGCAGCGTGACGACGTGCACGCGCGCGCCGCGCACGAGCACGTCGGCTTCGAGGAACGGATCCGGGCAGCCCTCCTCGTCGTGCACGCGCGCGTTCTCGAGCGGGAAGCGCGACACGAGCGCGAGCCCCCACGTCGAGCGGCCGAGCTCGTCTCCGTCCAACTCCACGTCGTGCGGCGGCACGAGCAACTGGTGCGGATACTCCGCCGAGAGCGACTGCAACACCGAGAACCAGTAGCCCGTCACTTCGGAGAACGCGATGACGTCGGGCCCGTCCGTCCTGAGCCACGCGCGCAGCTTCGCGCCGTCGCGGTTGCAGTACAGCAGGTTCGAGCTCGCGACCGTGAACGTGGGGCCCGCGCACGGCGGCGGCTCGCGGTGCGAGCAGAGCGCGAGCGCTGGCGCGAGGTGGAACACGGCCAGCGCGAACGAGACCGCGGCGAGGCGGCGTGCGCGCAAGCACACGAAGGAGAGCGCGACCACGGCCGCGACCTGACCGATCTGCCAGCGCAGATTGACGAACAGCTCGCCGAGCCAGAAGTGGCGCGCGGAGAGACCGAGGGCGCTCGCGACGACGACACCGGCGAAGCCGAGCCAGGCGATCGACAGGAAGAACTGCGCGGCGCCGAGCTTCGGCGCCGCGCGCAGGTTGCGCCCCACTGGCATCGCGAAGGGTCAGGCCCAGAGCACCAGATCTTTGAGAGCGAGGTCGAGGTCGCCGGCCGGCCGTGCGCTGACGCGAATGCCGTACGCGAAGCTGCCCGACCGCTCCATGCGATGGCTGCCTTCGAAGACGAACACGGAGGACGGGCCGCCGACCTTCGTCTTGCCGGTCGTCTCGAGCGGCACGAGCACGCGATTGTGCAGATCGGTGCCGCCGGTCGTGTGGCCGAGCACGAGCTCGAGCGCGATGTCGTCCGGCGTCAGCGTGCCCGCGTCGACCTCGACCCGCACGTCGACCACGTCGCCGACGAGCACGCCCGTCAGATCCGCGACGTGCACCGACAGGATCCGCACGTCGTTGAAGCCGCGCCGCACTTGGTTGTGCCGCTGACACAGCGCGCGCGCCATCGCGTTGCGATCCGACGAGAGCGCGAAGTAATTCGCACCGAGGTGCGCGTACGCGCGGTCGCGGTACTCGCTCACCATGCGATCGGTGTTGAAGTACGCCGGGATCGTCTGGAACGCGTGCTTCACGCGTTCCACCCACGCGCGCGAGTAGCCACCCTCCGCACCGTCGAAGTACGACGGCACGACGTCCTCCTCGAGCAACCGCAGCAAGTGGTTGTTGTCGAGTTCGTCCTGCAGTTCCGGATTCGGATAGACGCGCCCGCCGCCGATGGCCCAGCCGTTCTTGCCGTCGTAGGCCTCGATCCACCAGCCGTCGAGCACGGACAGGTTGAGCCCGCCGTTCGCGGCGACCTTCATGCCGGACGTGCCGCTCGCCTCGAGCGGACGCACCGGATTGTTCAGCCACACGTCGACGCCCTGCACGAGATAGCGCGCGAGGTCGATGTCGTACTCCTCGAGGAAGAAGACCTTCCCGATGAACTCGTCTTGGCGCGTGAGCTCGACGACGCGCTTCAGGATCTCTTGGCCGTGCTTGTCGTTCGGGTGCGCCTTGCCGGCGAACACGACGCGCACGGGTCGATCGGTCGAGTTCAAGAGCGCCTTCAAGCGCGCCATGTCGCGGAACAGCAGCGCGGCGCGCTTGTACGGAGCGAAGCGGCGCGCGAAGCCGATCCACAGCGCCTTCTCGTCGAGTCCGTCGAGCATGCGGTGCAGGATCGACGGGCTGTCGTGACGGTCGACGAAGCTCTTCTCGAGGTCGCCGCGGATACGCTGCATCAGGCGTTGCTTCGCCTTGCGCTTCGCGCCGCAGAACGCCGCGCCGTCGAGCTTCGTCGCCGCGATCTCGAAGTCGCGGCCGTCGACGAGCGGATCGTTCGCGCACAGCACGGCGTGGATCGAGGGATCGGTCCACGTCGGCAAGTGGATGCCGTTCGTGATCGCGTGCACCGGAACTTCGCTCTCGAGCAGGCGCGGCCAGAACGGATGGAGCAGCTTCTTGCTGACTTGGCCGTGCAGCTTGCTCACGCCGTTCACGAACGCGGCGAAGTTCATCGCCAGATACGTCATGTTGAACGCGCCACGGTCCTCGTCGCCTTGGCCGAGCGCGCAGAAGCGCTCCCACGGCACGCCGACCCAGTTCGCCGCGTCGGAGAAATAGCGCCGCATCAGGTCCTCGCCGAAGCGGTCGTGCCCGGCCGGCACCGGCGTGTGCGTCGTGAACACGGTCGTCGCGCGCACGAGCTCGCGCGCTTCGTCGAACGTCAGACCCTGCTCGCGCAAGAGACGCGCGACGCGCTCGAGCGCGAGGAACGCCGCGTGACCTTCGTTGATGTGGTAGACGGCCGGCTCGAGACCCAAGCGGTCGAGCAGGCGCGCGCCGCCGCGGCCGAGCACGATTTCTTGCCGCAGCCGCGTCTCGTGATCGCCGCCGTACAGCTGGCGCGTGATCTCGCGGTCCTCGGGCCGGTTCTCGGGCACGTTCGAATCGAGCAGGTAGAGATTCACCCGGCCGACGCGCACGCGCCACGTGCGCAGCACGAGACTCGAGCTCGGCAGCTGCAGCACGATCTCGAGCGGCTTCTGGTTCTCGTCGAGCACGAGCTCGAGCGGGAGATTGCTCGCCTCGTTGTCGATCTCCATCGCGAGCTGCTCACCGGCGGCGGTCAGCCGCTGCTTCAGGTAGCCGTTGCGATAGAAGAGGCCGACGCCGACGAGCGGCAGGCCGAGGTCGCTGGCCGACTTCAGGTGGTCACCGGCGAGGATTCCGAGACCGCCGCTGTAGATGCGCAGCGACTCGTGCACGCCGAACTCGGCGCAGAAGTATGCGACCGGATGCTTCGTCGAGAGCGCGCCGCCGCCGTCGAGCTTGTACTCCGCCGCCCGCGCCATGTACGCATCGAAGCGCGCGAGTACCTTCTTCAGCCGCGTGACGTACGCGCCGTCGGAGGCGTGCTTCTTCAAGTCCTCGGGGTAGATGTCGCGCAGGAAGCTCGTCGCGTTGTGGCCGCTCGTTTCCCACTTCGCCGGGAAGAGCTCGCGGAACAGAGCGGTCGCTTCCGCATCCCACGACCACCAGAAGTTGCGCGACAGGCGCTCGAGCCCCTTCAACGTTTCGGGAATCGACGCCGCCACGTCGAAGCGCATCAGGCGCGGCTTGTTGCCCTGCGGCGCAGGCACGAGCGACACGCGCGCCTTCGCGCGGAACGACGACGGGCCGGCGGCGGCCTTGCGCTCGACCGCACGCGCGATCGACGCTTCGAACGCGGTGTAGTAGCGCTGCACGAGATCGGACCACGCCGTCATGCGCGCCGTCGTGCGGCAGATCTGCGCCAGCGCCTCGCGGTCGCGCTTCTCGTTGACGAACGCCTCGACGATGCTCGCCAGGCGCTCGCTCGCTTCCTTGTACGTCACCGTCTCGCGCGGCAAGACGAACACGCCGTGCTCGGGCGCGAGCTTTTGCTCGCGCGCCCAGCGGCCGAAGCCCGCGCAGTCCGTCGTCACGGTCGGAACGCCGACCGCCAAGCTCTCTTCCGGCGTGTAGCCCCACGGCTCGTAGAACGACGGGAAGCACGACAGATCCATCGCGCGCAGGATCGCTTCGTACGGCAAGTTCAAGAGCGCGTCGCTCTTGTTGAAGTAGATCGGGATCTGCACGACCTTCACGCGCGAGCCGCGCGCGTTGGAGAGACCGAGGCGCGCGCAATGCTGGTGCAGCGGGTCGTGCTCGGCGTCGAACAAGTTGTGCGTGGAGAGCCCCATCGGGCTCGTGATCTCGCCGATCGGCTGCTTCAGCCGACCGAGCAGTTCGCTCTTGATACCGGAGTTGCCGGCCGGCACGAGCACGAACAGGACGATCTTGCGGCCGGGCCGTGAGTTCACGAGACCGAGCGTGTCGACGAGCAGGTCGATGCCCTTGTTGTGGTACTCGTAGCGACCGGAGATGCACAGGAGCGCGGCGTCGTCGGCGTTCTCGCCGAGGAAACGGTGCGCGAGGTTGCGCAGCGCGCCTTCGGCTTCCGCGCGCGAGGTGTTGCCCGCGAGCTCGTCGATGACGTCGAGGTCGATGCCGTTCGGAAGGAGCGGATCGGCGCGCCGGCGGAAGAAGAGCTCCGCTTCGGTCGCCGTGATCCCGCTCACCGTCGTGAACACGTCCGACTCGCGCGCGCACGTGCTCTCGATCGAGTGCTTCGAGCGAATGCCGATCTGGTTCGCGGCTTCGTCGGGCGTGCGACCGCGCAGTCCGGCTTCCGGCGTGAGGCCGCTCGACGAGATCGAGCGCCCGAGGATCGTGGCGTGCGTCGTGAAGACGGTGCCGATCTCCGGCAGATTGCTCTTCAGGTAGAGCATGCCGGAACCCACCATCCACTCGTGGAATTGCGCGACCGCGCGCTTGCGCTCGGGCGCGACGAATTCCTCGTGCCACTTCTCGATCACGAGTCCGGCCGCGTGACCGAAGAGCACGGGCTCGACGTAGTCCCATTCGCCGAAGAGCGAGTCGACTTTGTAGTTCTCCCAGAGCTTGGCGAGGATCTCGTCCTTCTTCGCGAACAAGCTCGAGAACTCGACCAGGATCGTGCGCGGGCTGCCCGGGATCTTCCAGCGCCCGACGCGCACGGGGATCCCCATCGCGCGGCACGCTTCGCTGAACTCGTGGAAGGAACCGTCGGGCTCGAACGTGTCGGCCGATTGCGAGTCGGAGAGCAGCCAAGGTCCGATCGCGACGTACTCGTCGCCAAAGCGCTCGACGAGGGTCTTCGCCTTCGTCGAGACGACGGTGTGGATGCCGCCGACCTTGTTACAAACTTCCCACGAGACTTCGAAGAGCGTGTACGGAGCCTGCTGCAATGGAGATACCTATTTCTTCTCGGGTACGGAGGCGCGTGCGACTCGGCGTCCGAGGTCGTCGACGACGTTCATGAAGGCGATGAACGCGTCGTGCGGGCTCGCATACGGGCTGAAGTACTTGTGCACGTCGCCGTCGGAGAACCACTTCGTACACATGTAGTAGAGGTGGTCGGACGTGGACAGGTTTCGCCAGTGCGCGAGCAGCTCGGGGTGAGTTGCTTGCGGCACTTTTCGGACTGCCGGCGCGAGGGAGTAAAGCGCTTCGTTCGCCGCGCGCTGCATGGGATTGCCGAGCCAGGCGGTCAGGTCCCGCTCGGCG
>JBJXHG010000063.1:0-21668 GCA_046160865.1 Planctomycetota bacterium | reverse complement strand
CGCCCCCCCCCCCCCCCCCCCTCTTCGTCACCCGCGCGCGGCGCGCCGGGTGCAGCGCACTTCGTGGCGCGACTTCGATCTGCACACCGATGACGGCGTCGTCTTCCCGCAACGCTTTGCGCCTGCTCGCGCTCGCGTGCGGCGTCGCGGGCGTCGCCGCGATCGTGTTCGGCGGACGCGCACTGCGCTCGTGGAGCCCGCTGTGGGGATTGTTCGCAACGCTATGGCTCGTGCTGCCCGCGCTCACGTGGCTCACGCTGGCCGCGACCGCACGTGGTGCGCACGAGCGCGCCGTCGAGCGCCTGCAGCTCCGCTCTCCACGCGCGACCGACGCGCTCGCGGCGCCGCTGTTCGCACCAGCGCTGGTGCTACTCGCGGCGCATGCGAGCGCATGGGAGCGTGCGATCGGCGCGACGGATTTCGTCGCCGCGTCACCGGTGCCGCTGCGTGAGATGGATATGGCCGCGCGGATCCTCGTGCTCGTCGTCTCGCCGGCGATCGTCGAGGAGCTCTACTTCCGCGGCGCGCTCCTCGCGGCGTTGCGGCGCGGCTTCTCGGATGCGAGTTCCGTCGCCATCGGTGCCGCCCTCTTCGGCGCGGCGCACCTCGCAACCGGCTCGTTCCTGCCCGCTGCGCTGCTGGGCGCTGCACTCACGTTCCTCACGCTGCGCACCAGGAGCTTGGTGCCGTCGATCGTTCTGCACGGCGCCTACAACGGCCTGCTCGTGCTCGGTGCAGGCGTCGAGCGGCCGCTCGCCTTCGATCTCGCGTGCGCGGCGGCCGGGTGCGTGCTGCTCGCCATGCGTCAAACGTGACTCAATCGAGCCGCCCCACCCGCCGCGCCTCCTTCCGCCGACTTCGCTCCGCCAGCGCCCCCGGCGAGGCCGTATGATTTGCCAGAGTTCGTCCGGCTACTCCCCCCGTCGCTCGCCTGGCCCCGCCCCCGCGTCTGCATGCAGTTCCTACGTTTCCGCAAGAAGGAGCCCGATGCCGCGGCACGGGCCGAAGCGTTCGCCGCGACGCTGCGCGCGCGCGGCCGCTTCATCACCCTGATCATGGACGTCGGGAACCTGTGCAACATCCGTTGCCGGTTCTGCCACATGGCGACCGAGCCGTACCGGGGCATCAAGGCCGACAACTACACGCGCGACGAGTTCCTCGCGCGCTTCGGAACGCTCCTGCCGCACATCCACATGCTGCAGCTCTCGTGCGGCGCCGAGCCGTTCATGAATCCGCACTTCACGGAGATCCTGCGCGCGCTCAAGGACTTCGGCGGCCGCATCCAGTTCTCGACGAACGGCATGCTCGTGAACGACCCGGCGATCGCGGCGATCTCCGAACTGCACGACTGCGAGATCGCGATCTCGATCGACGGCAGCGAGGTCGACACGGTCGAGTGGCTGCGCGACCGGCTGAAGTACGACAAGATGGCGGAGAAGATCCGTGCGCTCGTGCGCGCGCGCGACGCGCAGCCGCAGAAGCGCATCACGATCACGGCCGCGTTCTCGATCGTCGAGCCGAACCTGCGTCAGGTGCCGCTGTTCGTGGCCGTAGCGAAGGAACTCGGCTTCGACCTCGTGCGCTATCGCATGGTCGAGATGGACGATCTCTTCTCGGACGAGATCCGCGAGAAGATGCGCATCCTCGATCCCGCGCTCGTGCCCGTGATGCTCGCGCAAGCGCAAGCGCGCGGCCAGGAGCTCGGCATCGAGATCGACATCCCCTCGCTGCTCACGGTCGACGAGATGATGGCGCGCGCGAAGACGTCGCCCGACCTCCCGGAAGGCGAGCCCTTCTGCAACTGGCCCTTCGACCACATCTTCGTCGACAGCGTCAACGTGCGCCGCACCATGCGCAAGGTGCTGCCGTGCCCTTACTGGCCCGACACGCCGGCGGACGAGAGCGAGCAAGGCGACCTCTTGTCCGTGTTCCAGGGCAGCTTCTTCAGTGCTTGCCGCGAGGCGCTCATCGACCGCAACAAGACGCCCGAGTGGTGCAAGAAGTGCCCCATCGGGCTCGGGCGCTTCTGAGCGAACGCGCGTAGTCGCCGGTGGAGCTCGATACCGCGATCGAACACGATCCGGGCCATCGTCGCGCAGCAGCCCGCGCTAACCTGGCGGCATGATCACCGCACGCTTGTTCGCCGCGCTCCCCGTGCTCTCCACCGGTGCGACCACGCAACCCGCCGACTGGACGATCCTCTTCTACGGCGCGGCCAACAACTCGTGCGAAGAGACGATCATGGACGACATCGCCGCGATGAAGCGCGGCTTCCTCGACGGCCAAGGCGTCGAGCTCGTGCTGCTCGTCGATCGCGCGGCCGGGTTCTCCGACGACGCGGCGGCGCTCGGCGAAGACTTCCAGGACACGCGCCTCTACCGCATCACGCACGACGCAGCCGAGCGACTCGACGGCGCTCCCGAGCTCCCCGACATCACGCGCTCGTCGAGTCACGAGGCGAACGTCGGCGACGCGGCGACGCTGCGGCAGTTCCTGCGCTTCGGCAAGGCGCACTTCCCGGCGCGGAACTACGCGCTCGTGTTCTACAGCCACGGCTCGGGACCGACGTGGGGCTACGACTCGAATTCGAAGGGCGACCCGCTGTGCAGCGCCGAGCTCACACGAGTTCTGGAGGAGCAGGACTCGGTCGACTTGATGTGCTTCGACGTGTGCTCGATGGGCGGCGTCGAGAACCTCTACCAGTGGCGGCCGGGCACGGGTGATTTTTCGGCGCGCGTCGTCGTGGCGTCGCCGTCGGTGTCGGGACCGCTGCCGTACGAGGCGATCCTCGCCCGGCTGCACCGCGCGCGCGTGGGCGCTCTGGATCCGTCGAAAGCAACGGCGCTCGAGCTCGGCCGCGAGATCGTGCGCGCGAAGCACGCGCAGGTGAAAGCCATGCCGCGCGACCGCGCGCGGGAAGTGAGCTTCGAAGCGTGGAGCTGCTACGACCTCGCGCACGTCGGCGCGCTCAAAGCCGAGGTCGACGCGCTGGCGCGCGAGCTCGCGTCACCCGAAGCGAAAAAGGTCGCCTGCGACTTGCGCGGGTTCCGCGGCACCGCGCTCGCGATGAACTACATGCCGCCGGGCGAGGATGCGTGGGCGTCGCTACCGTACTTCGACCTCGGCGATCTCGCGCGCCGGTTCGCGGAGAGCGCGCAGCTCACGGACGCCGCGCGCGCGCGCGCGAAAGCAGTCCTCGCCGCGATCCCGCGTGTCGTCACGAACTCGTTCGGCATGTCGCTCTACTTCGGGTTCGAGGAGCAGCGGAACGGCCTCTACGTCTTGTTCCCGGACGGTGACGAGAAGCTCGGGGTCCTGCGCGGCGCGTGGAGCCGATTCGACTGGTACAGCCCGCGCGCGGCGTCGGAGAACCCGACGGTGTGTCCGGGCCTCGCGTGGTGCGCGGACGGCGCGGGTGAAGGCAATCAACGCATCGAAAGTTGGTTCGAGCTGCTCGACTCGTGGTTCGACGACGCGCGCAACGGCGGGTCGAATCGCTACCTGCCGTAGCACGCACCAACCGGTTCGCCTGAGCCGTCGAGCCGGCGATGCCCTCGCAGCAGCCGCACCATGCGTGCGCGCGGAACCCCACGGCCTGCGCATGCGTCCGAAGCCGGGGCGCACGGATCTGTGAAGAACGGGAAGCCGTGCTAGCTTCTGCGCCTGGCATACACTTCGGGGAGCCTGCTCGCGGCCCCTGCTCTTCCGTCCCCCGCTCGCCCCGAACCCTCGATGCATTCGTCAGCCGCCCGCCTGCTCCTCTCGGTCGCGTTCGGCGTTTTGCCGGCACTGCCGGCGACCGCTCGTCCCGTCCAAGACGGCCGGATCGACGCGCCCAACCGCGTCCACAAAGGTGAGAAGAAGGCGCCGCTCGCGACGACGCCCGCGCCGAGTCCTGCGCATCCGGCTCCGCACGGCCAACCGGTGCTCATGCCGCCGCCGAGCAACGACGATTGCTCGGCGCTGCTCACGATCTCTGGCAGCGGCCCGTTCGCGTTCGACAATTCGCAAGCGACGCAAGGGACGCAGGGCCAGACGAACTTCAACTGCGTGCACTTCGGCGTGCCCGGCATCGGTCACGACGTGTGGTATCGCTGGACCGCGCCGGTCGGCGGTACGGGCGTGATCTCGATCTGCGGCCAATCGGTCGTCGACACGAAGGTCGCGATCTACGACGGCATCGGCTGCGCGGCGGCGGCCTCGGCCGCGATCTCGTGCAACGACGACGCGTGCGGTCCCTACCAGTCGCAGACGACGTTCATCGCGGACGGCGGCCACACCTACACCATTCAGCTCGGCACGTATCCCGATTCACCCGGCGGCGTCGGCACGTTCACGATCGACGTGCTCACGCCCGCCACGAACGATCCGTGCAGCAACCCGACGGTGATCTCCGGCACCGGCACGTTCGCCTTCGACAACACGCAGGCCGCCGGCGGACCCGAGGCGCAGAACCATCCGGCGTGCAACTTCCACACGCTGACCGGCATCGACAACGACGTGTGGTTCCGCTGGACCGCGCCGTCGACCGGTGTCGCGACCGTGTCGCTGTGCGGGCAGACGTCGATGGACTCGAAGCTCGCGGCCTACGCAGGCATCGGCTGCCCCGCGGGCTCACCGCTCGCGTGCAACGACGATTTGTGCGACGTGCAGTCGCGCATCTCGTTCGCGTGCACGAGCGGCAGCACCTACACGCTGCAGCTCGGCACGTATCCGGGCGAGCCCGGCACCGTCGGAACGTTCTCGATCGCGATCACGCAACCGGCGACGAACGACAACTGCGCGAGCGCGACGCCGATCAGCGGCGTCGGCACGTTCGCGTTCGACAACTCGCTCGCGACGACGGGCCCGCAAGGCCAAGCGAACACGAGCTGCGACTTCTTCGGCGCGATCGGCATCGAGCAGGACGTCTGGTTCCGCTGGACCGCGCCGACGAGCGGACAAGCTTCGCTGTCGACGTGCAACCTCGCGTTCGGGCTCGATTCGAAAGTCGCCGTGTATTCGGGCGCGGGCTGTCCGGTCGCACAAGCCATCGCGTGCAGCGACGACACGTGCGGGCGCGAGACGAAGGTGTGCTGGAACGCCGTCGCCGGCGGCGTGTACATGCTCCAGATAGGTACGTCGCCGAACACGACCGGCGCGCCGGGCACGACCGGTCAGTTCACGCTGTCCGTCGGTTTGCCGGTCGCGGGTTGCCGCTACGACGACGGCGTTTCCGACAACGCCATCGGTCTCGTCGCCGGCGGCACGGCCGTGTGGATGCAACGCTTCGGCGACGCCGGGAGCAGCACGCGCGTGAGCTCGATCTCGACCGCCTGGGGCAGCGCCGCGTTCCCCGCGACCGCACCGAGCAACGGCACGCCGGCCGTCGTCGCGATCTGGGACGATCCGAACGACGACGGCGATCCGATCGATCTCGTGCTGCTCGCGCAAGTCGCGACGACGGTGCAAGGCACGGCCACCGACACGTTCCACGAGATCGCGCTGCCGGCGCCGGTCGTCGCGTCGGGCGTGTTCTTCGTCGGCGCGGGCGTGCAGCACGCGGCCGGCAACTTTCCGGCGCCCGTCGACGAATCGACGTGCGAGGGATCCGTCGGACGCGCGTGGTTCGCGGGCCGCACGAGCGGCGCGTACGACTACACGACGATCTCGAACAACGACGTGCTGCCGGCCGAGCTCGACTCGCTCGGACTCCCCGGCGTGTGGCTGTTGCGCGCCGGTTGCTGCGGAACGCTAGGTACGGCGTTCTGTTTCGGTGACGGCTCGCTCCCGGTTCCGTGCCCGTGCGCGCCGCCGAACACGGTGCCGAATCCGAGCGGCGCACCCGACGCCGGCTGCGCGAACTCGTTCAACTCGAACGGCGGCAAACTGTGCGCGACGGGCACGACGAATCCCGACACGGTCGAGCTGCTGGGCACGGGACTCTCGCCGGTCGGCTTCGCGTTCTTCATCTCGGGCACCGCCGAGCTAGGGATCCCGCTCGTGAGCGGCGACGGACTGCGCTGCGTCGGTGGAGCGCTGACGCGCTTCGGATCGCAGAACGCGGTCGGCGGATCGGTCGTGTATCCGAATCCCGCGCTCGGCTTCACGGCGCCGCTCAGTGTGTTCAGCGGCGTGACGCCCGGCGGCGGAGCGGTGCGGAGCTACCAGATCTTCTACCGCAACACGACGCCCGGCTTCTGCAGCGCGGGCACGACGAACATCTCGAGTGGCGTCCGCCTCACGTGGTGAGCCGCGCGGTCGCGCGGTCGCGCTGCACGCGGTGCCTGCCGTTGCTGCGCAGCTGCCTTCTTCGCTTGCCCCGGCCCGCCCACTGACTCGCTTGCGTCTCCCTCGTCGCGCCCCTAAGACAGGCGCATGGCCGCCAAAAAGAAGCCCGTCGACACCGCCGTCAAACGCGCCGCCAAGCCGCTCGACGAGCTCGACAAGAAGACGCTGAAGCTGATCGAGAGCACCGCGCTGCGCGTGCGCACGAGCATCCACAAGCGCATCCTTCCCGAGCTGCGCTTCCCGACGCGCGCGCTGTCGAACGTGAAGTACGACGCGAAGGTCGGTTACTTCGAGCTCGGCCGCGGCCAGAAAGCGCGCGCGCTCTCCGTGAACACGGTGAAGAGCTTCGCGCAGACCTTGCGGTTGATGTCGATCAGCAAGGAGATGGTCGAGAACAACGACTTCGCGACCAAGCGGGAGGCGTACTACGTCTCGAAGAACTGGGGCGACTGCAAGTTCAACGAGCAGGTCGAGTCCGACACGGTGATGGACGACATCGAGGCGCTCGCGTCGCTCGACGGACTCTCGCGCGAGCAGCTGCGCTACTTCCCGGAAGAGCACGGCGGATCGGTCGCGGGCAATCTCGTCGTCATCGACAACGACTCGGAGACGGGCTTGCCCATTCGCATCGACTGCACCGGCTTCGGCTCGGGCAGCTACTCGATCCCGCACTCGGTCGAGCACTTGAAGTTCGAGACCGAGGCGAAGTTCGTGCTCGCGATCGAAACGGGCGGCATGTTCCAGCGCCTGAACAACCACAAGTACTGGAAGACCGCCCAGTGCATCCTCGTCGAGACTGCCGGCGTGCCGACGCGCGCGACGCGCCGCTTCATCCGCCGGCTCGCCGACGAGAAGAAGATCCCGGTCTACGCCT
The DNA here is from genome assembly GCA_046160865.1 of Planctomycetota bacterium. Taxonomy (GTDB): domain Bacteria; phylum Planctomycetota; class UBA1135; order UBA1135; genus JBJXHG01. Next base: position 14,524 of record JBJXHG010000063.1, on the reverse strand, counting down.
TCGTCGATTGCGACCCTTATGGAATCGCCAACATCTACCGGACGTTGAAGGTCGGCTCGGGCAACGCGGCGCACATCAACCGCTTCTTCTGCGTGCCGCAGGCGCAGTACCTCGGCGTCACGCCGCAAGACGTCATCGACTTCAAGCTGCAGGACGCGACGCACAAGCTGCTGGAGGTCGACATCAAGCGCGCGAAGGACGCCTTGAAGAACGATCCGTTCTTCGTGGCGCACAAGCCGTGGATCAAGGCGATCGACCAGATGCTCAAGAGTGGCGTGCGCGCCGAGCAGCAAGCGTTAGCGAAGTGGGGCCTCAACTTCGTGATCGAGGAGTACCTGCCGCGGAAATTGGCGAACCGGAAGAGCTTCTTGCCGTGACAACGGCGAGGCAATTAGCGTGACGCTTGAAGAGATAGTGGAATACATAGATCGCGCCTTTGGACAGCATGCGCTGCCTGAAGCTCGCAATATCGATCCATCTTTGGCATCGGCGCTCCGTTCGCTCGTCGACATCCTGCCTCCTGTTGAGTCGTTTCGTGCGTCACTAGAATCTACGGACTATGGATGCTTGATCGCATCGATCGCATCCATCAAGAACTCCCTGGAGACGTGGAGTCATACTCCCGATCCTCGCCGCCGACAGCACTTGCTCCCTACTCCCGGATTCGCTCCGGCAACTCCTGCTGCACATATCCGACGTATTCTGATACTAGCGTCACGCAGTTACATTGACTCCCCACGTGCCGACTCGCAGGAAGGTGAACGCCACATGAGCACGCATCGACATGAGCCCGAACCAACACACAACGAGGCAACGACAATGAATGCGCCTGTGAATTCCCGGGCAAACACAGACCCACGGACTGTTTGGGTTGTTCACGGACGAGACGCCCAAGCTCATGACGCGCTGTTCCAGTTCTTGCGTGCGATCGACCTGAAGCCGATTGAATGGAACGAGGCAAGTCGCTGGACAAATGTCGCCGCCCCGCAGATCAGCCAGATTCTGGAGCAAGCGTTCTCTCGAGCACGGGCAGTCGTTGTACTCTTGACACCAGACGACTTTGCGTATCTTCGTCCGGAGTTCGTGAAGCACGACGACAAGCAACATGAGCGGGAGCCCACGGGCCAAGCTCGCCCAAATGTACTGTTTGAAGCAGGAATGGCGTTTGGCATTCATCCGACCCGAACAATCTTGGTGTGTGTTGGATCCCTGAGGCCGTTCTCAAATATCGATGGACGACACATGGTGAAAATGGACAATTCAACGGCTGCGCGTCAGGAGCTAGCGCAGCGACTGCAAACAGCTGGGTGCGCAGTGGACCTTAGCGGCGTGCAATGGCACACGGCGGGTACATTTGAAATCCGCAGCGAACCACACACACCACCCGCGGCTTTCACGAACACCGCTCCGGTAGCGGATGAAATTCGAGTCAAGACCAGAACTGCGTACGCGGGTCCACACCTAGCACCGTACGTTCAAGTTTCGGTAATGAATGCCTCGACAGCAACGCTGTACCTAGCGCACGTCTATTTCCAGCTAGGCGACAAGCGGGGATACCACTTCGTAAAACCACCGCCCGGCTTGGGAACAAAGCTGCCCGCGGCCATTGAACCCGGAAATTCATTTGAGTGCTATTTTGACGCAATTGAGGCACAGGCAAGCATCGGCCTCGAAATTCCAGAACAAATTGTAGCCGAAGACAGGATCGAGCGACGCTTCCTAGGAAACACAGAAGAAGTCCGCCAAGCCTTCAACAACATTCACGGCATTGTCAATCATACACATCAATAAAGACTTGCGCGCTGTCACTGTTCATCCATAACCCTCACCACCTGAAATACTCCTTCACCAACCACTTCATCGGCTTCGCTGGCGCATCCGCGACCACCTGATTCATCTTGGCCGGATCGCCGCTCTCGATCGCGGCCTTCAGTTCCGCGAGCACTTCCCTCACGAACTTGCCGCTCATGGTCTCGAGCTTCGCGGCGCACTCCTGCGCGGCGGCGAGCTTGTCCGGCGTCTTCGCTTTCGCTTTGACCGTCGCGAGCAACTTCTGGCACTCGGCCCAGTCTTTCGCGACCTTGCCGTCCTTGATCCCTTTCAACGTGAACTGCGCGTTCTTGTCGATCTTCTTGCCGAGCGCCGCGCACCACTGCACGAGCACGTCGAGCGCGGGATCGGCCTCGTCCTTTTGAAAGGACGCGGCCGTCGTCGCCACGCTCGCGAGCGCGCCCTCGAGCATCGAAAGCTTCGCGAGGGCCGCGTCGATGTCCGCCGACACGCCCTTGCCGAACTCCTGCGCTTGCGCGAGCACGGGTAGCGCCGTCGCGACGTCGCCCGCGGCGAGCGCGGGTTTCGCCTTCTCGTTCCACGCCGCGAGCCACGGCGCGAGCTCGCGCAGCTTGCGCTTCGCGACGAGATCGGCGAGCGGCGCGTCGATGTACGTCTCGACGCCCGAGCGCCAGGGCGCGCTCGAAGTGAAGCCCGGATCCCCTTCCCACACGACCTTACCGTCGACATCGAGCAGCAGGAGCCGCGGCAAGTTGAAGCGGTCGATCGCGAACATCGTGAACGAATCGCCGATGCCGTCCTGCGTGCGATCGTCCAGACACACGCTGCCTGGCATCGGATGCGTCTCGAGATACTTCGCGAGGCTCGCTTCATCGTTCACCGACGCCATGCACACGAAGTCGAGACGCGCGTCGGCATAACGCATCGCTAGGTCATTGAGCCACGCGTCGATCGCCACGATGTCGTTCTGCTGCGTGCTCCACAGCACGAAGAGCTGCGGCTGCCCCTTGCGCTCGTCCCACGACTTGCGCTCGCCCTTCACCCACTTCTTCACCTTCGGCCACGGCGGAACCTTGCCGAGGTAGCTGCCGTCCGCGCTGACGGCACCCGACTTCTCGAACTTCTCCATGCGGATGGAACGCTCGATGCGCGCGATCGGATCGCGCGGCGCGCGCGCGAGGAAGCGGATGTCGCTGAAGTGCGCCTCGCCCATGCCGACGAGCAGTCCGAGCTTGCCGCGCAGCACGTCGGGCGTGCCGAAGTCCTGCGTCGAGAGGTACTCGCCGTCGAACCACGTGTCGACGAGACTGCCCGCGACGTCGATGCGCAAGCGGTGCGCGCTCGAGCCGCCGCCACCCGCGCCCGTCGACGGTCCCGCTGTCTTCACCGGGTTGTGGCGCCAGATCTTGAAGTTCGCGCCGCCCGTGCACGTCGTGAGATCGATGAAGCCCGAGTCGGAAAGGCCGCTCTTCTTCGCGTCCTGACTCTTGCGTCCCGGCAGGAGCAAGAGGCCGTGGTAGTTGTTGATGTCCTTCACGCCGAACACGAGTCCGGCGAGCGTCGCCTTGCCCTTCTCGATCCGCACCTCGGCCTCGAGCGTGAAGTCGCCCGACGTGATCGTGTCGAGCATCAGCATCCGGTAGTCGTAGTTCTCCGCCGAGTACGCGCCGAAGTCCGAGCGCAGCGTGCGCCCGTCGGCCTTGAACACGTTCGCCTCGGACGCGGCCCACCCGTCGAGGCTCGCCTCGTCGTACGCGAGCGACCACACCTCGAGCGACTGGTTCACCTTGCGGTACGCGGCGGCGTACGCGTCGAGCAACTCCGGCACGGCGAACTCGGTGCCGAAACGCCCTGCGAGATCCATCACGAGGCGCGGACGCTCGACGCCTTCGTAGCGCGCAACGAGCGCGCGCAGCGCAGCGACGAGCTCGGCGCGCACGGTCGCGTGCGCTTTGCGCTTGGGATCCCACTTCTCGAGCTTCAGCTCCGCCGCCTTGATCGCCGCTTCATCGCGCGGCGACTGCGCCTCGAGCAACTGGATGCCGCGCAACGCGAGCTTGCTCGCGCGATCGGCTTGCTTGCGCTCGCCGAGGAACGCCGCGAACTCGAGGTTCACGTTCGGATCGTCGGGCGTCGCCGCGAGGGCTTTCTCGAAGTGCTCGCGCGCAGCGGCAGGATCCTTCGCACGTACGGCGTTGCGCGCCCACGCGAAGTACGCGCGCTCGACCTTGAGCTCGCCCGTCTGCTCCTTCGAGAGCGCGAGCATCCACTCTTTCCAGACATCGGTCAGCTCGTCGACGGTCTTCGGCAGCTTCAACGTCGGCGCGTTCTTCGGCCGCTCGACGCCTTTGAGCGGCGGGACCGGATTCGCGAGCACGATCTCCTCGAACGTGCGGATCGCGCCTTCGCCCATCTTGCCGCCGGTCTTGTCGATGTACGTGCGGAACGCCGGGCGATACACGAAGCGGCCGTCGACGGGGTCCTGATAGTTGTAGAGGAAGTACACGACGCCCCACGTCGGCGCGTACCACGGCGGTCCCCACGTGTAGCGGTTCTCGAGCACGATGCGGAACGTCGGCGCCTTGGTCGGATTGCTGTCCTCCGGCTTCAAGCGGTCGACGCCGTCCTCGTGATCGCTCATCCAGCCGCCGTTCATCCGCCGCACGAGCTCGAACAAGTTGTCGTTCGCCGGCAGGTTCATGAGGACCGTGCCGTTCGAGAGGATGCGGCAGCCCTCGAAGAACGACGCGAGCCCCTCGTTGAGCCAACCTTCCGCGTTCGTCGCGAGACTGACGAACTGGTGCGCGGCCTCGTGGAACAACGTGCCGAGCGCGTCCTCGAACGTGGAGCCGATGAACGTCTCGACCGCGCTGCCGGTGAACTGCCCGCCGCTCCACTCGACCGGACTCATGCCGTTCTTCAAGTAGTCCTTGTGGTTCTGGAAGATGTGCAGCTCGATGCGCGGCACGGTGCCCGGATGTTCCTCCGTGCCGAACTCGAAGAACTCGCGGTAGAACGCATTCATCTGCTCCATCGCCTCGGCCGTGCGCACGAGGTTCGCGTAGCCCGTGTTCGTGTACGTGATGTAGTTCTCGCGCTCGAGCTTCGCGCGATCCGCCCACGTCGCGTGCTTCGCGTCGAACTTGCGGATCCATTCCTCCGAGACGTCGGCCAGCAAGTCCTTCGGCTTTGCATCCTCCGCGAGGCTCGGATCCGGCGCCGCGGCGAGCTTCTCGATCGCCTTCGCGCTCGCTTCGTCGTCGGGATCGAGCGCGAGGATCTCGCGGTGCACGCGGATCGCGGAGTGCGGGCGCTTGTCCTTCTCGTATTGCGCCGCGACGGCGCGCAGCTTCTCGATGAAGGGCGGCACGAGCGCGAACCGATCCGCGGCGAGCGGATCGACCGCGCGCACGCGCGCGTCCAGCGACTTGAGCTCGTCCTTCGAGCGCTCCTGCGTGCGCGCGAGGCGGTACACCTGGTGCAACGCGAAGGCCTGCGTGTCGGGATCGCCGGCCGCTTCGGCCCAGCGCGCGAAGAGCTCCCACGCATCGATCGAGCGGCGGTCGAGCTCGAGCGCGCGCTGCACGAGCGCGCGCGTCCCGGCGTCCTTCTTCCCCGCGCGCACCGCTTCGTCCGCGTGCGCGAACGCCCTGGCGTACGGAGTCTGCGCTTCTTCCGACGGCGTACGCGGTGTGAGGAGCGAGACGACGGCGAAGAGCGGCGCGAGGAACATGGCGGTGTCTCCAGGGAAGGCGATAGATATCTCACGCTCCCGCGCGAGTGTCCACGCTTCCTCGCGGGAGCGGCCGTGTCGCGCGAGCGCGCCACGCGTTAGCGTCTGCGCCATGGACCGGATCGCGCACTACCGGCGGCTCTTCGAGTACGACACTTGGGCGAGCCGCGCAGCCGCAGCCACGATCGCGCGTGCGGCGGCACGCGCACCCGAGGACGTGAAGATCCTCGCGCACGCACCGCTGCGCACGCTCGCGCACGCGGTCGGTGCGCAACGCTTGTGGCTCGCGCGCTTGCGTCGCGACGCGAGCACGACGCCCGTGTGGCCCGCGCTCACGCTCGCGGAGTGCCAGAGCGACATCGAGTCGCTCGCACGCACGTGGACCGAGTACTTCGCGACGCTCGACGACGCAGCGCTCGACGCGACGATCGCGTACACGAACAGCCGCGGCGAGCGCTTCACGAGCCGCGTCGAGGACGTGCTGATGCACGTCGTCCTGCACGGCGCGCACCACCGCGGGCAGATCGCGAGCGGATTGCGCGCCGAAGGCGCCGAGCCGCCGTACATCGACTTCATCCACGCTGTGCGCGAAGGCTATGTTCGCTGACGCGCGGCGACGCGCGCGTCACTCCGCCGGCAGCACGTCGATCGGAACCGACGTCGTCGTGCGGTAGCGGTGCTCGTTCCACCATTGCTCGATCACGAGCGTGCTCGGGCCCTCGCGCAGCGCGGTGACCGGCACATCGTAGAAGCAGGGCTCCCGGTATTTCGCCGGACCTTCGATCCTAAGCGCGTCGCTGCGCACCTTCACGTCTAGGCAAAGTGGCTCACCGAATGCGTCGAGCAGCTCGATCACCAGTGTCGTAGGCCCGACGCGCAGCGGGCTGTCGCGTGACGTGACGGCGATCTGATCGCCCGGATCCGTGGCCGTGATGTTGAGCCGCACGAGGTTCACGATCACGACGATCGCGAGCACCCCGACGACTCCCGCGAGCGCCACGGCGAGCACCCACTTGAGCAGCTCCCGCTTCACGGACTCGCGACGGTCTCGGGCTTCGCCTTCTTCTTCGGCGGCGCGTCGTGCTTCGGGAGCTTCGCGGACTTGCCCTCCGACCGCGCCTTCTTCGCGAGCTTCTCGGCGTGCTTCGCGAGCGCCTTCTCGGCCTTCTTCGCGGCCTTCTTGTCGCGCTTGTCGGTCCCGCCGCTTTTCGCCGCGTCCTTGCGCGGACGCGCGGCGACGAACTCGTCGCGCAGCCGTTCGATCTCGCGCTCGTGGATGTGATCGTGACCCGCGTACATCACGAGCATCGTGTGGATCGACTCCTCGCCGCGTTCGCTGTGCAGTCCGACGCGCGCGTACGTCTCGCGCGGCAAGCGCTTCATCAAGCCGACGTTCGCGCCGCGCACGGCCGCGAACGCATCGAGCAGCTCGGCCGTCTTCACGCGCGCGATGCCGAGCTTGTCGACGAACGCGTCCTGGTCGTAGCCGATGATCGTGGGTCGCTCCATCGCCGCGACGAAGCGCAAGCGCGAGCCCAGGATCACCTCGCCGTCGGCGAGGTGCGCGATGATCTCCTTGATCGACCACTTGCCCGGCGCGGGGCGCGCGGCGAGCTCCTTCTCGGACAAGCCGCGCACGAGCTTCTTCACACGCTTCGGCGCCTTCTTCTGCGACTCGATCGGATCCCGACCGGCGAGCGCCTGGACGTAGCGCTCGGGAACGACGGGACCTGGATTGCCTGCGGCCATGATTTTCTCCTCTTGCTCGACTTGGGTGTCACTCAGCGTGTGTAGAGATCGATCACGCGCTCGACGGCCCGGCGACAGACGCGGCAGAACGACGTCGGATTGCGCGTGAACATGATGCAGTCGACTTCGGAGCGGTAGAGCCCCTTCGCCTCGTACGCCGCGCCTTCGAACGCGCCGACCTTGCCATTGTGCTTCTCGGCGGCGAGCAGCGGTGCGGTCGTCGCATGAATCTCGCGGAAGAGCGCTTCCGACGCTTCCTCGGGCGCCTTCGCATCGACGAGCTCCTTGCGCTTCTTCTGGTACGCGACGTCGAGCTTGTCGTACGCCTCTTGACCCCACGGCGTCGGCAGCGGCGTGCCGACCGCGACGAGGTCCTTCCACTTCAAGCGCGCGGGATCGGCGAGCGCAGTGACGTTCGGCTCCCACGGCTCGACACCTGGCGTCGTGAAGCTCTCGTACGCGACCTGCGACGTGTAGTACTCGTCGGCGAGGCCGGCGAACGAGTGGCCGAACTCGTGCACGAAGAGGTACGGCGACGCGGCCGAATCGGACGCGACCGTCGCCCAGAGATTGTAGATCCCGCCGCCACCGTACTTGCGCGAGTGGAACAGGATGACCAGCGCGTCGTACGGCACCTGCGCGGCGACTTCGCGCAGCGTCGCGTTCGCGAACGTGAGCACGTAGCGGTCGACGTCGAAGGCGTTGAACGAGCTGCCGAGCGGCGCGTCGCGCCACACGTCCTTGCGCGGATTGCTGATACCGGACTGCGCAGCGGGCACGAACAGCGTGCGCACGCTGAAGTCGGCGCGGCGGCTCTTGTACGGCTCCGTGTCGAACATGACGCCGACGAGGCGCGCGGCGTCCTGGTCGAACTTCGCCTGCTCGGCAGCCGTGTAACCGTCGGCGAGCACGAGTAAGTCGACTTGAGCGTGCGCGGGTCCATTCTCGAACAGCACGGCCGCGGTGCCGCGTTGCGTGACCGGCGAGCGGTCGACGAAGCGGCTCGCCGGGTCGAGATCGGTCTCGTAGAAGGGGCCGAACGTGCCGTCCGCCCAGCGCTTCTCGAGCACCAGTCGCACCGGCGCTTTGGGCTCGGGCATGCGCTGCGATTCGTGGAAGCTCTTCCACGAGGTCTTCGCTTCGCCGGTCGTCTCCCACTCGCCGTAGATGCTCGCGAACCCGCGCGAGTACACCGTGCGCCCGCTCGCGCGATCGACGACGCGCAAGCGGTACTTGCCGAAGTTCGTGTCGTCGACGAGCCGCGTGCGACTGCCCGGCCACTCGCCTTCGATGCGATAGCGATCGATGCACACGTGCTCCTCGGTCGCGGAGCCGACGTGGAAATAGTCGAAGCGCAGCGCGCGACCCGTGAACAGAGCGTCGAAGTCGGCTGCGGCGACGGACGCGAGGGCGAGGCAGAGGCTCGTCAGCATCCGCGGGAGCCTAGCCGGAGTCCGCGGAACCCGCTACCGCGCGCGCGTACACATCGAGACGCGACCGGAGCGATCAATGCAGCGCGAGCAGCGCGTGCGCAGCCTCGGCATCACGCGGCACCTCGCACCCGGCGACCTTCGTCAACGCGCGCCACGCAGCCTCGGCGACGGCGGGACGCGCGCTCGCGAGCGCTTGCACGAGCGCCGGCACGGCCGCACGAGACCCGAGCTCGCCGAGTGTCGTGCACGCGAGCTCCTGCAACGCGGACTGCGGCCGCTCGAGGAGCACCACGACGTCGCGCACGAGCTCGCTCCGGAACAACCGTCGCCCGGAGTACTCGCGCAGCGCCTGAACGATCGCTCCCACGTCGGACGATTCGAATGCGCTGCGACAGCGCGCACGCCCGCGGTCCATCCACTGCAGCTCGCGCCGGCGCCATGCGTTCCAGAAGTCACTGTCGCCGGAGTGCGTCGTGCCGCTGATCTTCTGCAACGACCATTCGGCGGCGTCGCGCAAGCCCGGCTTCGCGTCGCTGAGCGCATCGACGAGCACGTCGAGACTCTCGCCTTCGTCGAGCTCGCCCAGCGCGTACAACACGGCACGCGTCCACTCCGTGCGCTGCGGATCCGTTCGGTGTCGCAACCAGCGCGCGAACTCCAGGTCGACTTCCGGATTGCCGGAGGCCCCTGTCCTGCGCACGGTCGACAGCGCGAGTTGCGCGAGCCGCGCATCCGTCCGCGCAACCTGGAAAATCAGCTCCATGGCGCGCTTCTCTTGCAGGTCGCCGAGCGCCAGCAGTAGCGCCTCGTTCGCGGCGGGATCGCGCCGGTGCCAGTGCTTCTCCACGGAGGTGAGCACGTGGGGCATCCGGCGCAGGAAGGCGGCGTGCGCCTCGCGCAACGCATCACGCTCCTCGCGGTCGAGCGCTTCGCCGTCCGCGCCGCGCGCGAGCTCACCGAGCCGATCGAGATCCGGCTCCGTGCCGATCACGCCGAGCACGTGCAGCGCGGCGATCCGCACCGCGCGGGTCCGTGGATCGATCGACAAGCGCGCATCGAGCTCGGCTCGCACGTCCGTGGCCGGCAATCGCACCAGTGTCGCCACGACGAGCGCGCGCTGCGGCTTCGACAAGAGCTGCGGCGCGTCCGTGTCCGCGCTCTTCGGCACGCGCGCCTGCACGAGCACGTCGAGCAGCGCCGGGATCGCGCTCGGCCCGGGAGCGGCGAGTCGCTCGGTGAGCGTACCGGGCTCGTGCCCTGCGACGCGCGCCTCGCGCAGGATCGAGCCGACACGACGATGTTCGTCGTCGAGTTCGCCCTGCCACGCGTAGCGCGCTGCGCGCTCGGCGCCGACTTCCGACGCCTGCGCGTGTGCGCCGACTGCGAGCGCGACGACGGCGAGAGCCGCGACGGAGCGGAAGGCCCAGAGACGGGAGCTGTGAACGGTCATGCTGCGGTGGCAGCTCACGGAGCACCGCCGAGGATCGAGCCCCGGAACGGCAGCTCGCGCCAAGCGATCGTCTCGTAGGTCGGTGCGCCGACGGACGTCGCGCTGATCAGCGCCTCGTCGAAGTGGATGCGGCTGTTGCTGTCGAGGTCGACGCTGCGCGCGATCATCGCCCCGAAGAGCTGGAAGTTGCTGTCGATCTCGATCTGTGCGTTCGGCGCATAGATCGTCCCGTACATCTGCGTGTTCGAGTTGAAGTCGACCGTGTCGATGTCGACCGCCACTTCCGGATTGATCACGTTGTCGCTGAGCAGATTCACCTTGAGTCCGCTCGGGATCTGATCGAGCGGTCCGACCATCGCATTCGAGTCCAAGATGAAGTCGTCGATGACCCAGATCTCCACCGGCCCGTTCGTCGAGTCGATGTTCAGGACACCGTTGGAGCGGATGCGCAGGTTCGTGAACACGATGTTCGCGGGACCGACGATGTTCAGCGTCTTGTTCGCGTTGACCACGAGGTTCGTGTACGTGCGATTGCCGGACGGGATCGTCGTCGTGCCGGTCACCGTCAGCGCGCCGAATCCGGTGTAGCTCGGCACGGTGATCAGGGGCAGATCGATGAGCGCGGCAGCCGGCGACGTCGTGCCCGTCACGGCCGCGTTGCCCAGCACGGTGGTCGTGTGCCCGGGGCCCGCCGTCGCGTCGCCCCACACGGTCGAGTTCTGGTCCATCGAGACGTCGCCGTTCGAGCCGATGTCGCCGTCCGCATTCGCGTGCTGGCTCGAGCCGGAGCCGTTGACCGCTTGCGCGGCGTAGGCTCCCAAGCTCGAGTCGTAGCTGTCGACGCGCGCGTTCGAGTCCATGTGCAAGAACTCGTCACCGAACGCGGCGTAGCGCCAGATCGTGTTCGGTACGGCGCGCAGCACGAGCTCCATCGACGCGCCCGATCGATCGTCCATGCCGAACGCGGTGAGCTGCACCAAGTCAGCGGCCGGAGCCGACTGCGTCACCCAGTACTGCGATGCGCCCCACTCGATCGGCGTCCCTTGGGTGCCGACGTTTCCGCTGGCGCCGCGGTGCAGGTTGTAGACCGCCTCGGAGAGTCCCGCGTGACACACGTAGTGCACGTGCGCATCGGCACGATCGCGGCGCTGGGCGTTGGCACCGGTGCGCATCACGGCGAGCAGCGCGAGGGACAGACCGGCGAGGCCCGCCACCGCGATCATCGTGACGACGATCACGCTACCACGCTCGTCCGACGCTCGTCGTCCATTGCTTCGCAAGTTCATGATCGCGCTCCTCAGTTGTGCAGAATCACGGCCGTGTCGACCGTCGCCGTCACGGTTCCGCCGTTCGACATCACGAGTTGGACGGAGAGCCGCACGCACAGCAAGTCGCCGATGCGTCGGACGCTGAAGCCGCGCTCGTCGACCACGCCGTTGCCGTTGTCGTCGACGCCATTCTCCGTCTCGCCCGGATACAGCTCGGGGACGCCGTGGCACAGAGTCACCGGTTCCGGGTTCGCCGTGTTCGCTTCGCGCGTTAGCACGAGCCGACGCTCGTCGACCAGACCGTCCCCGTCGTCGTCGACGCCGTTGTCGGTCTCCCGATCATCCATCAGGAGCGCGAGTCGAGTCTGCGTGGACCAGGTGACTGCGCCCGTGTTGCTCACCGCAGACGGCCGTTGGAAATTGAGCGTGTCGCTGCCGAGCGCCGACGAAGGATCCGGGACGAGCAGCGCGCGGGCGATGCCCGAAAGCTCGTCGAGGACGCGCGTCGTCGCGTTGCGCGCGGCGGAATCGACGCGCGACTGCGCGCTCGTCTGGCGGTACGAGTCCTGCGTCCGCAGCTGGAACACGCTCAGCATCCCGAAGATCGTGAGCGCGATGGAGAGCGCGATCATCAGCTCGACCAAGCTGAAGCCCGAGCGTTCGCACGACTGTCTTCGCAGCATCACAGGCCCTCAGTAGTTGGCGAGCATGGTGCGCAGCTCGATGGCGGCCGGTCCGGACGCACTGCGCCAGTCGACGCGCACGCGGACTGGTAGCAGCAAGTAGTTCGTGGCGTGGTTCGCGGTGTCGATGACGCCGTCGCCGTTCAGATCGCGCGGCATTCCCAGCGCGGCATCGATCGAGTCCTCACGCAGCTCCGCGCCGTTGCCCGGCGACGGAAAGATCACCTGGCCGGCGAATCCGTCGACGTCCGCGTCCAGCGCGCTCAAGCCTTCGACGGCGAAGCTCGCTCCCGGCGCGGTGTCGGCGCCACCCGGATCGTCGGCACCCGCTGCGTTGTAGCGACGGAACGCCTCGGGAAATGCCTCCGCTTGAATGCTCGCGAGCACCCTGCGAGCGGCGAGCACCGCGAGAGTGGACTCGCGCGTCTTTTGTTCTGCACGTCCCATCGATACGAACGCGTTCGAGAAGCCGAGCACGCCGATCAACAGCACGCAGATCGCAATCGTCAATTCGAGAAGTGTGAAGCCGGATTGCCTGGCTGCCGCGCGCGAACACGATCGTGTAGCGAGCACGGACCAGGCCCCGCTGCCGCGCGAGCACTCGTCCATCGTTCTGCCTACCCTGCCGCGCGATCGAAGCCAGACAGTGACTGCGCTCGCGCGAGGCGTGCATCGGTAAGTGGGAATGCCGACCTGAGGCAATCTCACGATTCGGTCACGGCCGCCGGCCGCAGCGTCGATCACCCGCGCTCGTGCGCGACGATCACCCCCCCCAGGACGAGCGCGCTGCCGATGACGGCGAACGAGTCATAGCTCTCGCCCAGCCACGCGACACCGAGCACGGTCGACGCGATCGGCTCGAGATAGACGTACACGCCCGCGCGCGCGGCACCGATGCGCGCGACGCCGAGCTGCCAGAACCACTGTGCGAGCGTGCCGAACACGCCGAGGAATGCGATCGACACCCACGCGGCGATGGGGAGCGCGGCGAACGTCGACCAGCTCGCGTGTGTCGCGAGACGCGCGGCGCCGACCGCGAGCAGAGGCACGAACAGGATCGACGTCACCGCGAGCGGTGAGCGGCGACGCGCGACATCGCGCGTGACGATCGTGTAGAGCGCCCAGGTGAACGCCGTCGACAGGATCAGCCAATCGCCGACGTTGTGCAGCGCGACGAGGCTCCGCGGATCGCCGCGCGAGACGAGTAGCGCGATGCCGAACGCCGCCAGCGCGATGCCGCCACCGACGCGCGGGCTGATCTTCTCGCGCAAGAACACGAACGAGAGCAGCGCGATCGCGAGCGGCGAGAACGTGATGATCCAGCCCGTGTTCGTCGCCGACGTGAACTGCAGCGCGTAAGGCTGCGCGAGGAAGTGATAGAGCAGGATCGCGCCGCCGAGGGCGAGTGGTGTGGCGTCGCGGCGGTCGAACGCGAGCGAGATCTTCTGCGCGCGGATGATCGCGAAGAGCAGCGGAAGCCCGATCGCGAACCGCAAGCCGACGATTTCGAGCGTGTCGAAGTGCTGCGTCAGCACCTTCATCGCGACGAACGTCGCGCCCCAGATGATGCCGCACGCGGCGAGGAGCACCCGAGCACGCCCCGAGCGCGCGCAGCGCGCGAGTTCCATCGGCGGGGCTGGCTTGCTGGATCGGGTCGGGGTACCCGAGGACTCGCTCTCTTCCATCGGCGCACAAGGTACAGGCGCGGAGCGCCAGTGAAACGCTGACGGAGCAGACGCAGCGCGGCAGTTTCAACGCAGGCCGTCGCACCGATGCATCGCGCCCCGCGCGATGCGCTCAGCGCACCCGCGTCGGTTTCTTGGCGGCCGGCGGCACGAGGAAGAAGCGGCCGATCTGCGCGCGGAACTGCTCGCCGTTCGCGCGCTCCATCAAGTACGAGCCTTCCATCGTCCCCCACGACGTGCGCAGCGGGCAGCTGCTCGTGTAGTCGAAGCTCGCGCCCGGCGCCAGCGTCGGAGTCTGTCCCACGACGCCGTCGCCGCCGACTTCCTGACGGTTGTTGTCGGCGTCGATGATGATCCAGTGACGCGAGCGCAGCCGCGCCGGCGTGTCGCCTTCGTTCGAGATGACGATGTGGTACGCGAAGATGTACTGGTGCGATTCCGGGTTCGAGTCGGCCGGCACGTACTGCGCGGCCGCTTGGATGCGGATCCCCTCGGTACGCGTGTCGGAGTTCGGGGACTGCAGCTTGGGATCGGTCTCGGGAGGCATCGTGCGGCTCGTATTCGCGCGGACAGGCTACGGACGCGCCTGCGCAGAGACAAGCAGCGACAAGCGCTTCGGACGCGCGAGCAGCCCGTGGTGAAAGTGCTTCGAGCGCGAAAGTCGTCCGTTCGTGTCGGCCCCGCACATCGAAGGGCGAGCACGACCGCAGGCGAATCCTCGAGATTCGCCTG
>JBJXHG010000062.1:0-7050 GCA_046160865.1 Planctomycetota bacterium | reverse complement strand
GTCCGTTCGCGCCGGCACGGCGTCGCTCGATCCTCGGCGAATCACGAGGATTCGCCTGCGGTCGTGCTCCTGGTTCCGACACGAACGGACGACTTTCGCGCTCGAAGCACTTTCACCACGGGCTGCTAGTTGGTCAGCAGGGATCGATTCCGATCCAAGAACGCCGCTCCGAGCGAGTTGGCGCGAACGCAGCCGGGCGTGGTGAGAAATGCAGGCTAGCGCGAACTACTCCGGCTCGTCCTCGATGCCGAGGATCGCGCGGCCTTCGGCCGAGATGCGCTGCGGCGTCCACGGCGGATCCCACACGATCTGGATGTCGGTGCTCTTGATCCCCGCCACACTGCCGACACGGCGGCGCATCACCTCGGGGATCGTGCGGGCTTCGGGGCACGATTGGGAGGTCAGCGTCATCGTGATGTTGCACGCGCCGCTCTCGTCGAGCTTCACGTCGTAGATCAACCCCAAGTCGACGATGTTGACCGGAATCTCAGGGTCGTAGACCTGCTTGAGTTCCTTGTAGACGTCTTCCGTGGTCGGCATGGCATTCCTTCGCGTTCGAAGCGGCGTTCGTGGGCAAAAAGTCTATCAGTCGCGGACTTCGCGCGCAGCGTCCGCGCCGTGGTGGTGCGCACGACTCGTATAGCAGTCCGTGGTGAAAGTGCTTCGAGCCCGACGGTGGCCCGTTCGCGTCAGCACAAGGAGCGAAACCGCAGGCGAATCGTCGAGATTCGCCGAGGATCGAGCGACGCCGGGCTGGCGCGAACGGGCCGCTTTCGCGCCGAATGACTTTCACCACGGGCTGATAGGCCGTCGCGGGCGTGCGTCAGCGCCTTCGAATCGGCCGCGCGGCCTGCGCGCGCAGCTCCACGAGGTCCTGGGCCAGCGGCGCCTCGATCTCGAGCAGCGCGCCCGTCGCCGGATGTGGAAACGCGAGCCTCCACGCGTGCAATGCGACGCGCCGGCTCGGCGCGCGCACTGGTGAGTCCTTGCCGCGCGCGTACTTCCGTTCCCCGACGAGCGGAAAGCCGGCGTGTGCGAAGTGGACGCGGATCTGGTTGTAGCGCCCGGTTGCGATCTCGACTTCGACGACCGTGCTCGCGGGCAGCGATTCGAGCGTGCGGTAGCGCGTGATCGCTTCTTTGCCCCGTGCCGAAACGCGGGCGAACGACGCCTCCTCGATGATCGGCTGACGCAGCGTCGCCTGCGCGGGACGCACGCGGCCCTGCGCGAGTGCCCAGTAGGTCTTGCGGACCGCGCGCGCGCGAAACGCGTCCTCGAGCTTCGCCTGCGTCGCGTCGTCGAGCGCGAGGATCATGGCCCCGGACACTTCGCGATCGAGCCGGTGCACGGGTCGCGCGTCAATGCCGCGCTCGGCGAGCACGTCGGCGACGCACGGCTCGTCGCTGCCCGGCGCGCGCACGCTCAAGAGCCGCGCCGGCTTCGCGACGACGACGAGGTGCTCGTCCTGATGGAGGATCGAAAGGTCGGACTTCAATCTCGAACGAGGTTTGAACGCAGGAGCGGTCGACGGCTCTGGTGGAGCGCGCGGATGTGTGCACAATTCGGGGCCCGGTCGAGCGTCCCTTTCAGCGTGCCCGGCGCATTCCGAAAGTGACTCTTAGCGCCCAATGGCCTTTGCGTCCACCTTGCGGAGCGCGCGCATGTCGTTCCTCGGAACCAGACGAGCTTTCGTGTCGGCGATCCTCGTGGTGTGCTGCGGTTCGCTCGCAGCGCACGCGCAAGTCGCGAAGCCCGCGTACGCCGTGCGCGATGTGCGGCTGACTCCGGGCGGCCCAGCCTCGACGATCGTCGTTCGAGACGGGCGCATCGAAGATGTGACCGACGCGAGCCACGAGCCTCCGCCGTGGGCGCGCGCGATCGACGGCCAAGGCATGCTCGTGTTGCCGGCGTTCATCGACGCGTACGCGCACGCGGGCTGCGCGACACCCGAGCCCGCCGTCGACCGCGATCGCGCACCGAAACCCGTGTCCGACGTGCTCGTCGACATGCGCGAGGCGAATCGCAAGGGGCTCCAGCCGTCGTTCCAAGCAGCGCGCGCTTTCGCGCTCCCGGCCGACACGGCGGCCGAGTACCGCAAGCACGGCTTCGGCTATCTGCTGTCCGCGCCCCACGGGCAGATTCTTTCGGGCGAGAGCGCGCTCGCGACGACGCGCGAGGCCGCGACGCGCGATGCGATCGTGCTCGCGAGCCCCTTCGCGCACGCGAGCTTGCGCTCCACGGGTGCGGGCTATCCGAGCACGCTGATGGGCTCGGTCGCGCACCTGCGTCAGTTCCTGCTGGACGCGCGACACGCGCAAACGCTCGCGCAACGATTCGACGCCAAGAAAACGCGCCGCCGTCCACCGTTCGATCCCGATCTCGCCTCCGCCGGTGCGATCGTCGACGGGAGCCGGCGCGTGATGTGCGAGGCGGACTCGGCCGCGGATGTCGATCGTTGGCTGCGGATCGCCGACGAGTTCCATTTGAACGTCGCGATCAGTGGCGGCCGCGAGGCGTGGAAGCGCGCGCGCGAGCTCGCGCAGCGCCGCACACCGGTGTTCTTGGCGCTCGATTGGGGCGACGAAGTCGAGGATCCGCACGCGAAGAAGGCCGACGAGAAGAAGCCCGACGCTGCGCCGGTGGAGCCGAACGAAGCCGCAGCGAACGAGGCCGCGGAAGCTCCGAGCACGACCGCTGACGCGGATGCGGCGAACGCGGACGCGCAGACGCCAGCCGCGGACGGCGTGCAGGCCGAGACCGAGTCGAAGGACGCCTCGAAACCCGAAGCGGACGAACCGTGGCGCTACAAGTCGCCGCTCCGCTCGCGCGAGGAGAAGCGGCGCGCGTGGGAAGAGCGGCGCGCGTGTGCGCTGCGACTGAACGACGCCGGTGTGCCGCTCGCGCTCGGTACGGCGGGACGCGGGAGCGGCGAGCTGCTCGAGCGCTTGCGCAAGCTCGTCGAGCTCGGTCTGCCGCGCGAAGTCGCGTTGCAGTCGATCACGTCGCAAGCCGCGCGCTTGCTCGGCATCGAGGATCGCATCGGCCGCGTCGACGCGGGCATGGACGCGAGCTTCGCCGTGTGGACGGAGGATCCGTTCGCGTCGAAGGACGCGCGCGTGCGCTGGATCTTCGTCGACGGGCATCCGTACGAGTTCGACGACGAGAAGGCGGACGCCGCGCAGAAGCCTGCGGAAGGCATCGATGCCAGCGGCACGTGGACGCTCGAAGTCGAAGGCTCGCCGAGTCCGCCGGCGACGGCGGAGCTGAAGATGGAGCCGGACGGAGAGGTCAACGGCGAGGTGCGCTACCGCGCGACGGCGGAATCCGAGGAAATCCGCGGCGCGTTCGAAGGGCGGCTGCGCGGCAAGATGCTGCGGCTGAAGGGCCGGCTGAAGTTCGGAACGTTCGAAGCGGACGTGGAGATCTCGGGCGAGCTCGAAGGCGACGAATGGCGTGGCGAAACGCGCTGGAAGTCGGCCGAAGGCGATGACGTGCGCAAGCTGACCGGGCGGAGGAATCCCAAGTGAAGCGCGAACTCTACCGAGCGTTCGCTCGCCGTGCCGGCGCGTTGCGCGCGCTGGCGAGTTGGATCGCCGTGTGCACCGGAACGCTCGTGCCCGCGCACGCGACGGAGCATCCGACGGAGACGGACGCGGATCGCAAGCCGCGCCTCGTGACGAGCGGCACCTGCGTCATTCGCAATGCGACCATCCACACGGCCGTGCGGCCGCCGTTCACGGGCGACGTGCTCGTGCAGAACGGCGACATTGCCGCAGTTGGCAGCGTGACCGCGCCGCCGGGAGCGCTCGAGATCGACGCGACGGGCAAGCATCTCGCGCCCGGAGTCGTCGATTGCCACTCGCACATCGCGATCGACGGCAACGTCAACGAAGCCAGCGTCTCGATCAGCGCGGAAGTGTCGATCCAAGACGTGATCGACGCCGAGGATCTCAGTATCTACCGCGCGCTCGCGGGCGGCGTCACGACGGCGCGGCTCCTGCACGGCTCCGCCAACGCGATCGGCGGGCAAGACGCCGTCATCAAGCTGAAGTGGAAGAGGAGCGCGGACGAGCTGCGGTTTCCGGGCGCGCAGCAAGGCATCAAGTTCGCACTCGGCGAGAACCCGAAGCGCTCGAACTGGGGCTCGCGCGGCGAGCGTTTCCCCGGCAGCCGCATGGGCGTCGAGGCCGTCTTTCCGCGCGCGTTCTCGCGTGCGCGCGAGTATGCGACGACGTGGACCGACTACGAAGCGCGTCGAGCCCGCGGCGAGGACGTCGATCCGCCGCGCCGCGATCTGCGACTCGATGCGCTCGCCGGCATTCTGCGCGGCGACGTGCACGTGCACTCGCACTGCTATCGCGCCGACGAGATCTTGATGCTGCTCGAGGCCTCGCGTGCCTACGGATTCCAGGTCGCGACGCTGCAGCATGTATTGGAAGGCTACAAGGTCGCGAAGGAGATGGCCGATGCGAACGTCGGTGGCTCGACGTTCGGTGATTGGTGGGGCTACAAGATCGAGGCGTACGACGCGGTGCCGCAGAACGCCGCGTTGATGGAAGAGGCCGGCGTCCTCTCCTCGCTCAACTCCGACTCCGCCGAAATGATGCGCCGTCTCTACGGCGAGGCGGCGAAGTCCGTGCGCTACGCGCGCATGGATCGCGTGCGCGCGCTCGCGCTCGTGACGCTCAACCCGGCGAAGCAGCTGGGCATCGAGCAGCGCGTCGGCTCGATCGAGGTCGGCAAGGACGCAGACCTCGTGCTGCTCTCGGCCGATCCGCTGTCGGCATACGCGCGGGTCGCGTGGACGATGGTCGACGGCGAGGTCGAGTTCGAGCAGCGCGACGCATTCGGACTCGAGTCCGATCCGCCGGTCGTGCGCGAGCTCGCGCCGAGCGCGCCCGCGGACGTCGCATCCGGCACCGGCTCCGAAGTCGTCGCGATCGTCGGCGCGACACTCCACCCGATCACGTCGCCAGCCATCGAGAACGGCGTGCTCTTGATGTCGCGCGGCCGGATCGTCGCGCTCGGCCGCGAGCTCGCCATTCCGGCCGGCGCGCGCACGTTCGACGCGCACGGACGTCACGTCTACCCGGGGATGATCGCGCTCGACACGAACGTCGGGTTGCTCGAGATCGGCGCGATCGCTGCGACCGACGACCAAGGCGAGATCGGCGGCAATCAGCCGGACGTGCGCGTCGCGGCATCGATCAACGCGGACTCCGCGCACATCGGCGTCACGCGCGCGAGCGGGATCACGCGCGCGCAAACGTCACCTCAGAGCGGAGGTCCGATCCGCGGTCAATCCGCCGTCGTGCGGCTTTCGGGCGACACCTGGCAGGAGATGGTGACGCTCGATCGCGACATGCTGCACGTGCGTTTTCCGAGGATCGACAACGACGTGAAGGAGCTCGAGGAGAGCGCGGAACAGAAGGAGCTCGTGCGCTTGTTCGAGGATGCGCGCGAGTACGGCCGCGTGCGCGCGCTCGCAGAGCAGGCTTCGTCCGATGCCGACGCGGGCGCCAAGCCAGCCTTCGATCCGCGGCTCGAAGCGCTCGCGCCGTTCGCGCGCGGCGAGAAGACGGTCGCGCTGCATGCCGACAACGCGCAGACGATCTTGTCGGCGCTGAAGTTCGCGAAGGAGCAGAAGCTGCGCTCGGTGCTCTACGGCGCGCGCGAAGCGTGGAAGGTGGTCGACGCGCTGCAACGCGAAGGCGTCTCCGTCGTCGTCGGACCGATCCTCGAATTGCCTTCGTCGCCCTACGACCCGTACGACGCAGCCTTCGCGAACGCCGCCGTGCTCGCGCGCGCGAAAGTGCCGTTCGCAATCTGCGCGGCCGACGCGGAGAACACGCGCAATCTGCCGTTCCACGCCGCGATGGCCTGCGCGTTCGGCTTGCCGCACGCGGAAGCGCTGCGGGCCGTCACGCTGTACCCGGCACGGATCCTCGGCGTCGAAGCCGAGCTCGGCAGCCTCGATGTCGGAAAGCTGGCCGACCTCGTCGTCACCGACGGCGATCTGCTCGAGATCGCGACACACGTCGAGGCCGTCTTCATCGACGGCGCGCAAGCGAGCCTCGCGAATCGCCAGACCGAGCTGTACGAGCGCTATCGTGCGCGCTTGCAACGCTTGCTCGGACGATCGACGTCCGCCACGTCATCCGCGGCGACGCCGGCTCCGGCGTCGCGCTAGCCTGCTCCGCACGCCTACTGCGCGGGTGTCATCTCGCTGATGAAACGACGATACGCCGGCTCCCAGTGCGCGATCGTCGCCGTCGGTCCGACGAGCTTCACGTAGTGCGCGCCGCTCGGCGCGTCCACGATGCTCGCGAGCATGCGCCAGCCTTCCTTGCGCACGCGCTGACCCGAGCCGGGAGTCGTTTCCGCGACGTAGATACCCGCGAGATCGGCATCGTGCACCTTCATGCCGGCGACCGTGCGTTGGCTCGACTGCATCGCCTCGCTCGAGCTCTTGCCGTCCGGCTGCTCGAACTGTCCGGCCCAGCGATCGAGGTTCGCCTGCGGCGTTCCTCCCTGTCCACCGAAGAAGAACACGACGAGAGACGCGTCCTCGGTGTCGGCGCCGGTCTTCGGCAAACGCAGTTGTGCCTTGCGCATCGCGCTCGTCGGCTGCTCTACGATCCACTCGGTCGGCACCTTGCTCGCGACTCCGCCAGCGGTGAGCGGGCGACCTTGCGCGGCGTTGGCCGCCGGCGCCGGATTCTCCGGCGCAGTCGTCGACGAAGCGGCGCCGCTGCCGCCCGGCTTCGATTGGGCCGGGGCAGGCGTCGGCGCGGTGGAGTGCGCCGCGGTCGTTGCGGGTGACTGCGACTCCTTCTCCGTGTTCCCGGCACAGCTCGCGAACACGAGCGCGACGACAGCGGAGGCGAACGAGACCTTCTGTTTGGATGTGGTGTCGAGCTTCATGGCGTCACTCTAGTGTCCTGAGTCAGAAGTTCGCTCTCACCAAGCTCGATCTCCTCTGCGCTGGCGGCGTTGCTCGGGTTCGGAAACCTGACAGGTTGCCTGCACCCTCGCGCCTTGCCAGCGACG
>JBJXHG010000061.1:0-24570 GCA_046160865.1 Planctomycetota bacterium | reverse complement strand
GTTCGGAAACCTGACAGGTTGCCTGCACCCTCGCGCCTTGCCAGCGACGACGATCTCGACCTTGGTGAAAGCGAACTTCTGACTCAGGACACTAGCCCGGATCTCTCACCACATCCGGCTGCGACCGCGCCAACTCGCCCGGAGCGGCGTTGTCGGATCGGAATCGATCCTCGCTGACCACGCAGGTCAACTGCGGTCGATTCCGATGCAACGCCTTGCCCGAAGCGAGCTGTCACGCCCTCGCGGCGGACGTGGTGAGAAATGCGGGCTCGGTGCCGTGCGTGACGCGCAAGCGCGGCTCCCTACTTCGCGTCGTTCAACTTCCACGCGTACTCGAGGAAGTCGATCTTCAGCGGCTTGGCGGAAGCGATCCACGCGCGCTCGCTCTCGGGCGCGTGCTTCGCGAGCCAGCCCTGCACGCTGCCTGCGTCGCGCACGAAGTCCTCTTTGTACCAGTCGAAGACTTTCGAGACCTGCACCTTACTCGCGGCGCGGTCGAACTTGTTGCGCGCAGCACCGGCGAGCCACGCCTGCGCGCGCGCGTCGAGCTGCGCGTCGAGCCGCGCGGCCGTGAACGCCTCCTGCACGATCTCGGGGCTGCTGGTTGCCGCGCTGCACAGCGCAGCGTGCACGCGCGCGTCCTTGAACGTGTCGCGCAGGATCTTGTTCTGGATCTCGTTCAGCGAGAGCTTGTCGCCGCCGACGTCGGGCCGCAGCTTGCCGAGCGCGACCGACTTCTGATCCCAGACGCTCGTCACGAGGTTGCCGAGGTCCTTCATCGATTCGATCGGATACGCGTCGACGACGCGCTGCACGGTGAACGCGTTGTACGCGTTGATCCAGAACGCGCACCGCTCGTCGCGCTTCCAACCCTTGTACTCGTCGGCGGTCACGGCTTGCATTGACTTGACGTACTGGTCGAGCTTGGTGCGGCCGGCCTTCAGCTTCGCGTACGCGACGCGATCGCCGCTCACGTGCGCCGCGAGCACGTCGCTCCACTGTTTGTGCGAGTGGTCGAAGGCGAGCGTCGCGGTGCTCGTCACAGTGGCCGACGGTGTCGTCGAGCGCGTGAGCGCGTGTGCGTCCGTGCGGCCGGTGGCAACGACGAGCACGAGCGCGAAGCGGCTCGCGTGCGAGATCGTCTTGTTCGTCGCGAATCTCATGTTCGTTCGCTGCCTTTCACCTGCGCGGGGGTCAATCGACGCCGGCCCACGCATTCCGGGTATCGGCGCAGAGCATACGCCAAGCGCGGCGCGTTTCGGCGGCTCGTCGACGCCGAGCTCGACGTGTCAGTCCAAGTGCCCGCGCTCCGAGCTGCCCATCTCCATTCCGCCCGGGAAGTACTCCTTCCAACGCCGGTCGACGGTCTTCGCGGTCGTTTCGTCGCAGAAGAGCTCGGCCGGATACGACGGCTTCTTGCGCGCGTCGATCACGATCGGCGGTGAGAGCGCGGCGTGGTTGGCGACGATCTCGACCGAGCGCGCGTGGATGTCGCGCGCCGGATCGAAGCGCGTGAACGTCGCCCACAGGAAGTTCATCGTGCTCTTCACGTGCCGTTCCGCGTCATCGGACAGGACGAGCAGCGGCCAATCCGCGAATGCCGGATCCCGCGCGATGCGCGCCGCGGCGCCGTCATTCGGCGCGAACGCCGGCCCTTCGACGACGAGGCAACCCGGCGAGAACACGCGCACCTTCGTCACGCCGCTCGACGGAGTGCCGGAGAACTCGCTCGCGAGCTTCCGTCGCGTCGCTCCGACGCCGAGCAGGACGCCCTTGCTGCCTTCGTTGATCGTCGGACCGGCGTAGTCGAGCGAGTCCATCGACAAGTTCGCGAAGAGGAACAGGTCCGTGCGGAAGTCGGCGCGCTCGAGGACGTGCGTCAGCGTCGCGCGGAAGTCGTGCAGATCGACGGGCTGATTCGTGAGCAACAGGAACTTCGTCAGCGAGAGTTGCCCTTCGCCGAGGATCCGGAACGCGCTCGCCATCGCCTCGCGCTTGTAGCGCTCGTGCACGACGGCGGCCGAGAGCGAGTGATAGCCCGTCTCCCCGTAGCTCCACAGCGCGCGCACCGACGGCATGACGACCGGGAAGAGCGGCGACAAGAGACCTTGGAGGTAGTCGCCGAGGAAGAAGTCTTCTTGCCGCGGCTTGCCGACGACCGTCGCGGGGAAGACCGCGTTCTTGCGGTGCATCAGCGCGCGCACGCGCATCCATGGATAGTCGTGCACCTCCGAGTAGTAGCCGTAGTGATCGCCGAACGGACCTTCGGGACGACGCGCTCCGGTCTCGATCTCGCCGACGATCGCGAACTCGGCGCGCGCGGCGAGTGCGAGCGGGCCGTGCGGGTTGTCGGCGAGCAGGAGCTTCTTGCCGAGCACGAGGCTCGCGAGCAGAAGCTCCGGTACGTTTTCCGGCAGCGGCGCAATCGCACCGAGCATCAGCGCCGGTGGTCCACCGAGGAAGATGTTCACCGGCAGCGGTCGGCCGAGCTCTTCCGCGCGTGCGAGATGGAAGCCGCCGCCCTTGCCGATCTGCATGTGCACGCCGCAGCGGTCGTCGGCGTAGATCTGCGCGCGGTACATGCCGAGGTTCGCGACGAGCGTTTCGGGGTGCTCGGTGTAGACGAGCGGCAGCGTGAGGAACGGCCCGCCGTCGCGCGACCACGTGGTCAGCGCGGGCAGCGAGGTCAGCTTCGGCGGCAGCTGCACGACTTCCGTCACGGGGCCGAACGCACGACGCCGTGTTCCGACGTTGAGCATCGCGGACAAGAGCCCGCGCTTCGCCCACAGCTTCGCGGCCGTCGGCGGCATGAGCTCGTGCGGGAGGGATGCCGCTGCGCGCACGAGCTCTTCGGGACGCGCGCCGAACGCGAGATCGACGCGCCGCTTCGTGCCGAAGAGATTCGTGACGACCGGAAAGGACGAGCCGCGCGCGCGGCGGAAGAGCAGTGCCGGGCCGCCGGCCGCGATGACGCGGCGATGGACCTCGGCGATCTCGAGCCGCGGATCGACCTCGGCGTCGATCTCGACGAGTTCGCCCGCGCGTTTCAGGCGGAGCAAGAGCTCGGGGAGGTCCTGCGGCGGCGCCGCCGTGTACGATGCATCGGCCAAGCGAGTTGCGGCGTCCGTCGCGCGAGCCGCTCATGGTAGGGCCTCGCCTCGGGCGATCCACTGACGCGCGCGGCCGCCGCGAGCGAGCTTTGCACCATCGGGCGCAACTTCGCTGCACTCGCGGGGTTTCAGGACGGCGCCTCCGGTCTCGAGAACCGAGTCGGGAGTGCCGAGCGCCGAGCGAGCCGAGGACCGTATGCAACAACGAGCGATCGCAGTGTGGGGGATGGTGCTGGGTGCGATTCCGGCCTGGGCGCAGCGCGCGCACGCGGGCAGCAGCGACGCCGTCAAGGCGATCGAGTGGAACGCGCGCAACGCCGAGCACCTCGCCAACCGCGCCGGCTTCGGCGCGCGGCCGGAGGAGATCGAAGCCGCCGTGAAGATGGGTCTCGACGGGTTCGTCGACGAGCTGTTCCGGCCGGACGAGTCCGCGCCGCCGTTCTATGTCGAGCGCTTCGAGCAGATGCCGCGCCGCCGCATGATGGAGCTGACGCCGGACGAGAAGCGCGAGCAGGAGCGCGAGTACCGCGAGCAGGATCGCAAGCAGCTCATCGACTTCTCGTCGTGGTGGTTCGATCGGATGAGCGAGAGTCGCGCCGTGCTGCAGGAACGCATGGTGCTCTTCTGGCACGGCTTCTTCACGACGGCTGCCGAGAACGGCAACGCGTCGTTCGAGGTCATCAAGCAGAACCAGATGGTGCGCGAGCACGCGCTCGGGAGCTACGCACGCCTCCTGCGCGGCATGGCGCGCGACGCGGCGATGCTGCACTACCTCGACAACCAAGTGAATCGCAAAGGCAGCCCGAACGAGAACTTCGCGCGCGAGCTGCTCGAGCTCTTCAGCCTGGGTGAAGGCAACTACACCGAGCGCGACGTGAAGGAAGCGGCGCGCGCGCTGACCGGCCGCTCGGAGAAGAACGGCGCGTACTTCTTCGAGAAGAAGACGCACGACGACGGCGAGAAGACCGTGCTCGGCGTCACCGGTCGGCTGGACGGCGACGAGGTCGTCGACATCTTGCTGAAACAGGACGCTTGCGCGCGCCACGTCGCGCGGCGCTTGATCGTCCACTTGGAAGGGCTCGAGCCCGCGCCGGTCCGGCTCGAGCGCTACGCGAAGCTCCTGCGAGCGAGCGACTACGAGATGGCGCCGTTCCTGCGCACGCTGTTCAAGGATCCGGACTTCTACCGCGACGAAGTCATCGGCGCGCGTGTGCAAGGGCCGATCGAGTACTTGGTCGGCATCGCGCGCCGCCTGAAGATCCGCGTCCCGGCGGCGATGCTCGGCACCGGCGCCGCGATGCTCGGACAGCGCATTTTCTATCCGCCGAGCGTCAAGGGCTGGGACGAGGGCGAGTCGTGGATCACGACCGCGACGCTGATGCAGCGTGGAAACCTCGCCGGTCTGATGCTCGGCGTCGTGAAAGTCGAGGACATGTTCGCGCAGGGCGACCTCACCAAGCTCATGGCCGACGCGCCTGCCCCGAGCGGCGGCATGGTGGCCGGCGACGGCGCGCGCGCGGCGCCGCCCGAGAATGGCGGAGAGAAACCGAAGCTCGGCGCAGCGGGACTGAAGGCTGGCGCGGCCGGCTATCGCGCGTTGAAGAAGGTCGAGCTCGCCGGCTGGAGCCCGGTGCTGCACTTCACCGCGCGCATGCAGAGCACGAGCTCGCGCACCGACGCGCAGATCGTCGAACGCATGTGCGACGACCTGCTCGCGATTCGCGTTCCCGACGACACGCGGCTCGAGCTGCGCGAGTTCTTGACGCAGGAGCGCGCGCTGATCGGCGTGCGCGACGGTGCGTTGCTCGATGCCGGCGATCCGTGCGAGCGTCTGCTGCGCCGGCTCGCGCACCTGATCCTGAGCTTGCCCGAGGCCCAGCTCTCTTGAGGACGACGATGAAACGCTGTGAACACGATGGAATCGATCGCCGCCGCCTGTTGACGGGCGGAGTCGCCGCGCTCGCAGGCTGGACGCTCCTCTCGCGCACGCCGAACGCCGCCGTGCGGACGTGGTGGGACGGAGCGACGCCGAAAGCGGGTGACGTGCAGCGCACGCTCGTCCTCGTGCAGCTCACCGGCGGCAATGACGGCCTCTCGACGGTCGTTCCGTACGCGGACGATGCGTACCACCGCGCGCGCACCGCGACGCGCCTCGATCCTGCGCAGGTGTTGCGCTTGAACGACTACATGGGCCTGCACCCGGACCTCAAGGGTTTGCGCCAGGTGTACGACCGCGGCGAGCTCGGTGTGATCGTCGGCGTCGGGTATCCGAACCCGGTGCGCTCGCACTTCAAGTCGATGGAGATCTGGCACTCGGCCGCGGCCGACACGCGCAGCACCCCGGAAGGCTGGGTCGGACGTCTCGCCGAAGTCGCGTGGAGCGCCGAGCAGGATCCCGAGCGCATCGTGCACGTCGGCGCCGCGGCTCCGTTCTCGCTGCACTCGCGCGCGCACCCGCCGATCGCGTTCGCGACGCCGGCGAACTACCAGTGGGTCGCCTCGAAGGAGGGTGACGGTGCCGCATACGCCCGCGCCGCGCAGAGCTCGTCCGGCCAGGCGACTGGCGTCCTCGCGCGCTTGCGCGGCGTGCACGCCGACGCGCGCGATTCGTCGCTGCGCATCCGCGGCGCCATCGCCCGCTACGCACCGCGCAAGGAGTACCCGGACGAAGAGTTCGCGCGCAGCATGCGCGTCGCCGCCGCGCTCATCGATGCGCGTCTCGGCTCGCGCGTGATCTCCGTCGAGCTCGGCGGCTTCGACACGCACAACAACCAGCGCGCGGAGCACGACACGGCGATGAAGCGGCTCGACACGGCGCTCACGCCCTTCCTCGAGGACCTGCGCGGCACTCCGGCGGGGGACGAGACGCTCGTCGTCGCGTTCTCGGAGTTCGGGCGGCGCGTGCAGGAAAACGGTTCGAGAGGCACGGATCACGGTCGCGCGGGACCGATGTTCATCGCTGGCCGGTCGGCGAAGGGCGGTCTCTACGGCAAGCACCCGTCGCTGACGGAACTCGACGACGGGGACCTCGTGCACACGACCGATTTCCGCTCGGTCTACGCGAGCGTGGTCGAGCGCTGGTTCGGCGTCGACCACACGAAGGTGCTCGGCGCGCGCTATCCGATGCTGCCGGTGGTGTGAGGTCTGACGGAGCGCGGTGTCGGCAGGTGGCGACGTCGCGAACTGCGTGCAACGCATGCCGGCCCAGTGATTCACACGCTCGGCGGCGGCGCAGCCGCCCGAAGCCCGGCGAGGCTTTAGGACGTGCTCTCAGGCGGCGCGCAGCAGCGTGTGGAGCCGCATGATCGCGGCGCGGTCGACGTCGAGCTCGAGCGTCGGATACGCCTCCGAGAACTGCACCCAGCGGAACTCCGCCCAGCGCGGATCGAGGCGTAGCGGCGACGGCGTCGGCGCCGTGCGCAGGCCGAACGTCCACTCGATGATCTCTTCGTCGCCCATCACCAGGCGGTTAGGCATCTGGAGATCGATCAGGTCGATCGGCGACAGGATGCCGACGTCGTCCATCACCTCGCGACGGATCGCCGACTCGAGCTTTTCACCGAAGCCGATGTTGCCTTGGATAGGCCCCCAAAAGCTCTCGATGCCCTGCGATCCGCGCAAGAGCAGGTAGTCAGGCTCGTGGCTCTTGACCTGGAAGACGAAGACCCGGATCCGGTGGAGGAGGTCGGTCATGAAGCTGCGGAGGGGTGTCGGCCGTCGGGCTTCCGGTGCTTGCGGAGATTCCGAGCAGTGTCGTCCATATCCTACCCCGCTCACCCGATGCGAAGCGGCGCGCGGCACGAGCTCGGTGCGCCTACATAGGACGCGGAGGCGCGCGCAGTAGCGGGCCCAGACGATGACACCGAACTCGAACTCCGACGCGGAGAGCGGCGCGCGGCTCAGTGACGCGCTGGCGCGCTTGAACACGCTCGTCGATTGGGAGCGCCGAGACCGCGACGCACAGATGCGTGTGACGATCGAGCCGGTGCGCGACTTGCTGACGCGCATGGGCGCGCCGCACGAGCGCTGGCGCGCGGTGCACGTCGCGGGCACGAAGGGGAAGGGCACGACCGCTGCGCTCGTCGCGGAAGGCTTGGCGCGCATGGGCGCGAAGGTCGGGCTGTACACGTCGCCGCACGTCACGCGCATCCACGAGCGGATCCGCATCGACGGCTGCGACGTGGGCGACCGCGAGCTGGCTTGCGGGCTCGAGGGCGCACTCGCGGCGCGGGAGGCCGCCGGCGCCGCGGGCACTGCGGGTGGAGGCGCGACGTGGTTCGACGTCATGACGGCCGCCGCGTTCGCGACCTTCGCCGAAGCGGGCGTCGAGTGGGCCGTCGTCGAGTGCGGCCTCGGTGGCCGGCTCGACTCGACGAACGTCGTGCGCGGCGAAGTCTGCCTCGTCACGAACGTCGATCTCGAGCACACCGCCGTGCTGGGGACCACGCGTGCGGCGATCGCGCGCGAGAAGGGCGGCATCTTGAAGGCGGGCAGCGCGCTCGTGACGAGCCTCGCGCCGGATGACGAGGCGGGGCGCGTCCTGCACGACCTCGCCGCGCGCCTCGGCTGCAAGATCCTGCGCCCGTCCCGGTCCGCGCCGACCATGCTCGCGCGCAACGCCGACCTTGCGCGTCTGTGCCTCGACGAGCTCTGCGCGCGCGGCGTTCGGGGATCTCGTGGAGCCGCGTCGGGCAGGCTCCTCGACGCGCACGCGATAGAGGCAGCGCGTCTTCCCGGCCGGTTGGAACGGTTCGACGTCGACGGTGTGCCCGTCGTGGTCGACGCGGCGCACGTCGCGTCGAGCGTCGAGATGGTGCTCGACGAGCTCGCGCACGACGCCGATTTGCGCGGCTTGCCGACCGTCGTCATCGCGCTCGGACGCGAAAAGGATGCGCGCTCGATCCTCAAGAAGCTCGTAGGGCGGACCGATAGGCTGCTCTGCACTACCGTGGCCGTCGGACCGCTGCGCGCGGCCGAAGAGCTCGCGGCGGAGGCATCGCGCACGGGACTCACCGCGGAAGCGGTAGCGGAACCGGCCGAAGCGTTCGCACGCGCGCTCGCCGGAGCCCGCGGCCGGTGGGTGCTGATCCTCGGATCCTTCTACCTCGCAGGCGCCATTCGGCTGCAGATCGCGACCGGCCCCCAAAGAAACCGATGCTGACCCTCGTCTCGGATCTGCTGCTCACCGACTCGTTCCTCATCAAGGGCAACGTCGAAAACAAGTACACGCGCCTGTCACAGATCCTCGACGAGCACCGCAAGTATTTCCTGAAGGTGCGCGACGCGACGCTGGTCGACTTGAACAGCTGCGAACGCATCACGACGCCGCTCCTGCACGTCAACGTCGACGAGATCCTGCTCGGCCACGAGTTCCTCGACAGCGGCGGCGACACGCACCAGAAGGAGCTCGCGAAGAACCAGCTCCTGCATCGCGTGCGCGTGTTCTACACAGGCTCGCTGAACATCGAGCTCGGCGGCGAGGTTCGTCCGGGCTCGTACGAAGCCGATGATCGCTCGAGCCGCCGCTTCTTCATCATGCGCAACCCGGTTCTGCGCGGGTTCAATGACCACGGCGACCAGGATCTGAAGCTGCTCGGCCGACTGCCCTACGCGATCCTGAACAAGTTGCGCCTGTCGTACATCTACGACTTCAACTGAGCCGTTCGGCGCTGCGCCGAACGGCGAAACCATCGGTGGGGCGCCCGAGCCATTCGGCACGGCGCGCAGCGCCAGGCCGAATGGCGAAAGTCTCGGTGGGGCGAACGCGTCTCAACTCCCTCTCTTGGGCGCCGCCGCGGCGCCGCTCGAGTCACGCTGGACCGCATCCGCGGTCTGCCCGCAAACTAGCAGCGTGAACGAGCGCGATACCGACTCCACGCCGCCGCTCACGCTCGACGTCGCGAGCAAGTCCAGGCGCTCGATCGAGCACTGGATCGTGCTCGCGGCCGCGCTCGGTGGCATCGCGGTGCTCGTCGTGCTGGGCGCGTGGGCGCACCCCGACGAGCGCGGCTTCGGCACGCACGAGCAGCTCGGCCTGCCGAAGTGCCGGTTCCTCGACTGGACCGGCATCCCGTGTCCCGGATGTGGCGTGACGACGGCGGTCGCGTACGCCGCGCGCGCGAGCATCGGCGATTCGCTGCGCACGCACCCGTTCGGCGTCTTCGTCGTGATCGGGATCCTCGCGTTCGCGGTGTGGGCGATTCGCGGACAGCTCGCTGGACGCCATCTCTACCAGGAGCTCGTCGCGCTGCGCATGCGAACGTGGGTGTGGTCCGCCGTGATCGGCGCGCTCGCGATCGGCTGGATCTACAAGGTCGTCGTCGTGCTCGGGACGTAGCCTGCGCGCTCGTGCGATGCCGCCGCACTGCGAGCACGCACGCTGCCGGAATCGCGCGCGCGTCAGTCCTCGCTCGGCGCCTCGGACGTGTCGTCGTCGTCGGCGCCTTGACGGCGCTCGTCGAGCAGCTCGACGTAACTCGCATAGCGGCTGGCCGGCAGCGCGCCCGATTCGACCGCGTCGAAGACCGCGCAATCGGGCTCGTGGTCGTGCGTGCACGTCGGAAATTTGCAGCGCGACTGCACGCGCACGATGTCCGGGAACAGGTCGCGCAGGTTCTCGGTCGGCACGTTGTGCAGGCGAAACACGCGAATGCCGGGCGTGTCGATGATCGCGGTCTCGGGACCGAATCGATACAGCTGCGAGAACGACGTCGTGTGCTTCCCGGTCTCCCAGTACTTGCTCATCTTGCCCGTCTTGAGCTTCAAGGTCGGCTCGAGCGCGTTCAGCAAGCTCGATTTGCCCGCGCCGGACGCGCCGTAGAACACCGACGTCTTGCCTGCGATGAGCGCGCGTAGCTCGTCGAGCCCGCGCCCGTCGACGGCGCACGTGCGCACCACGGGGAACGGCACGCGCTCGTACGTGTCCTGCAGCGCGGCGATCTCTTGCTCCGTCGCGAGGTCGATCTTGTTGAGCACGACGCGCCCCGGGATGTGCTGCCAGACGCACGCGGCGAGGATCCGGTCCGTGCGGTTGCTCGAGAAGCCCGGCGAATTCACCGAGCCGACGACGAAGAGCTGATCGACGTTCGCCGCGAGCACTTGCTCGCGCGGATCGTGCGACGAGGCGGTGCGCGACAGGTAGTTGGTCCGAGGGAGGACGCGCTCGAGGCTTGCCGGCGAGGTCGAGTCGTCGATCTCGACCCGATCGCCGACCGCCACGGGGTTCTTGTGCGCGCCGTCGAAGAGGATGCCGCGCGGGGCGCCGAGCAGGACTTTTCCGTCGACGTCGACGTGGCAGACCTTCGCGTCCGTGCGGATCACGCGGCCGGTCTTCAGCGCGTTCATGCGGACGCACCGTGTGCGAGCGACGATGCGAGGAGCGGAGGGAACGTCATGCGGCAGTTCGTGGGATCGGAGACGTGGCGAGCGCGCGTACAATCCGCGCGCATGGACGCCGAGGCCGTCATCCGATCGCGCGGCAATCCTATCATCAAGCGGATCGGAGCCGTTCGAGCGGGACTCGAGCCAGCGACGATCGTGCTCGAAGGCGATCGACTCGTCGACGACGCGCGCCGCGTCGGGCTCGCGCTCGAGTGCATCTTGCTGGCGGAGGATCGGCTCGAGCGCGCGGGCGAGCTCGAGCGCAGCGGTGCGCACGTGCGGCTCGTCGATCGCGAGCTGATGGCGAAGGTCAGCGTGCTCAAGTCGCCGCCGGGCGTGCTCGCGCTGTGCGCGACGCCCGCGTCGATCGACGTCGCGAGCTTGAGCCTCGACACGCACACGCTGCTCCTCGTCGTCGCCGGCGTCGCCGATCCGGGCAATCTCGGCGCGCTCGCGCGCTCGGCGGAAGCGTTCGGGGCGCA
Organism: Planctomycetota bacterium; assembly: GCA_046160865.1. Lineage (GTDB taxonomy): Bacteria > Planctomycetota > UBA1135 > UBA1135 > JBJXHG01. The sequence continues at coordinate 13,598 of JBJXHG010000061.1, read as the reverse complement.
CGCGCTGCTCGTCGCGCGTGGCGGGGCGAGCCCGTGGAACGACAAGGCGCTGCGCGGCTCGATGGGCAGCTTGCTGCGCATTCCCGTGCATTTCGGCTCCGACGCCGTCGCGCTCGCGCGAGAGCTCGCGTCGCGCAACGTGCGGCAAGCGTGCGCGGCGACGCGCGGCGGCAAGAGCCCGCGCGACTTCGATTGGCGCGGGCCGCTCGCGCTGTGGGTGAGCGCGGAGACCGGCGCGATGCCCGCGTCCACGCGCTCCTTCGAGCCGGTCACGATCGAGATGGCCGGGCAAGTCGAATCGCTCAACGTCGCCGTCGCGACGTCGATCCTGCTCTTCGCGAGCGGACGCGCCGCGAGCCACGAGGCCGAGCATGACGGATGACCTGTTCGGATCCGCCGAGCCGGAGCTCGATGTGATGGCTGCGCCGCGAGCCGACGCGCCGCTCGCGGACCGCATGCGCCCGCGCTCGATCGACGAGTACATCGGGCAGGAGCACCTCGTCGGTCCGGGCAAGGTGCTCGAGCGCGTGCTGCGCGGCGAGCTCGTGCAGAGCTTGATCCTGTGGGGACCGCCAGGTACCGGCAAGACGACGCTCGCGCGCTTGATCGCGTCGAAGAGCAACTTGCGGTTCGCGACGTACTCGGCGGTGCTCTCCGGCATCAAGGAGATCCGCGAGGTGATGCGCGATGCGGAGGCCGAGCGCCGGCGCAGCGGCCGTCGAACCTTGCTGTTCGTCGACGAGATCCACCGCTTCAACAAAGCGCAGCAAGATGCCTTCCTCCCGTATGTCGAGAAGGGCGACATCGTGCTGATCGGCGCGACGACCGAGAACCCGTCGTTCGAGATCAACGGCGCGCTCCTCTCGCGCATGCGCACGGTCATCCTGCAGCCGCTCCGGCCAGAAGTGCTCGTGCGCGTGCTGCAGAGCGCGCTCGACGAGTGCGAGCGGGGTCTCGCCGGCCGCGTGCGTGCGAGCGACGCGATCCTCTTGCGCATCGCGCACGCGAGCGACGGCGACGCGCGGCGCGCGCTCACCGTGCTGGAAACCGCCGCCGGTCTCGTCGGTTCCGACGGCGAAATCGATGCGCGCACGCTGCAGGAAGCACTGCAGAAGAAGGTGCTCCGTCACGACAAGACGGGTGAGGAGCACTACAACCTGATCTCCGCGCTGCACAAGAGCGTGCGCAACGGCGACGACAGCGCGGCGCTGTACTGGGTCGCCCGAATGATGGAAGCGGGCGAGGACGGCGAGTACATCGGCCGGCGACTCATCCGCATGGCGTCGGAGGACATCGGGCTGGCGGACCCGCAAGCGCTGCGCGTCGCGCTCGACGCCGACGAGGCCTTTCGCAAGGTCGGTTATCCCGAAGGGAAGATCTTCCTCGCGCAAGCGGCGGTCTACCTCGCGCGCGCGCCGAAGAGCAACGCCGTGTACGTCGCGCTCGAGCGCGTCGTGCACGACGTCGAGAGCACGCAGGCCGAGCCCGTGCCGCTGCACTTGCGCAACGCGGCGACGGGCTTGATGAAAGCGGCCGGCTACGGCGCGGGCTATCGCTACCTGCACGACGATCCGAGCGCGAAGGACGAGATGACGTGCTTGCCGCCGTCGCTCTCGGGTCGCGATTACTTCGCGGAGTCGACCGACGACGCGCAGCGCCCGGCGAGCGAAAAGCGCTGATCGCTTTCGCGCCGCCCGCCTGGGCCGTGAAGGCTCCCGTCACGAGTCACGGGAACCCGTGACGAAGAGCGGCGGGGTCGAACGCGACACCGCTTCTCGCTGCGCGAACGCATGTCCGCGTTCGGCACGCGCGTTGCCTAGCTCGCGCGTGTTCGGCTCGGCTGCGTGGGGAATCGCAGCAGGTGCCGGGCAGGTCGACGAGATGATCCTGAGAACGTGAACCCTGTGGAGCACGTCGTCCCGCGGACTCGACGCGGGGCGGCGCGTGACCGTGGAGCGGGAGTGCTCCACGGTCGAGAAAGCTGGATGGTCGATGCAGCGCCCGGCGAATGGCAGCCGGGCGCTGCTCGTTTTCACGCGCAGCCGTCGGTCCGCGTCACGTGCCCAGCGCCGCGCGCATCCGCTCCGTCAGCGCGCTCTCGCGCTTGCCTTGGTCGGCATTGTCGATCGCCATCTGGAGCGCGCGTGGCGATCCGACGAGCACGACGAGCTTGCGCGCGCGCGTCACCGCCGTGTAGAGCAGGTTGCGCTGCAGCATCATGAAGTGCTGCGTGACGAGCGGGATGACGACGGCCGGGTACTCGCTCCCTTGCGAGCGGTGCACGGTGATCGCGAACGCGGGCTGCAGGTCGAAGATCTCGGAGCCCGTGTAGACGACCTCGCGCTCGGGGAAGCGCACGACGAGGCTCTTGTCGTCCTGGATGCGCTCGATGCGTCCGAGGTCGCCATTGAAGATTTCGCGCTCGTAGTCGTTGCGCGTGTGGATCACACGGTCGCCGGCGCGCCACACGCGCTCGCCTTGACGCACCTCGCGGACGTGCGCGTCCGCGTGCACGAGCGCTGCGCGCAACTTTTCGTTGAGCGCATCGACGCCGCACTCACCGCGGTACATCGGCGCGATGACCTGCACGTCGTCGATCCAGCGCAGGCCGAACGTCTCGGGTACGCGGCGCGTCACGACGTCGACGACGCGCTCGGCGCACGCGATCGGATCGTCGGCCGGGAAGAAATAGAAGTCGGAGCGCCGGTCGCCGCGCGGCGGCAGCGTGAGTGCGCGGCCGTGCAAGATGTTGTGCGCGTTCGTGACGATCAGGCTGTGCTCGGCCTGGCGGAAGATGCGGGTCAGCCGGAACACCGGCATGCAGCCGGACGCGATCAGGTCGTGCAGCACGTTGCCGGGACCGACGGACGGCAGCTGATCCGGGTCGCCGACGAACACGAGACGCGTCGGCGGCTGGATCGCCTTCAGCAAGTGGTGCGCGAGCACCACGTCGAGCATCGAGATCTCGTCGACGACGATGAGATCGGCTTCGAGCGGGTTCTGCGCGTTGTGCACGAAGCCCTCCGCCGCCGGGTCGTAACCGAGCAAGCGGTGGAGCGTCTGCGCGGGATGCGACGTCGCTTCTGCGAGCCGCTTCGCCGCGCGGCCGGTCGGCGACGCGAGCAACACGTTCGCACGCGCCTCTTGCGCGAGCTGCACGAGCAGCTTCAGGATCGTCGTCTTGCCAACGCCCGGTCCGCCGGTGAGCAAGCCGAGCGGCGTCGCGAGCAAGCCGAGCACGCTCGCGCGTTGATCGGGATCGAGCTCGAGGCCCGACCGTCGCTCGGCGGCGGCGAGCGCGCGCTCGTCCGCGAGCGCTCTCGTCGGCGCCGAACGCACGAGCGCCGCGAGATTGCGTGCGAGCATCGTTTCGCACTGCACGAGATGCGGCAGTGCCGCTCGCTCGACCGCTCCCTCGGGGTGCTCGACGACGACTTCGTGCGTGCGCGCGAGCTCGTCCAGCGCGGTGCGCAGCGCGTCCGCGGTGGCTGTGCCGTTCAGCAAGCGATCCGCATCTGCGAGCAGCCGTTCGGTCGCGAGCACGGTGTGGCCGTCCTCCGCGCCGGCGCGCAGTGCCTGCACGACGGCGGCACGCACGCGACGCGGATCCTCCGGAGCGAGTCCGAGCGCGAACGCGATGCGGTCGGCGGTTCCGAAGCCGATGCCGGAGATGCCGTTCGCGAGCAGGTACGGATCCGCGCGCAGGAGCTCCTCGCAGTTCAGGCCGAACTTCTTCAGCACGCGCGACGTTTGCCACGCGCCGAGCCCGAGTCCGCGCAAGAAGACCTGGGCGCGGTGCGAGCCGGCCTCCGCGAGCAGCGCGGCGACGAGACCTTCGCGCACCGTGTTCGTCAGTCCGCGCACGCGCGCGAGCTCTTTCGGATCCTCGAGGATGCGGTCGATCGCGCGGTCGCCGAGCGCGTCGACGATGCGCTCGGCGAGTTTCTCGCCGACGCCGCGGAAGCGGTCGGAGGCGAGGTACTTGACGAGTCCGTCGCGACCCGAGGGGGCGATGACCTCGAGCAATTCGAACTCGAACTGCTGGCCGTGCGTGCGGTGCTCGCTCCAACGGCCGGTCAGCCGGACGCGCAAGCCGGCGGACGGACCCTCGGCGCGGCCGACGGCGGTCACGCGCTCGGGCCGGAAGGCCCCGAAGCCCGCACGCGGCTCGTAACCCGGCTCGGGCAGAACCCTTAGGACGGTGTAGAGCGACGTCGCGTCGGCGTAGGTGACGCGCTCGACCGTGCCCTGAAGGATCTCGTCGCCGCGCTTTGCGCCGCGCGAATCCGCTTCGGACGGGGCGTCTCCCACCGCCGGAGGATCGCAGCGCGGCCGCACGATTTCCAGAACGCCGCGAGAAGCCCCTTGGTGGCTGCCGACGGGCGCGTTACCTTTTCGCCCCGCGTTTCGTCCCCTGCCGGTGGGCCGACGCGCGCGCTCGACCCGGCACGTCGAAAGGAACGTCTGCGAGTGATCAAGGTTCAGGTTCGCGCCAACGAGTCTCTCGAAGCCGCACTGCGGCGCTTCAAGCGTCAGTGCAACTACAGCGGCATCTTCCGTCTCGCCAAGGCCAATGCGTGGCACGAGAAGCGTTCCGATCAACGGCGAAGAGAGCGACGCGAACGCCTGCGCACGATCCAGAAGGCCACGCGCAAGAACGATCCGCGGCGCCGCGACATGCGCACGGCCCGTTCGACCCGCAAGAAGGTTTCGACGCGCCCGCGTCGCCCGTCGTTCTAGGGACGCGCCTTCGTACGCGGCGCGAACGTCGCCGCTCGAACGTCATGGGGAGGGCTTGCGTACCGCGCAGCACACTCCACGCATGGGCCTCTACCCGAAGAATCGCGATCTGACGCGACCGCCCAGCGAAGTCGAGCTGCGCGTCGATGCGAGCGATCTTCGAACGAAGGCGGACGAGCTCAAGCTGCGCCTCGACGCTTTCCTCGCGCATCACCTGACTTGGCGATCGCGCAGCTCGATCCAAGGGTTGATCGAGAGCGGTCACGTGTGGATCGACGCGAGCGCACCCGATCGGCCGCGCGGCAGCGGTGAGCTCGCGCTCGAGCGCCGTCCCGGCCGCAAGCTCCGTCACGGCTCACGTGTCGTCGTCGTGATCCCCGAGGAGCTGCGTCTCCCGATGCTCGGGCCGAGTTCCGACGAGCTCGTGATCCTGTACGAGGACGAAGCCGTGCTCGCTGTCGACAAGCCGCCCGACGTCGCCGTCCATCCGAGCGGCCGGCATCTCACCGACACGTTGATCCAACGCGTGCACGCGAAATACGGCGGCGGACAGCCGCTCGAAACGGGCACTGCGCCGCGTCTCTGCCATCGGCTGGACCGCGAGACGAGCGGCATCGTGCTCATCGGCAAGGATCCGATCGCGCACGCCGACGTGATGGGGCAGTTCGAGCATCGACGCGTGAAGAAGGAGTATCTCGCGATCGTGCACGGCACGATCGATCGCGACCGCGGCACGATCGACATGCCGATCGGCGCGTGCCGCACGAGCAAAGTCGGGTTGAAGATGAGCGCGGCGACGGACGGCCAAGCGTCGCGCACGGATTGGATCGTCGTCGAGCGCTTGCACGGACACACGCTCGTGTCGTGCTTGCCGTTGACGGGCCGCCAGCACCAGATCCGCGTGCATCTCGAAGCGATCGGGCATCCCGTGGTCGGCGACAAGCTGTACGGCGTCGACGAAGCGCTCTTCGAGAAGTCGCTCGACGGTGCGCTGACGGCGCACGACCACGACCGGCTCGGCATGCCGCGCCAGGCACTGCACCACCATCGTGTGCGCTTCCGGTCGCCGCACGATGGAGAGATCGTCGAAGTGACGAGCCAACTGCCGGGCGATATGGGCGAGTACGTGCAGCGGTACTCGCGGTCAGTGAGCTGACCCGCGCAAGGCGTGCGCACGCCGCGCGAGTGCGAGCTCCGCGATCAACAAGCACGCGCTCACGACGAGACCGGCGGTCACGGTCGTGACGAACTTGTACGCGACGAGCGACAGGATCGTCATCGCGATCGCGAGCGTCATCAAGATGCCGGCCCAGTCGAGCTTGAACTCGACCTCGTCCGGAGCAGTCGACAGCGGCGGTTCCTTGACGCACACGGCGTACAAGATGCGGGTGAGCGCGACCGACACGAGGAACGCAGGCAACGCGAGGCGCACGACGAACGACGGTCCGGCGAACGACGCCGCGACGATCGCGAGGAGCGCGTACAGCGGAAGCAGGAAGCGCACGGCGACCGCCTTGATCGCTCCCTCGTCGAGCGCCTCACGCGGCAGCGGCGCGGAGTCGAGCAGCCAGCGGGCTCCCGCGCTCGCGGTGGCCGGCACGTGTACGAGCAGGATCGGCAGATAGATCGCCGGCGTGAACATGAGGAGCGCGATCAGCGCCTCGCGATCGTTGCCGCTCGAATCGCCGACACCGACTCCGAGCAACGCGAGCGGTATCCCGAGCATCGGATACGTGCGCAGCACGAACTCGCGCTCGAGCGGCAGCGCTTCGAACACGAGGTGGAACGTCGCGCGCTCGCCGCGGCGTACCCATATCCGCGCGGCGAGAGAGCGCGCGGGCTCGAGCACGAACGAAAGCGCGCCACCGGTTCGACGCGCGCGCGTGGCCGGCGGCAACGGGATGAACGCGAGCGCGGCGGCAGCCGCGAGCGTGGCACCGAGAGCCGGCGCGAGCGATGCGAAGCCGTCCGGCACGCTCGCAAACGGCGTCGCGAACCAGGCCGGCGGATAGAAGCTCACCCATCCGCCGAGCGTGCCGGGTTCCGCGATCCGTGCGAGCGCCGACACCGATCGCAGCCCGATCAGCGCGCCGACGACCACGCCGGCGACGAGCACGGTCTGAAACGCGACGAGCGCGGTCTCCGCTCGCCGGCCGAGCACCGACTGCGCGGTGAGGATCGCTGCGGTCACGAACAGCGCTTGTCCGAGGCCCGCGACGAAGAGTCCGACGACCGGCGTACCGGCCGGAGCGAACACGACCGCCGGCAGCAGCGCAGCCGCCGAGAGCACGCCGATCAGGAGCAGGATCGAAAGCGTGCGCGCGATTCGCAGCTCGAGCGCACTGACCGGCAGCGCTTCGATCCACTCCGCGGCAGGATCGGATCGCAGCAGCGCGCCGAAATCGCCGAGCAGTGGCAGCGCGAGCAGTCCGGCGCACAACGAGAGCGCGAAGAGCGCGTAGCTGAACGGCGCGAGCTCGCTCGACACCATGCCGCACAAGAGAGCCGTGATCGATCCGTGCGTGATCAGCGGCGCGACGGGCCACAGTCCACGGCCCCAGTGCGCTTCGAGTCCCGTGCGGAAGACGATCGCGACGCGGTGCCACACGTTGCGCGCGAGACTACAGTACGCGGCTTCATGAGTCTGCTGATCCCGGGACCCGCCGGCGAGCTCGAGGCGATCGCGTGGACGCCGTCCGGGGACGTGCGTGCGGCGTGCGTCATGTGTCACCCGCACCCGCTGTTCGGCGGATCGATGAACTCGTCGGTCGTCTTTCGCGCGGCGCGCGGGCTGCAGACGGCCGGGCTCGCGGTGCTGCGTTTCAACTTCCGCGGCGTCGGACGCAGCAGCGGCGAGCACGACGGCAGCGGCGGCGAGGCCGACGACCTCGGAGCGGCGCTCGATTGGATGGCGCGCGAGCACCCCGGCGTGCCGCTCTGGGCCGGCGGATTCTCGTTCGGCTCGCGGACGGCCGCGTTCCGTGCGACGGCGGACGTGCGTATCGTGCGCGTCGTGCTCGTCGCGCTCCCGGTGCTCAAATTCGACTGCCGGTTCGTGCGCGACGTGCAGCAGCCGGGCTTCATCCTGATGGCGAGCGGCGACGAGTACGGCACGCTCGCCGCGCTTCGTCAGCAGTTCCCGGACCTTCACGCGGGCCTGCGCGTCGACGAAGTTCCGGACGCGAATCACTTCTTCGAAGGCAAGACCGTCGAGGTACAACGGCGCGTCGCGACGTACGCGCGCGCTGTCCTGGAGGACCGATGACGAGCAGCGAGAAGCCGGAGCCGACTTATCCCGCCCAAAAGATGCCGTCGATCCGCGACATCATGATGCCGCGCGACACGAACGCGCTCGGGACGATCTTCGGCGGTGTGATCCTCTCCGGCGTCGACCTCGCGGCGGCGATCGAAGCGCACAAATCGCACCCGAGCAAGATCGTCACCGTGTCCATGGACAAGGTCGAGTTCAAGCAGCCGGTGTTCGTCGGCGACCTCGTCTCGTTCTTCACCGACACGGTGCGCGTCGGCCGCACTTCGATCACCGTGCACGTGTCGGTGTGGGCGCAGCGGCGCTTCGGCGGCGGCCAGTACGTCCACGTCACCGAGGCCAACGTGACGATGGTCGCCGTCGACGATCAAATGCGCCCGACGCCGATCCTGCGCCCGCAAGCTCCGCCGACCGCGTGAGCGTGCGCGTCGCCGCGCCACTTCAGCGCGCGGAGACGTCCTCGATCAGTCGGCGGGCTTCCGCGCGCGGGTCGGTGCTGCTCGTCAGCGCGCCGAATACCTGCTCGAGCGTCGTTCCGCGTCCCGCGAGCGCGCGCAGGTCCTCGAGTGTGCCGAGTCCGACGACCCGGCCTCCGGCCACGATCGCCATGCGATCACAGACGCGCTCGGCGACGTCGAGCAGGTGCGACGTGTAGAGCACGGCACCGCCGCGATCCGCCCACGCGCGCAGCACTTCCTTGAACATCGCGGTCGTCGGCGCGTCCAACCCGGTCAGTGGCTCGTCGAGAATGAGCAGCGGCGGATGCGGCAGGATCGCGCAGGCGAGCGCCGCCTTCTGCCGCATGCCGCGCGAGAACTCCCCGATGGGATCGTTGGCGCGGTCCGCGAGGTCGAGCACGTCGAGCAGATGATCCGACTGCTTCGCGACGCGATCGTCCGGCATTCCGTGCAGCCGGCCGACGAGGCGGAGGTGCTGGCGCGGGCTCAAGTTCGCGTACAGCGGCGCGCCGTCGGGCACGTACGCGAACCGGCGGCGAGCCTCGAGGGGTTGCGCGCGGACATCGACCCCGTCGATCCAAACCTCGCCGCGGTCGGGCTGCAGCAGCCCGCACAGGATCCGCAGCGTGGTCGTCTTCCCCGCGCCGTTCGGACCGAGAAGTCCGAAGACCTCGCCCGCGCGGACTTCGAGGTCGATGCCGGCGAGCGCCTCCACGGCACCGAAGCGGTGACCGACGCCGGTCAAACGGACGAGAACCATAGCGCTCGGCAGCGTACCGACGTGCGGGGGCGCGCGCTCGACGCGAATCTCAGCCGAGCAGGACGCCGGACGTGTAGGTGTGCACCGGGACACCACACTTCTTCGAGAGCTCGGTCGTGATCTCCTGCAACCGCGACTTCGGAACCGGACGCCACTTCTTCGGCGCCTTGCTTGGTCCCTTCGGATCAGGATTGAGCAGGTGGATCTCGCGCGGACGCAACTCGCTCAAGCGCTTGAGCCAGGCCTTGATCTCCGCATCCGTGCTGTTGTCGACGTCGCCGCGATAGAACTGCGCGATGACGACCAGGTTCTCGAGGTTGCCGAGAGTCGTCTGCAGGTCGGCAAGTTCGGTGCTCTTGCGGCCCGTCGCCGCGCTGAACACTTTCGCGGTGCCCCACTCGAAGCGGACGAGCACCTTGTCGAACACGCCCAGCGCGAGGCGCACTTCGGGTCGCTCGAGATGCGGCTCGTCGGTTGCGAGGCACAGCTTGGCCTTCGAGAACCACTTGTTGCGCAGGTCGCGCAAGTTCGTGGCGATTTCCCTGAAATCGGGGTGCAACGTGGGATCACATTCGGATCCCACGACGGCCAGAGTCTCGAACTTCTCGCCGGCCTTCGAGATGCGGATCAGCGTGCGCGCCGCGGTCGTCACGACGAGCGAAGCGCGCGGCATTCGGTTGTCGCGGCTGACCGCTAGGGCGGGCTCTTGCACGCCGACGTCGATCGCCAGGACCGTGCCCAGCCTTTCGCTCTTCGTCGGACCGGTCACCAGCGGAGAATCAGTTGTCAGAGTCATGTCGTTTCTAGGGTCCGTCCGCGCACGTTCCCGGGGCGCCGACAGGAACCCTAACTATAATGGGGGACACGACTTCTTTCTAGCCTGGAGGTCTCAGTGCGCCCGTCGTGAGTTTGCGCCAGCACGTTGGGAGCAACGCGTTGCATCGGAATCGACCGCAGCGCTTCTGTTTGGTCAGCGAGGTGCGCCTCCGATCCAGCAACGCCGCTCCGAACAGCGATTCGCCGCGGATCGCGCGACGCCCATAGACCCCGCGGGCGGCGCGAAAGGGCGGTCGGCGCGAAAGGGCACCCCCCGCTCCGAATGACCTTCGCCGACGGCTGCTCGGCTGCGTTTCACGCTGCGTTCGCCGCGGGGTCGCGTGGGCGGGCGGACGCGGGCTACCTCCCGGAGCCCGGCGGCGCGCGCGGCGACGGGCGCCATGTCCCGCACGCCGCCGTCAAAAGTGCGCCGAACGCGATGCTCGTCCGGACCGGGTGCTCGGCGGCGACGCGCGCCCAACGCAGCGCGCCGCACTCGGCCGGTACCTCGGGAATGCCAGCAACGATCACGGACACGAGCCACCCGGTGATCGCTCCGATCAGGAACCACGCGCGCATGGGCGAGCTCGAGTCCACGGGCTCCGAGTTCGGTGACTGTGTCGCGCTGCTGTGCATGCGCCACCGGGACGAACGGCGCGGCCCGCGGTGACATGTCGTCTCGTTTCGCGCGGCTTGACACCCTTGTCCGAACGGACCTAGACTCCCGCGCCGTCCAAACTTTACGGACGCCGTCCAGGGCTTCCGCAGCACCGTCCGCGTGCGTCCGATGGCTCCTTTCGGGGGTCTCCGCCGGGCCCGGAGCCGCCCAGCCCGGTCCGGGACGGAGCAAGGACGAATACCGCCCCCAACCATGTACTTCGACTACCTCAACGTGCTGGTGTTCGCCGCCGTGGGGCTGGTCTTCGTGTTCGCGAACATGGTGGTTGGCTCGCTGATCCGTCCCAAGCGAACGAACCCCGCGGGTCTCGAGACCTACGAGTGCGGTGAGCCGACGATCGGTCCGGCGTGGATCTCGTTCGACATCCGGTACTACACGGTCGCGCTCGTGTACGTGATCTTCGCGGTCGAGATCGCGTTCCTCTTCCCCTGGGCGATCGTGATCCAAGAAGCGTTCGCGGGCACGGGCGCCGCAGCCGGGAGCGGCATCGGGCTCTTCGCGCTGATCGAAGGGGTGCTCTTCATCGTCATCCTGTTCCTCGGTCTCGCGTACGTGTGGGCGAAGGGCGACCTCGACTGGGTGCTCTCCTATCGCGACTCGAAATACGTCCCGCGCGAGCTCCCCGCACCGGTCGTGATCCCTTCCGTGGCCGAGCTCACTGCCGCGACCGAGCCCGCGGCCACCGCGGCCCACGGCTCGGAGGAAGCGGCCTGAACGGCTGCCGAGGACCAACCCGATGGGCCTGATCGAGCACCAGTTCGAAGAAAACCTGCTGACGACGCGTGTCGATTGGCTGCTCAACTGGGCGCGCCTTTCGAGCATCTGGCCGATGACGTTCGGCCTAGCGTGCTGCGCCATCGAGATGATGGCGGTCGGGGCAGCGCACCACGACATCGATCGCTTCGGTGCAGGCGCGTTCCGCGCGTCGCCGCGCCAAGCGGACCTGATGATCGTCGCCGGCACCGTGAACTTCAAAATGGGCGAGCGCGTCAAGCGGCTCTACGACCAGATGCCGTCGCCCAAGTACGTGATCGCGATGGGCGCGTGCGCGACCGGCGGTGGGCCGTACTTCAAGTACGGCTACACCGTGATGAAGGGCGTCGACCGCATCGTGCCGGTCGACGTGTACATCGCCGGCTGTCCACCGCGTCCGGAAGCGCTCCTCGAAGGCTTGATGAAGTTGCAGGAGAAGATCCGCAACTCGTCCGTCATCCGGAGACCCGCTCGCCTCGCCTGAGGCCCTGCTTCCGCAATGGATTTTCAGGGCATCCACGATCACCTGCGAGCTGTGCGTGCTCCGGGTTTGCTTCGCGCCGACGAGCCGCGGCCTCCGATTCCCGGCGAGAAGCACGGTCACCCGAAGGATCCCGGCCGCGGCGGCGATCCGTACGTGCTCGTCGACCCCGAGCGCATCGTCGAGTTCCTGCGCGTGTGCCGCGACGATCCGCGCCTGCGCTTCGAGATCTTGATGGACCTCAGCGCCGTCGATCCGAAGACCGACGACCCGAACCTCTGGTACGTCGTGCAGCTCTTGTCCGTCGCGCGCCGCCACCGCCTCGCGATCAAGGCGCAGCTGCCGAAGTCCGCCGCGCGCATCCCGACCGTGTCGGCCGTCTACCGCACCGCGCAGTGGCACGAGCGCGAGTGCGCCGAGATGTACGGCATCACGTTCGTCGGACATCCGGACCCGCGCAACATCCTCTTGCCGGACGACTGGGTCGGTTACCCGCTCCGCAAGGACTACGAATTCCCCAAGGAGTACCACGGGATCTCCTGCGAGTGACGCCATGGCACGCGAACCGCAAGGATCGATGAGTCTCCAAGATGCGCCGCGCACGCTGCCGAGCGGCGAGCGCGAGTTCATGCTCGACGTCCACACGCAGGACCTCGAGGTGAACATGGGTCCGCAGCACCCGGCGACGCACGGCGTGATGCGCATCTTGATTCGCACCGACGGCGAGCTCGTGACCGGTGCGCAACCACACCTGGGTTACCTGCACCGCTGCGCGGAGAAGATCGGCGAGAACGTCGAGTGGCTCCAATACCTGCCGTACACCGACCGGTACGACTACCTGTCGGCGATGAACAACAACCTCGGCTACTCGATGGCCGTCGAGGCGCTCATGCCGGGGCTCGAGATCCCGCGCCGCGCGCTGATGTTGCGCACGATCTGCGTCGAGCTGAACCGCATCGGGTCGCACCTGGTCGCGATGGGCACGTACGGCCTCGACATCGGCGCGTTCACGCCGTTCTTCTACGCGTTCCGCGAACGCGAGTGGATGATGGCGCTGTTCGAGAAGATCTGCGGCGCGCGTTTGACCTACAGCTACATCCGCATCGGCGGCGTCTTCAACGACGCTCCGGTGGGCTGGCTCGAGGACGTGGCACGCTTCTGCGACACGTTCGAGGAGAAGTGGCAGGAGTACTACGACCTGCTCATGGTCAACCAGATTTTCGTCAAGCGCACCGCCAACATCGGCGTGATCAGCAAGGAGATGGCCTTCGACTTCGGCTTGACCGGGCCCATGCTGCGCGGTTCCGGCGTGGACTGGGATTTGCGCCGCGACTTGCCCTATTCGCTGTACGGCGAAATTTGCCGCGACAAGGCCTTCGGCATTCCGGTCGCGCGCGGCGAAATGGGACAACTGGGCGACTGCTGGGACCGCGCCTGGGTGCGCACGGTCGAGATGATGGAGTCAGTCAAGATCGTGCGCTGGTGCTTGCAGCACATCGAGCCCGGTCCGGTGCTAGGCGACATCCCCAAGACGCTGCGCGTGCCCATTGGTGAAGCCTACGTCGGTATCGAAAACCCGCGCGGCGAATTGGGCCACTACGTGGTCTCCGATGGCGGCAAGATCGCCATTCGCGTGCGCGTAC
>JBJXHG010000060.1:0-2689 GCA_046160865.1 Planctomycetota bacterium | reverse complement strand
CGTTGCTCGGGTTCGGAAACCTGACAGGTTGCCTGCACCCTCGCGCCTTGCCAGCGACGACGATCTCGACCTTGGTGAAAGCGAACTTCTGACTCAGGACACTAGCAGCCCGTGGTGAAAGTGCTTCGAGCCCGCATTGCTCACCACGCCCCGCTGCGGTCGCAGCCGGATGCGGTGAGAGTTGCGGGCTCGCCCGCGCGGCTCAACTCGCGAGCCGCAAGAGCTCCTTGACGGTGCGCTCGATGCCCGTCGCGATCTCGGAGATGCGCGCGTCGTACATGTACGCGGGACACGTGACGATGCGCTGTTCCTCGTCGACGCGGAACTCGTCGACCGGACACACGAGATGGCGCGCGCCCATCTCCTCAAGCGCCGTCGCGGTCTTCTCGTCGCTGCCGATCGTCATCTTCGGATGCACGCGCTCGTCGCGCAGCGCAGCCGCGAGCGCAGTCGGAGCGATGCAGAGCGCGGCGATCGGTTTCTTCGCTTTGTGCACTTCGCGCAGGAGCCGAGCGACCTGAGGCTCGGCCCTCGCTTTCGAGCCGGCGCTCGCAAAGTTGCACAGGTTCTTCGCCGCGCCGAACCCGCCGGGCAGGATCAGCGCGTCGACGTCGGCCGCCTTCACCTTCGCGATGTCGGTGATCTTGCCGCGCGCGATCCGTGCCGACTCGTCGAGCACGTTGCGCACGTCCTCGGCCGGCTTGCCCGTGCGGTGGTTGACCACCGACGTCTGATCGATCGAGGGCGCCATGCAGATCGCGGTCGCGCCAAACTTGTCGAGCGCGAGCAGGGTGAGCACGGCCTCGTGAATCTCGCTGCCGTCGTACACGCCGCATCCGGAAAGCACCACCCCGACCTTGACCATGATCAACCTCCACGGAAAAGCGTAACAGCCCGAGGTGAAAGTCAATCGGCGCGATAGCCGTCCGTGCGCGCCAGCACGGCGTCGCTCGATCCGACACGAACGAGCAGCTCTCGCGCTCGAAGCACTCTCACCACAGGCTGCTAACCCAGAGCATCACTCACTACGGCGAGGTCGTGCCAACCTCGTTCGGAGCAAGGTGTCGCATCGGAATCGACCGTAGTCGAGCTGGAAGGCTTGCGAGATCCAACATCGCCGCTCCGCGCGAGTGGGCGTGAGCGCGGCAGGATGTGATGAGAGAGACGGGTCAGGAGCCCGCGATGAACGTGATCCGATTCGCCTCGCTCCGGATGCACGCGCGAAACTGCGGACGAGTCGTCGCGTCTGACCGACGATCTCGCGACGTAGTGCGCGGAGGTCGCGACGAGTGCACGCGAACTCGTGGCCAAAAAGAGAGCGGGCGCCGTTCGTCACGGCGCCCGCTCGTTCGTTTGCTCAACCGAGCTTCAGCGAATCACCAGAGCAATTGCTGGGCGTTCGTGAAGTTCGTCGTCGCCGTCGCGACGTTGCTGCAGAACACCGCCGGGTTGCGGTAGAAGAGCTGGTAGTACGCGGACTGGCCGGCCGTTTGCGCCGTGGCAGTCGACACCGCCGTGGTTTGCGCGGTGTTGGGGAAGCTCCACGTGCCGACCGCGTCGCCGTTCGAGCCTTGGTTGTGAGCACCGAAGCGGACGAGACCACCGCTCGCGCAGCGGATACCGTCGGCCGTGGCCGGGAACACGCCGTTCGGCGTCTTCGCGTTGCCCTTGACGAGGAACGCGAGACCGTTCGTCGTGCCGCTCGCGCGGAAGCGGACGGTGTCCGTCACGCCCACGACACTGTTGCCCTCAACTTCGAGACGACCACCGAGTGCGCCCACGAGAGCGTTCGGGTTGCTGTTCGCGCAGCCCGACTCATGACCGCCGGAGGGATCCGGGATCGGGTTCGGAGCGGCGCACGGGCAGGTGAACGCGCAGTTGTCACCGAAGCAGAAGCCAGAGCCCGGCGAAACCGGGGTGACGTTCGTCGCGGCGAGGGTGTGCAGCTTCAGGTGGAAGCTCGAGAACGGGTTCGTCCCGCCCGGGCCGCCGAAGAAGTAGCAACCGTTGACCGACGTCGCCGGGTTGAGGTCGACGCGGACCGAGTCCTGCGTCGTCATGCCGGTGCCCGCTTCGCCACCGAGGCCGGTGACGAGCAGCGTGCCTTCGGCGCTGTTCGCGTTCGTGACGACGCCGTTGACGGCGTACACCGGAGCCGCGTTGGATTCTTGGTGGTCCCACGTGGTGCCGTCGTAGCCGGCGCAAGCCGGCGTAAGAGCGCTACCGGTGGTCGTCGCGGTGAGCCAGCCGAGGTGCGCGGCGTCAGCCGGCACGCCCGCGAGGATCATGCCCGACGCAGATGTCGTGGTCGGCGACGCGATGCCCGGGAAGCTGAACGACCAGCTGAAGCAGTCATTCAGTTCGGTGTCCACGGTCTGGCCGAGGTTGGCACCCGTGAAGGCATCGCCGTACTGACCGTTGGCGTCCGAGCGCATCGTGAAGCTCGCCGTCACGCCGGTCAGGTCGAGCGCGACCAGCCAGCAGCTGAACGGGCCAGCGCCCGCACCCGGGAAGCTGACGAGCGAGAAGCTCGCGTTCGGCGCCGGAGCGACGAGCGGGCCGTCCGCGCAACGCACGGCGTCGAGCGGCGTCGAGTCGCGGAAGTCGACGGTCAGGCTCGCGCCCGTGCCGGCCGGAACGCTGAGGGGGCCCGGGAGGTCCGAGCAGTAGCCGACCGTGAACGCGTCGA
>JBJXHG010000059.1:0-9396 GCA_046160865.1 Planctomycetota bacterium | reverse complement strand
GCGTTGAATCGGAATCGACCGGAGGTGACCTGGAAGGTCAGCGAGGATCGATTCCGATTCAACAACGCCGCTCCGAGCGCGCTGGCGCGACCGCAGCAGGACGTGGTGAGAAATGCGGGCTAACGTCGGCCGTGCCGCGTGGCACTCGCGCTCTCCGCGTGCTCTCTTGAGCGGCGCATGAAGCTGATCCGTGTCGGTCCCCCGAATCGCGAGGTGCCGGGCGTCGTGCTCGCGGACGGCACGCGCGTCGATTGCAGCGGCTTCGGCAGCGATTGGAGCGAGCCGTTCCTCGCGAGCGACGGAGAGCGGCGCCTCGCCAGCTGGCTCGAGCGCAACGCCGAGCGCGCTCCCAGGCTCGATCCTGCGCAACGTCTCGGCCCGCCGATCGCGCGTCCGAGCAAGATCGTCGGCATCGGACTGAACTACGTCGATCACGCGCGCGAGACGAAGGCCAAGATCCCGAGCGAGCCGGTGTTCTTCCTGAAGGCGACCAGCGCGCTCTCGGGCCCGAACGACGACGTCGTGATCCCGCGCGGCGGCACGAAGGTCGATTGGGAGGTCGAGCTCGCGATCGTGATCGGACGGCGCGCGAAGTACGTCGACGAGTCGCGCGCGCTCGACCACGTGCTCGGCTTCGCGCTGCACAACGACTACTCCGAGCGCGCGTTCCAGCTCGAGCGCGGCGGGCAATGGGTGAAGGGCAAGAGCGCTGACACCTTCGGTCCGATTGGACCGTGGCTCGCGACGAAGGACGAGCTGCCGCACTTCCAGCGCGCACGACTGTGGCTCACCGTGAACGGTGTGACGCGTCAGGACGGCAACACGGAGGCGATGATCTTCGGCGTGACGAAGCTCGTCAGCTACGTCAGCCAGTTCATGACGCTCTTGCCCGGTGACGTGATCAGCACGGGCACGCCGGCCGGAGTCGGTCTCGGCTGCGATCCGCCGGTGTTCTTGAAGGCCGGCGACGTCGTCGAGAGCGGCATCGACGGACTCGGCGCGGCGCGGCAGCGGATCGTCGCGGAGAGCTGACTTGGCGCCGCAGCCTGCGCTGCGCACACCCCGCGTGCGCGAGAGCACGTCCTGACCCGCGTTTCTCACCGCGTACCGCGGCGACCGTGCGCCAACGTCGATCTGCGCATCGACGGCTCCACCGCGCACGCCCGCGCGGAAGCGGCCGTCGAGCAGAGTCACGAACGGTGTGCGCGCGCGCGTCGCGTTCGAGCTGCTACAGCGTGCCGTCGAACACGCGCTGGACCTCGGCGGGCGTGAGCGCCGCGTCGTAGATGCGCACGTCGTCGAGCGCGCCGCGGAAGAAGCGCGCGCCGCTCGGGTCGCGGCCGATCACGGCGTTGCCGTTGAACTCCTCGATGCCGTGCGAGACGGCGTTCGTGACCGACGCCAGCACACCGTTCTGTCCGAGATAGAGCGTCGCGCGCGTCGGCTCGACGACCACCGCGCAGAACGCCCACGCGCCGTCGGGGAGCACGAGCCCCGAGTCGAAGCCCCACGTCGTGCTGTCGCCGTTCCAGTGGTAGCGCAACTCGTTCGCGTCGCCGACGTTCAGGCCTGCGACCGTGCTCGCCGCGCGGCTGAACACGAGACCCGCGAACGAGTTCAGGTTGCCGTTGCGCTTCGCCCAGCACGTGATCGTCGCGCGATCCGTGTGCAGCGCGAGCGCCGGCAGGTCGACGCGATCGTTGACGCCGTCGAACGACGCCGCAGTGCCGAGCCACGGCGCCGCGCCGGCTCGATTCAACGTGACGCCGCCGACGTAGGTGCCGTGATCGCCGCCTTGGCTGTCGAGCGCGCTCGAGCCGGCGGTCTCGTCGAGCTTCCAGCGGCCGAACTCGGCCAGCCGGAACTGCCACACGTGGCCTGGCGTGCGCGTGCCGAGCACCTCGTCGATGCGCCAGTAGTACTCGGTGCCGGATGCGAGCGCGCCGGCCGCGAACGCGAGCCCGCTCTGGTTGCCGAAGTACTCGGGCGAGAGCGGCGTCGCGTCGCGCACGGCGGCGTAGCTCGTGCCGAAGTACACGTCGTGCGTCGCGGCGGCGGGTCCAAAGGTCCACGTGAGCGTGGCGTTCGTCTCGGGCGTCGCGGCACCGTCGAACGGATACGGCGCTTCGGCGCGGCCGCCGTTCACGAGCGCCGCGATCTCCGCCGCGGAGAGCGCGTAGTCGTAGATGCGCACGTCGTCGAGCCGTCCGCGGAAGCGCCGGTTGTTCGCGTTCGCGTCGTGTCCGATGCGCGTCTCGCCGTCGAACGCTTCGCGCGCGTGCGCGATCGGGTTGACGGCGGAGTGCAGCGTCCCGTCGTGGAGATAGAGGCTGGCGCGCGTCGGCTCGACGGTGAGCGCGACGAACACCCACTGCGCGTCCGGGACGACGAGGCCGGAGTTGAAGTTGATCGTGTTGCTCGCGCCGTTCCAGGCGTAGCGCAGCTCGTTCGCGCTGCCGAGCTGCAGGCCCGCGTACGTGCTCGCGGCGCGGCTGAACACGATGCCGGCGCGCGGTATTTGGCTGCCGTTGCGCCGCACCCAGGCCGTGATCGTGATCTCGTCCGAGTCGAGGTCGAGCGGCGGCAGCGCGACGTGATCGTTCACGCCGTCGAGCTCGAGCGCGCCGTCGAAGAGCCCGCTCGTCCACAGCGGACCGCCGGACGTCGTGCCCGTGTGGCCTTTGCCGGATGCGTCCGCGGCTGCGACACCGACCGTTTCGTCGAAGCGGAAGAGCGCCTCGAGCTCCACGGGCAAGACGCGCACGCTCACCGAGCCGTCGCTCGACAGCGCGCCGCTGTCGCGAACGGCGTATGCGAAGCGGTCGTCGCCGACGAACGCCTCGGCCGGCAGGCTGTACTCGAGCTCGTCACGCCCGAGCGGACCGGTGCCGGGCGACAGCGCGACCTGCGCGCCGCGCTCGCTCTGCGCATCGAAGTCGTGCAGCACGAGTCGCTCGCAGTTGCCGTCCTCGTCGTTGCCGAGCACGTCGAACACGATCGGCGAGACCGAGTCGTAGTCGTCCTTGCGCACTTCGATGCCATCGGGACGCGCGTAGGGTGGCACCTGCGCCGGATTCGTCGGCACGAGCGCGAGGCACGGCGCCGAATCGCGCGTCGCGGCGATGACGTCCTTCGTGTTGGGCGCGATGTAGAAGCAGCCACCGCACATGTTGTTGCACGGGCTCTGGTCGAGGCAGTGCGGTGCACCCCAGTTGTGGCCGATCTCGTGGCCGAGCGCGTACGGATCGTCGCGGCTCCAACCGTAGCCCGAGCTCGTGCACATGACGCCGACCCACGCGAGCCCGCCGTATTGAATGATGCTGCCCGGCGCGTCCGTCATCAGGTGCGCGATGTCGCGGCGGATGTGCGTCTGGTTCGCGTTCCACTCGGCGCGGAAGTCGTCGAGCAGATCGCCGCCCGACGTCGGCGCGTAGAACGGCGCGGTGCGCACGACGTAGGCCGTGATGCGGTAGGTGATCCGCGTGTCGCGCGTGTAGTAGAAGTCGACTTGGTTCATGTAGTCGTCGATCGTGTCGACGACGTTCTCGACCGAGGAGCCCTTGAGCAGGAAGTAGTCGTAGTCGGCGTCGAACGCGATCTCGCACAGGGTCGTGCACAGCCGCGGCCGCCGCGCGAGCGAGGGAGCGTGGGCCGTCGCCGGCGGCGTCAGCGCCGTGATCGTCGCGCCGCTCGCCAACGCGTCACTACCGCACGCGAGAGCCGGCAGCGCCTCGTCACGCAGCGCGTGTCCGCGCACCGTCGGCCGGATCGACCACGTCTCGCCGCCGCCTTCGATGACACGCGCGTGCAGTCCGTCGTCCGCGAGTCGCGCGAGCACGGTGCTCCCGGGGTCGCCGGCGACGGATCCTCGGTAGACCCGCGAGGCGGGGAGCTCCGCGCCGTGCAACGCGCTGCCGCCGATGCGCAGCACGGCGCCGTGCGCGCGCAGGTCGTGACGCGCGAGCACGAGATCGCGGACCGAGCCGGCCCGATCCACGCTCACGACGAACGCATCGGGTCGGCCGGCGGGCAGATCGCCGAGTTGCACGTGCTCGGAAGATCCGGTGCCGATGGGAGTGAGCGCCGCGGCGAGAGCGATCGAGGTCAACATGAGGATCCAGATAGCAGCGTAACCGCACTTCTCGCCCGCAGCTTTCGCCCCGCGCGCGAAGAGCGGATCCCCGCCGCCTTGCACCGCGCGATTCCTCGCCCGTAGACTCCTGCGCTTTCCCTGCCTGGGCGCGAACCGGGGGGGCACGAGAATTCCCCCCGCGCGACGACCCACGATGGCCAACCCGACTCACGATCCCAAAGCGCACGATCCGGCCAAGAAGCCCGGTGACGAACACGACGACGACGTGATCGTCGCTCCGAAGGGAAGTCGGAAGACGCGCTTCGTGATGACTTTCCTGCTCGTGATCTTCCTGCTCACGACGTTCACGGTCAGTGACGAAGTCATCAGCGTCTTCACCGGCGAGGGCGGACGCGGCTCGTCGTACCTCACCTGGAAGGACTTGCGCGGCGAGCCGCGGTCGATGAGCGGCCCGGAATTCGTCTCGCTGCGCCAGAACCTGGTCAAGGTCTACCAGATCGTCATGGGCCGCACGGATCGCGACCGCAACGACGACGACGCGGGGTTCTTCATCGTGCAGGCCGACCTCGCGGAAGACGCGGGCATCCAGGTCACGAAGAAGGAGCTCAGCAAGTTCATCCTCGACCGCTTCGGCAGCGCGGCGAACTACACGCAGGTGCTCGATCGCTTCCGCATCTCGACGAAGAACTTCGAGGACATCCTGCGCAAGCTGCTCGCGATCCAGCGCCACCAGAATTTGCTGATGGCGGGCTTGGCGACTCCCGAGATGGCGGAAGTCGAGAAGCTGTGGAAGCAACGCCACCAAGAATACGCGTTCGATTACATCGAGCTCGCGGTCGACGGCTTCCGCGCCGACGCCGAGGCGCAGGTGCCGAACGACGACGAGCTCAAGACTTGGTTCGACGCCTTCCCCGACGCGCGCAAGGAGACCTACAAGCGCGGCGTCGCCGCCGCGGCGGAGCTCGCGATCTTCTCGCTCGAAGGCGAAGTCTCCACGGAGAAGCTCTTCGCGAAGTTCCCGGCGCCGGCCGAGCTCGACCTCGAGGCCGCAGCGCGGGAGTACTACGACAGCACCGCGTTCCAGCGCTTCCGCAACCACAACTTGCCGCAGGATCGCCAGCCGACGCCGCAGGACTTTTTCCTGCCGTACGAGAACCCGGACGTGGCCGCGGCGGCGAAGCGCGAGGCGCCGATCCATCGCGCGCTCTCCGCGTGGCAATCCGACATGTGGCGGCGCGCGGAAGACGGGCACACGATCAACCTCGCCGAGGAAGCGGAGGGTGTCGGTCTCGCGTACCACCAGGAGGCGAAGGCGCTCACGCTCGACGAGTGGCAGAAGCTCGCGCTGCCTTGGATGTCGCGCACGCACGCCGACTGGATCACCGGCACGGCGCAGCCGGGCAAGTTCGCGACGACCGTATCGGTCGACGAAAAGGCGCTCCTCATCGGACGTGCCACGGCGAAGGATGAGCCGCGCACGCCGGAGTTCGCCGAGATGCGCGAGAAGCTGCGCGAAGAATGGATCACGAATCGGATGGGTGAGCTCGCGCTCGCGAAGCTCGAGTCCGTGCGCGACAAGCTCGGCACGCGGCCGGATGCGAGCGACACGACGGCGGCGCCCTTCGCGCCGGAATCCGACGCGGAGAAGTTCGCGGCCGCAGCGGCGGAGCTCGGTCTGCAGGTGCAGCGCTTCGACTACACGGAGCGCGTGAAGAACCCGGGCAAGACGCCCATCGAAAGCTACCTGCGCATGAGCTCGGGGCTGTACGTGACGAAGGAGAACACGGTCGCGCGTGCCGAGCTCGCACGCGACGGCAAGCACGCCTACGTCGTGCGCATCGCCGGTCTCCGCGACGCGGAGCTCACCAAGATGTCGCCCGGCGAGATCCAAGCGCTCGCCCAGCAGTCCGAGCAGGAGTCCATCCGTGCCTTCCGCGGGCGCACGTTCGCGTCGCGCGAGTTCATGCGCGAGCAGTACGGCATGCACCTCGAGTCCTGGGACCAGGAGTCCGAGGCCAAGTAGTTCGCGTCCGTCGCCACCTCCCGCCGCGATCGAGTGCGCGGACCCGTGTGTCCGAGCCGAGCACTGATCGCTCCTTGTATACATCCGCGCTGCTCGCGCGGGGTGCGACCCACCTCAGAGGGTGATCCCATGTCGATGCTGACTTCGATCGGTCTGTCCGTCCTCGCTTGGCCGTCCGCGATCGCGTTCCGCAGCGCGCCGCCGCTGCAGGATCCGCTCTTGGGCGCGGTCCCGAAGGACGCGCTGATCTGCGTCTCGGTGCGCGACATCGACGGCCTGCGCGCGAGCTGGCAGGAGAACGCGTGGCACAAGTTCTACGCCGACGAGGCGTTTGCGCCCCTGCGCGAGCAGATCCAGTCGCTGATGGAGGACGCCAGCAAGGAGGCCGAGTTCGAGCTCGACGAAGCGCTCGACGCGCTGCACGGATCGATGGTCGGCTTCATGGCGATGTCGGGTGACGACGCGACGATGGGCTACGTGATCGATCCGGGCTCGAGCGCGGAGAAGGCGCGCTCGCTCTACAAGAAGGCGATTGGCTCACCGGCCTTGCAGCGCGGGTCGCGCACCGAGACGTACAAGGGGATCGCGCTGCACTTCGCGACGATGCCGGATCGCGCCCGCTCCGAAGCCGCGGCGATCGCCGCCGAGGCGACAGAGCTGCCGGGCGGGACGCGCGCGGAGACCTCCGAGACCGAGGCGAAGCCCGCGCAGGTCGTGGGCGATCCACTCGTCGTGTTCGACACCGGCCGAGTGCTCGGATTCATGTTCGGCTCGCAGTCGGTGGACCTGGTGCCAGCGGTGCACGGTTTGATCGACCGTTTGCAAGGCAGCGACGCCAACGCGAGCCTCGCGAGCAGCCCGCGCTTCGCCGACGCGCGCAAGAGCGTCAGCGCGCCCGGCCGCATCGAGCTCTATGTCGACACGCGCAACGTCTACGAGATGCTTCTGCGCGAGAGCACGGCGAATCCGGACGAGAAGCGCATCCTGGATCTCCTCGGGCTCGAGCAGCTCACGTTCGCGTACGCCACCGCGGACATCGGCACGGGCGAGAAGGCGTGGTTCGAAGCTGCGCTGCACGTTCCCGAGAAGGGCTATCTGCGTTCGTTCTTGAACTGCCTCGGCCGCTATCCACGCGAGTTCGCGCGCAACATGCCGGGCGACTCGATGAACGTGAACTTCTACGGGCTCGATCTTCCGAAGCTGTGGACGACGGCGTGGAGCTTCGCGAAGGAAATCGATCCGAAGATGCACGACGAAGCGCGCGCGCAGCTCACCGGCGCGTCCGGGATGTTCGGCGACGTCGAGCACGAAGTGCTCTTGCAACTCACCGGCCGCTTCGGCATGTGCAGCTCGCCCGTGCCCGCGGCGGAGTGGACCCAAGCGAACTTGGCCGGTGTGGTCGACGCGGCCGAAACGCCCGAGGGCACGCTCTACGGCGAGACGTACATGATCGAGATCGCCGACACGAGCGTGTTCTCGACTGCGCTGACGCGCGTGCTCACCGCCACGGGAATGGCGGAAGAGCTGCAGACCGCGGACTACCAAGGCACGCCGATCACCAAGTTCGGCGATGCGGACGGTCCGGTTTCGGTGGAGTGGGCCTTCCGCCCGAAGCTGGCGTTCGTGTCGATGTATCCGACCGCACTGCGCGCGGCGTTGCGCGCGAGCGCGGGCGAGCCGAAGGAGACCGCGCTCGAGAATCCGCTGTTCAAGCCGCTCTTCGATGCTCGCGCCGAGTCCAATTTCCTCAGCCTCGCGAGCACGAGCGCGACGATGCGCGGGACGCTCGACATGTTCGGCACTTTGGGTGCCTTCATGTCGATGAGCCTCGACGGTAGCTGGCCCGCGCTGCCGAGCGGCGAGATCGCCGGCCGCTACTTCAAGGGCACGATGACCTCGTCGATGCGCTTGAAGGGCGACACACTGTCGTTCGAGACGTCGATGCGCTGAGCGCGGAGCCGCGACGGAACGAGCGCCGCGGGCGCGTTCCGTGAGCGACCCTCACGCCGCGCGCGCGCGGCGTGCACGGATCGCGGCGAGCGTTTGCTTCTGCGCGAGCGTGCCGAGCGGACGGCGCGCGATCGTCGCGACGGTGCGACCGAACGGCAGATCGAAGCGCACGGACCAGCGTCGTTCGGCGCTCAAGAGCCGCGTGACGAGCCGATTCCAGAGCAGCGGGCTGCGCACGCGGCGCTCGCCGCGCGGGAACTTCGGCAGCTCGAACTCGCTCCACAGCCGGTGGAACACGCTCGCGGCCGCCGTAGCGGGCAGCAGCGCGCCGTGCGCGTACGTCGTGCGCGCGATCTCGAAGCCGGCACGTGCGAGAACGTCGCGCATGCGCCGCCGTGTGTAGCGCTTGCGCTCGCCGCCGTCGCGCGCGCGCTCGGTCGAGAGCCACGGGTACGCCGGCGCGCAGATCATCGCCAAGCCGCCCGGCCGCAGCACGCGCAACGCCTCGCACAGCACGGCGTAGTCGTCGTCGAATTCCTCGAGCCCTTCGAACCAGCACACGAGGTCGAAGGCGCCCGTTGCGAATGGCAACGCGCGGCTCGTCGCGACGAAGCCGTGCTCGTGACCGCGCACGGCCGTGCGCTTGAGCAACCGGCGGTCGAGCTCGGTGTGGCACAACGTCTCGGCGAAGTCCTCGAGCTCCGGCAGGAATCCGCCCTCGCCGCTCTGGATCTCGAGCGCGCGTTCGACGCGCAGCGTGCCGAGCTGCGCGCCGAGGAGCTCGAGATAGATCGCGCGTCGCGACGCGAGCCACCAATGGTCGGGATCGTACAGGCGGCGCATGGGGAGACAGTGAATCGGCCGCGCGCGCGACGGATCTGAAATGGCGAGTGCTCGCGCGCGGCGCCAACCACGTCCGGCTGCGGTCGCTACCGAGGCAACGCCTTGCAGCACGTTCACCGCGGGCTGCTCACGCTCGATCCGTTCGTCGACTCGTCGCCCGTGCACGGGGTGAACGCGTCGAGCGCGGCCCTCTACACGGCGCACTCGACGTGCGACGCGTTCTTTCCGGCCGAGGAGACGACGCGGAGGATGGAAGCGTGCGCGCTGCACGCAGTACCCGTCGCGCGCGCTCGAGCCGTGCGGGTACGGCGTGCGCATCTACGGCGAGGCGGGCTCGGCGGACCGCGTCGAGCTCATCGATTCGCGCGGTGCGCCGCGACAACTAGTGTCCTGAGTCAGAAGTTCGCTTTCACCAAGGTCGAGATCGTCGTCGCTGGCAAGGCGCGAGGGTGCAGGCAACCTGTCAGGTTTCCGAACCCGAGCAACG
>JBJXHG010000058.1:0-28854 GCA_046160865.1 Planctomycetota bacterium | reverse complement strand
CGTTGCTCGGGTTCGGAAACCTGACAGGTTGCCTGCACCCTCGCGCCTTGCCAGCGACGACGATCTCGACCTTGGTGAGAGCGAACTTCTGACTCAGGACACTAGACGCCACGTGGAGCAGGCTTCGACCGAGATGCGTTCGTCGCCAACGACGAAACTCACACGGCGAGTTCGTCCGCCTCCGACCACACCACGTTGTACAGCGTGTCGCGCTCGACCGGCACGCGACCGGCATCGCGGATCCATTGCACGAGCTCGGCGCGCTTCACGCGCTGCGGCGTCGTCGCGCCGGCTTCGTGGTAGATCTTTTCCTCGACCACCGTGCCGTCGACGTCGTCCGCGCCGTACGCGAGCGCGAGCTGCGCGATGGGCACGTCCATCAGGATCCAGTAGGCCTTGATGTGCGGAATGTTGTCGAGCATCAAGCGGCCGACCGCGATCTCGCGCAGCTCGTCGAGCGCCGTCGGTCCCGGCACGTCGGCCATCTCGCTGTTGTCGGGATGGAACGAGAGCGGGATGTACGTCTGGAATCCGCCCGTTTGATCTTGGAGGAGGCGCAAGCGATCGAGGTGGTCGACCCGCTCTTCGATGGTCTCGATGTGGCCGTGCAGCATCGTGCAGTTGCTCTTGAGGCCCGCGCGGTGCACGGTGCGGGCGATGTCCAGCCACTGATCGCCGCTGATCTTCAGGTGATACGTCGCTTGGCGCACGCGCTCCGAAAAGATCTCCGCGCCACCACCCGGCACCGAGCCGAGTCCGGCCGCGATCAGTTCGGGCAGCACTTCCGCGAGCGGCTTCTTGGCCTTCTTCGCGATCTGGTCGAGCTCGACCATCGTGAAGGCCTTGATGTGGATCGCAGGCCGCGCGGCCTTCACGGCGCGCAAGAGCTCGAGGTAGTAGTCGTACTCGAGCTTCGGATGGATGCCCGCGACCATGTGCACTTCGGTCACGGGCTCGCCGAGCTGCTCGCGGATCTTTTGCGCGGCCTGCTCGGGCGTCCACCAGTACGCGCCGGCTTGACCCGGCAAGCGCTGGAACGCGCAAAAGCGGCACAGCTTGTTGCAGATGTTCGTGTAGTTGACGTGCTGATTGACGTTGAAATACGCGACGTCGCCGTGCAGCCGCTCGCGCACGTGGTTCGCGAGTGCGCCGACCGCGTGCAAGTCCGCGCGGTACAGCCGCAACCCGTCGCCTTGCGAGAGCCGCTCGGCGCGCAGCACCCTCTCCGCGATGTCGGCGAGACCGGCAGCGGACGCCAGCGCCCGCAAGCGATCGTCGGCCGAGCGCTCGCTCGCGCACGTCACCGCAGGACTCACGCGCGCACCTCGGTCGCGCGTGTCCTCGGCGCCGCACGATGCGTCGCCGCTCCCTCGCGATTCTTCGGCGTGCACACTCCGTCGTGGCGCGGATCGACGATGCCGTACCAGCTGTTGCGCTGGCGCGGAGCGAAACCGGCGCGCTCGATCGCGCGCTCGATCTTCTGCACGGAGGCGAGGTGGAAGCAGCCGGCAGCCGACACGACGTTCTCCTCGAGCATCGTGCCGCCGAAATCGTTGCAACCGAAGCGCAGCGTGACCTGCGCCATTTTGACGCCTTGCGTCACGTAGCTCGTCTGGATGTTGTCGATGTTGTCGAGGAAGATCCGCGCGAGCGCTTGCACGCGCAGGTAGACGCCCGGCGTCGCCTTCTCCGGATACTTGTGCTCCTCCGGCACGCCGTCCGGTTGCATCGTCCAGCACGCGAAGGCCGTGAACCCACCGGTCTCGTCCTGCAAGTCGCGCAGGCGGGCGAGGTGCTCGATGCGCTCGGCGCTCGTCTCCACGTGTCCGAACATCATCGTCGCGGACGAGCGCAAACCGGACTCGTGCACCTTGCGATGCACGTCGAGCCAGCGATCGGTCGACGTCTTCTTCGGCGCGATCACCTTGCGCACGCGCTCGACGAGGATCTCCGCGCCCGCGCCCGGCACGCTGCCGAGTCCCGCGTCGAAGAGATCGCGGATCACGTGCTCCACCGGCCGCTTGTCGAGCTTCGACAAGTGATCGAGCTCGGGTGCGGACAGCGCGTGCGCATTGACGTCGGGAAAGCGCGCCTTCAGGTCGGCGATCAGCGCGCACCACCAATCCGTCTTGAGGTACGGGTGGTGGCCGCCTTGCATCAAGAGCTGTCGGCCACCGAGGCGCGCGGTCTCCTCGACCTTGGCGTAGATCTGCTCGCGCGTGAGGACGTACGCGCCATCCGCGCCGGGACGCCGGTAGAACGCGCAGAACCCGCAGTCCGTGATGCACACGTTCGTCGGGTTCAGGTTGCGGTCGACGATGTACGTGACGACGGGATCCGGATGCTTGCGGGCGCGCACGAGGTCCGCGAGCCGGCCGAGCGTCGCGATGTCCGCAGCGTCGTGCAGCAGCAGTGCTTCGGCCGCATCGATGCGTTCGCCGGCCTCGACCTTGGCGGCGATGCGCTCGATGTCGCGCGCCTGTGGACCGCGTGCGGCGTCGCTCGCGCGCGGCGCGCGCCAGACGGCGGAGCTTTCGTCCGCACAGTGGGTCCCGTTCGACATGCTCTGCCTTATAGTAGGATCCCTCGCTGCGCCTGTCGCCGCTCCGATCCATGCTGCTCCTGCTCTCGATCCTCGTCACCGGTGTGTTCGACGCGCAAGCCGTGGACGCGCGCGCGCAGGCGGCGCCTGCGGTGCAGGTTCAGCCGATCGTTTCCGGCGACGAAGCGGCGTTCGTCGAGCTGCACAAGCAGTTCATCGCGCGCTGGAGCGCCTACGACGACGCGCTGCGCGCCGCGCGCGAGAGCGGCGTGCCGCAGGCGAGCTGGCCGGTCGGACCGCAAGGCGAGTTCTTCGCGCGCTTCGACGCGCTGGCGAAGAACGGGCACCCGCGCGCAATGCGTTGGTGCATTCAATTCGCGAACGCCGACGGCGCTGCGGGCGAAGCGCTGCGAGAGCGCAAGCTCGCGCTGTACGGCGAGCTCGCGCGGCGTTTCGCCGACGAAGCCTGGATCACGGAAGTGCTGCGCGAAGTGCGCGCGGAGGTGAGCTCGCGCGCGCTCTCCGCCGCCGACGTCGAAGACGTGTGCATGGCGATCGCGCGCGCCACGAACAAGCCCGCGATCCGCGCGGCGGCGCTGTACAACGCAGGCTTCGCACTGGCCAGCAGCAACGGTGCTGGTCACGCCGCGCGCGGGGAAGCGTTGCTCGACCAACTCGTTGCCGAACACCCGGACACGGACAGCGCGGCGCGCGCACGTGGCAAGCTGTACCAGCTGCGCAATCTCCAGATCGGACAGATCGCGCCCGACTTCACGACCACCGACGTCGACGGCGTAGAGTTCAAGTTGTCGGACTACCGCGGCAAGGTCGTGGTGCTCGACTTCTGGGGATTCTGGTGACCGCCGTGTCGTGCGATGATCCCGCACGAAAAGGCGCTCGTGGAGCGCTTGAAGAACGAGCCCTTCGCGCTGATCGGCGTGAACACCGACGCGAGCAAGGACGAGTACCTCGCCAAGGCGCGTGAGCACGGCGTGACCTGGCGCAGCTCGTGGCAGGGCTCGACCAGCGGCCCGTGGTGCCGCGCGTGGGGCGTCACGAGCTTTCCGACCATCTACGTCCTCGACGTGGACGGCCGGATCCGCTTCACCGGCGTGCGCGACGAAGCGATGGACAAGGCCGTCGATCAGCTGCTCGGCGAGCTGCGCGCCTCCAAGTCGGCGCCCGGCGCCGGCTCACCGCGCTGATCCGGGCACGTAGGCGCGCACTTCACTTCGACCGCGCTCGCGCGGAGAATCGGCGCGCCATGTTGATCCTCGTCACACTGCCTCTGTCCCTCGTTCTGCCCACGGCACTCCCGTCCACCGCGAGCGCGCTCGCGCCGCGTCCCTTCGTAGCGATCGCCCAGGAGAGCTGGGGCACGCTGAGCGAGGAGTACGCCGCCGCGCTGCGCAACTACACCGACCGCAAGTCGCGCTCACCGAGCGCGGACGAGAAGACGCTCGGTCCGCACCCGGCGCGCTCGTACTTCACGCGCGCACGCGCGATCGCGGAACGCGGCGACGCCGGCGCGTTGATCTGGGTCATCGAGAACCTCGCCGCGGCCCTGCCCGATCGCGCGCAGGCGACGCGCGAGGGATTGTGGGCGTTCGAGCAGCTCTTCGCGCAGAAGGCCACCGACGCCGTGATGCTCGCTGCGCTGTCGCGCGTGCAGCGGCAGGTCGACGCGCTCGGCGAGTCGACTTCGCTCGCGCTCGCGCAATTCGTCGAGGAGAAGAGCGCGTCGATGGAGGTGCAGGCGCAGGCGCTGTGGCTCGCCGCCTGGGTGCGCACCGAGCGCGGCCAGACGAAGGATGTCGCGCGCAAGGCCGAGGCCGCCGAACTGTTCCGCACGATCCTCGTGCAGTATCCGCACACTTCCGCGAGCCAGACCGCCGCGCAAGCGCTGCTCTCCGACGTGAACGAGCAGTTCCTCGTTGCGGAAGCGGAATGGCTCTCCGCAGTCGAGGCGGCGCAAGCGGCCGGTAAGCCGCACACCGAGTGGCCCGAGCAGCCGATCGAAGACTTCCACGCGCACTTCAAGGCCCTGGCCGACGCGGGCAACGACGTCGCGAAGCGTTGGATCGACTACGTGTACAGCGCGCACTTGCGACTCGCGCGCACGCCGGATTGGTCGCTCGGTATGCAGGAGATCGCCGAGTCGTTCGGCTCCGTCTACCCGAAGGCCGCGAAGCCCGCGATGGAAGTGCTCGTGCGCTTTCACGGCGTGCTGTACCACGAGTTTCCTTCGGCGACGTGGGTGATCCCGTCGCTGTACGAGCTGAACGCGAAGGCGGAGCACATGCCCGGCGAGCGCACGGAAGCGGTGCTCGACGGTCTCGTGCAGCGCAGCGAGAACCCGGAGATCCGCGCGCTCGCGCTGTGGGTGCGTGGCGAGATCGCGAGCACGCGCGGCGACGTGGCGAACGACGAGCGCGCGCTCGCGCTCTTCACGCGCGCGTACACCGAGTTCCCGAGCACCGCCGCCGCGGAGCCCGCACGCAAAGCGCACGACCGATTGAAGCAGGTGGTACCGGGATCGCCCGCGCAGGTCACCGTCGAGAACGATCTCTCCGGCCGCGAGATGAAGCTCGCGGACTTCCGCGGCCAAGTGGTGCTGCTCGACTTCTTCCTGATCAAGGACGAGAACTGCCTCGCGCTCGCGCCGCGTCGCGGCGATCTCGCGAAGAAGCTGGCCGGCCGGCCGTTCGTGGTCGTCGGGGGCGCGATCGGCACGAACGCACCACGCCGAATCCAAGAGCACATGGCGAAGTTCGGGACCGAGTTCCGCGCGTTCCTCTTGCAGTCGTCCACGCACTCGATCGTCAAGAACTGGAAGGTGCGCGGTTTTCCGACGACCTTCTTGATCGACGCGAACGGCATCATCCGCGCGCGCGACCTCGAGTGGGACGAGATGGTTTCGCTGGCCGAGTTCTACGTCGCGGAAGCGGAGCAGAAGGTGAAGTGACGCGCTCGGCGAGCGCGTCTCGCATCGCTCTGCCGGCTCCGCTAAGCTCCGCCGCCTTCGAACCGCCCTGACGGAGAGCGCGCGCGCATGGCCAAGCAAGAAACGCAGTTCATGGACACGATCGTCTCCCTGTGCAAGCGCCGGGGATTCGTGTTCCAAGCGTCCGAGATCTACGGCGGCATCGGCAACACGTACGACTACGGCCCGCTCGGCGTCGAGCTCAAGCGCCGCGTGAAGGAAGCCTGGTGGTCGCGCATGGTCACGCTGCGCGACGACATCGTCGGCCTGGACTCGGCGATCATTCAGAACCCGCAGACCTGGGTGACGTCGGGCCACGTCGGTGGGTTCAGCGATCCGATGGTCGACTGCAAGAAGTGCAAGGCGCGTTTTCGTGCCGACAAGCTCGAGGATGCGCGTTGCACCGAGAAGCCGAGCCGCACGCCCGTCGAGAACAAGTGTGAGCTCACGGAGCCGCGCGCGTTCAACCTGATGTTCAAGACGCACGTCGGTGCGGTCGAGGGCGCGTCGTCCGTCGCGTACCTGCGCCCGGAGACGGCGCAGGGGATCTTCCTCAATTTTCGCAACGTGATCGACAGCTCGCGCGTGAAGCCGCCCTTCGGCATCGCGCAGATCGGCAAGTCCTTCCGCAACGAGATCACGCCCGGCAACTTCGTGTTCCGCACGCGCGAGTTCGAGCAAGCCGAGATGGAGTTCTTCATCCCGCCGAGCGAGAACGACAAGTGGTACGAGTACTGGCGCAAGGAGCGCGGCTCCTGGTACTCCGACTACGGCATCGATCCCGCCAAGCTGCGCATGCGCGAGCACGCGAAGGACGAGCTCGCGCACTACTCGACCGGCTGCACGGACGTCGAGTACGAGTATCCGTTCGGCTGGGGCGAGCTCGAGGGCATCGCGTGTCGCACGGACTTCGACTTGAAGCGTCACTCGGAGGCTTCCGGCAAGGACCTGCGTTACTTCGATCCGGAGACGAAGGAGCGCTACTTCCCGTGGGTGATCGAGCCCGCCGCGGGCGTCGATCGCACCGCACTGACGTTCCTCATCGATGCGTACGACGAGGAGGAGGTCGAAGGCGAGAAGCGCGTGATCCTGCGCTTCCATCCCGAGATCGCGCCGGTGTCGGTCGGCGTCTTTCCGCTCGTGAAGAAGGAAGGAATGCCGGAGAAGGCGCACGAAATCGAGCAAGAGCTGCGGCGCGCGAAGATGGCCACGTATTACGACGAGAGCGCCGCGATCGGTCGCCGCTACCGTCGTCAGGACGAGATCGGCACGCCGTTCTGCGTGACGATCGACGGCGACACGCTCACGAGTGACGTCGTGACGGTGCGGCATCGCGATTCGATGCAGCAAGAGAAGGTCGCGGTGCGCGAGCTGCGCACGTACTTGAGCGCGGCGATGACGAGCTGGAAGCGGCCGGTGCGCGCGCGCGCGTGACCCGCGCTGCCGGTCGTCCGTGGCGTTCGATTCGGAACGGCGGGCGTTCCCCCGCGCTCCAAACTCAGCGTTTCCCGCGCGAGCCCGCATCGCTCACCAGGTTCGTGGTGAGAGATGCGGGCTTGGAAACGACTCCAGGGCTCGCGCGGTCGGGAGGCGCGCGCGATCATGGTCGCAGGTGCGAGCAGGGCGACGGCCGCGAACGACTCGACGCCGACCAGCGACTCCACTTGTCGAACTCGACTCCGATGCAACCCGAAGTCTCCATCGCTCAGGGCGCGCCGAATCCCCAGCGGGCGTTCTA
This sequence comes from Planctomycetota bacterium, assembly GCA_046160865.1. GTDB lineage: Bacteria > Planctomycetota > UBA1135 > UBA1135 > JBJXHG01. The sequence continues at coordinate 21,591 of JBJXHG010000058.1, read as the reverse complement.
CGAGTACGAAGCCGACGTGTACTCGATCACGCTCGCGAACGAGCCGGCGTTTCGACACCGGCGCGATCTCGTCCGCCGCATCCTGCCGCGCGTCCCGCTCGATGCGATCCTCGACGTCGGCTGCGGAGACGGCGCGCTGGCGGAGGACTTGCGCGTGCAAACTGGGGCGCGCGTGGTCGGAATGGATCTCGCCTGGAAGCGCGCGCACCGCGCCAAGGCGCGCGTGTCGGATCTGCCGACGCTGCAAGGCAGCAGCTACAAGTTGCCGATCCGCGATCGTGCCTTCGCGATGGCGACGTGCACGGACCTCCTCGAGCACCTCGACGATCCGGCGCTCGCGATGCGCGAGCTCGTGCGCGTCAGCGCGCAATTCGTGCTGGTCACGGTGCCGTACAAGATCGAGATCGAGAAGACACTCTGCCCGCACTGTGGCGATGACTACTTCCTCTACGGCCATCAGCACTCCTTCGGCCGCGAGGGGATCGAAGCGCTCGCGCGCGACGCGGGCGCGCGGGTCGTGCGGTTCGAGCACCTGATCCCGATGTTCGAGTGCCGTCGCTACAAGTGGTGTCCACCGCTCAAGTGGTTGATCAAAGACCACTTCAAGGACACGGGCACGCTCGGCGCGTTGATCGCGACGAGCTGACGCGCACGGGCAGCGCGGAGCGGTTGCCGAGCGGCCGCCGCCGTCGCCGATGCTCGCGTCGATGGCGCGGCCGCAGACGGCAGTTGCTACGTCTCGGGCCTGGACTCCGATGTGAGTCGCTGGACGAGCTCGTCGCGGAATCGCTGGAGGCTGCTCGCTTCGTCGGCGTCGAGTTCGAGAGTTCGAGCAAGATTGCTCACGTGCAGGTCGCGCACGACCCAGGCCAGCGTCAAAGTGGAGAATCCGCCGTCGATGCGCGCAGCATCGCGCAGCGCTCGGGGCAAATCCTCTCCGCGCGCCAAAAGCTCGCGCACGTCCACCAAGTCTCGCAACTCCGACCGCCCGAGCAGCGCGCAGAGCTTGTTGACCAGGATCTCGTGGCGGGAATCGATCGCGATGCCATGTCCTTCGATCTCCAATCTGTCCGGCGGCAAGAGGCTGGCGCTCGGCTCAGCGACGAGGTCTACGACGCACACATCGGAACTGTCGTGCACGCGGAACCGGTGAAATGTGCCACCACGCTGCAGCGTCTCGACCTGGAGGCCGTCGGCCGCCAAAGCCTCCTTCACGCGCTCCGGGAGCTGCTCGAGGTTCTGCGTCTGCCGCCAGAAGAGGTCCAAGTCGCGCGTCCGACGGTGGCCGGTGTGGAACCCAGCCAATGCCGCGCCACCGGTCAACGTCCAAGCAGGTCTGATGTCGGCGAGCAGTCGCAGGATGCGTACCTGCAGGGGACTCAGGCTACCCGGCGGCACGTTCCTGCTCCCTCCACGTGTCCAAGAGCCAGGTCCAGAACGCTCGCGTGAGACCCAGGTGGCGCTCGAGCAGGGTCCAGTGCTCTTCGATGGTCGTGCGCGATACGAATTGGAACACGTCGTCGGGTTTGGCTTGGCGCATGAGCTTCCCGATCCAGTAGGCACGTACCGTCGGCTCGTGATCTCGCAGAGCGCCTTGGAATCCGTCGAGCGTGAGGTCGCAGTCCCACAAAAAGTACGGACGACCCTGCGCGTCGAGCAGCTTGTCTGCGGGAGTGGGGTTCAGCACGGCGACATCATACGTGGGCGATCGAACGCTAGACCATCGCTTGCAAGAGAGTGTCCGACGACACGGCAATCGGCGCGGCGGTGCCGAACGCGCTGACATGAGGCACGCTCTCACGTCGAACCGCTCAACATGTTGGCGCGACGGCGGGCGGTGATGCTTGCGCGATTCGTCGACCGCGCGGTTCATGTGAGCGCGGCGCGGAGCGCAGCGAGATCGGCTGCGCTGAGGCAAGTCGTAAACGTCCGTGTGCGTCGCGCGTTCGTATGCGGCATGAACGCAAGGGCTCGCATCCTGCCGCCGAGCTCGACTCGCGTGACCGACGGGATCGCGGGTGTCACGCGTGCGAGCGAGCCCAGCGCTCCGGACGCCTCTTTGCCGAGGCACACGACGACGGATGCGACCGATTCTTGGAGGATGCGTGCGAGCCAGCGCGACGCACACTCGGCGGCCGCGTCAGCGACGCCCTCGGATTCCTTCGACTTGCAGTGCACGACCTCGGTCAAGGCGTAGTCGTGCCCGGGACGAACATTCGCGCGAACGATATTCAGAAGTTCAGCAGCGCGGCTACGGATCTCCGCGAGAAATCTAACTTGTCGTCGCACGTGCGCGCCGTTCGATTCGAGCGGGCGCGTGCCATCGAGAATCCACGGCTTTCGGCCACCGCCGAAGCGGTTCACAAAGAAGTCGACGACTTCGGCAGCCTCCCAGCCATCCACGGGATACTGCTCGCGGGGATTTACACCGGGATTCAGACCGATGAACAAGATTTGCGCTTCATCGAGCCGGCCGTTCCACGGCTCCGGGATCTGGAACGCGTGAGCGCCATGTCGTGTTTGGCTCGACACGATCGCTGCGCATGGATGGCGCTTGGCAGCCGGTCGGGCGCATGCGGCGACGTTCGGACAGCGAGCGATCTCGAGGAGCAAGGACGATGCGTGCGTTCGCATGCGCCGGCTCAGTACCCCGCCGCCTGCCCGTCCTTGCGCGACTCCGACGCGCCGTAGTACACGCGCGTCTTCGGATCGACGCGGATCGCTTGGTAGCCGCCGTAGTCGCCGACGTTCGTGCCGATCGTGTGGCCCTTGTTCACGAGCTCGCGCACGACCTCGTAGTCGAAGCCAGACTCGAGCGACACCTTGCCGCCGTCCTCCATGCGCTCGCCGGTCGGCTCCGACGAGCCTTCGTGCAAGATGCGCGGCGCGTCGCCGGCCTCCTGCGTGTTCATGCCGAAGTCGATCATGTTGACGAGGATCTGCACGTGGCCTTGCGGCTGCGTCGCACCGCCCATCACGCCGAACGACATGTACGCGTCGCCGTCCTTCGTCACGAACGCCGGAATGATCGTGTGGAACGGACGCTTCTTCGGTTCGTACGTGTTGAAGCGGCCCGGAGTCAGATCGAACATCTCGCCGCGATCTTGCAGGATGAAGCCGAGACCGTCGGGCGTCATGCCGGAGCCCATGCCGCGGTAGTTGCTCTGGATCAGTGACACCATGTTGCCTTCACCGTCCGCGGTCGTGAGGTAGATCGTGTCGCCCTGATCGATGCTCGGATTGCCCGGCGGAAACGTCTTTGCCGCTCGATCGCCGATCAGCTTGCGGCGCTGCTGCGCGTACTCCTTCGAGATGAGTTCGGCGACCGGCAAGCGGTTGAACTCCGGGTCGGCGTAGAAGAGCGCGCGGTCCTCGAACGCGAGCTTCTTCGCCTCGACGAACGCGTGCACGTACGCCGCGCTGTTCAGGCCGAGGCTCTTGACGTCGTAGCCTTCCAGGATGTTCAGCATCTGCAGCACCGCGATGCCTTGGCCGTTCGGCGGAAGCTCCCACACGTCGTAGCCGCGGTAGTTCGTCGACACGGGGTCGACCCAATCCGAGCGGTGCGCGGCCATGTCCTCGTAGGCGAGGAATCCGCCCTGCTTGCGCATGTACTTTTCGATCGTGCGCGCGATGTCGCCTTTGTAGAACCCGTCGCGACCGCCGGTCGCGATCTTTTCCAACGTCTCCGCCAAGCGCGGATTCGCGAACAGATCGCCCTTCGCCGGCGCGCGTCCGTTCGGCAGGAACGTCGCCGAAAAGCCGTCGAACTTCGACAAGCGCGCGGCGCTGCGCGCCCAATAGAACGCGACCAGCTCCGGGATCGGCGCGCCCTCTTTTGCGTAGCGGATCGCGGGCGCGAGCACTTGCGACATCGGCAGCTTGCCGAAGCGCGCGGAGAGCTCGAACCAGCCGTCGACGCAGCCCGGCACGGTGACGGGCAGCGGCCCGGTCGGCGGAATGTGCGTGATCTCGCGCTTCTGGAATTCCTGCAGCGTGAGCGCAGCGGGCGATCGTCCGCTCGCGTTGAGGCCCGCGAGCTTCTTCGTCTTGGCGTCCCACACGATCGCGAAGAGATCCCCGCCGAGTCCGCAGCCGACGGGCTCGACCAAACACTGCACCGCGTTCGCGGCGATCGCCGCGTCGACCGCGCTCCCGCCCTGCTTCAGGATGTCGAGCGCGGCTTGTGTCGCGAGCGGCTGGCTCGTCGCGGCCATGCCGTGACGCGCGATGACCTCGGAGCGCGTCGCGAACGGCTTGCCGGTGATGCGATCGGCGAACGCGTACAAGAGCACGGGGGCGGCGAGAGCAGCGATCCACATGGGGGTGACCTCCGCGCGCGAGTGTCGCACGCCGCCCCGAGCGCTCCCAGATTCGCGCGCCGGAAAGCACGCGACCTCCGCAGTTGCGCGGAGGTCGCGGCGATCGGCGTCGGTTCGGACGCGGGCTACTGCGTGATCGCGCTGATCGCGATCGAGGTCGGCGCGAAGCCGGTCGGAACCGGTGTGCGCATGCTCGGCTCGCCGGTCACGGGATCGATCGACATCACCGAGACGTCGTTGCTCCCACTGTTCGCGACGTACAGGAAGCGGCCGGTCGGCTCGATGGCGAGGTCGAGTGGCAACACACCGTCGGTGACCATCGTCACCGGCGGCACGGGCACTCCGGCGGCGTTCACGCGGAACGCACTGACGTTGCCCACGTTCTGACCGTGCGTGGACACGAAGCAGAAGCGTCCGTTCGGAGAGAGCGCGATGCCCTTCGGATCGAGGCCCGCGCTCGATCCGCCGGACACGAGCGTCAAGTTGCCGGTGGACGGCTCGATCGCGTACTGCACGAACAAGCTCGCGTTGTCGAGCGTCGCATAGACGTACTTGCCGCTCGGGTGGAAGCCGAGTCCGAAGATGCCCGGCGCGTCTTGCGGCGGTGCGGAGACCTGCGGGATTCCGTTCAGCACGCCGACGCGGAAGACGGAGATCGTGCTCGTGCCCGGCGCGCCCGTGCCGGCGTTCGCGCAGTACAAGAGCTGACCCGTCGGATCGCAGGCGACGTGGCTCGGCCGGCTACCGACGACTTGTCGCGACACTTCCGTGAGCGCGTTCGTCGTCGCGTCGATCGCGAGCGTCACGACCCAGCCGTCGTCGGGAGCGAGCACGTCGCGCGTCGAGACGTACACGAAGCGGCACGACGGATCGACCGCCACGTGCGTGGGATGCCCACCGATCGGGACCGCCGGCGTTTCCTCGGTCAACACGCCCGTCGACGGGTCGAGCACGAAGCGCGACAGCGTCCCGGAGCCTTCGTTCGCGACGAAGACGCGGCGATGGCGCTCGTCGGTCGCGACCGAAACCGGCTGATCGCCGGTGAGCGGAGCGAGCCCGACTTCCGTGAGCGCGCCGGTGCTCGTGTCGCTCCGGAACGTCGACACGTCGTTGGAGCCTGCGTTCGCGACGTGCACGTACAGGTCGGACCAGAGGAGCGGCGCCGGACCGGTCGCGAGCGCGAGGGACGTCGGACCGCTGCGTGTGCGCATCGTGCCCGCCAGCGTCAACGTGCCCTGGTTCCAATCGATGTCGTAGTGCAAGACGTCGTTCGAGCCCGCGTTCACCACGTACAAGTGGCGGCCAGTCGGGTCGACGGTGACGCTGGCGGGATCCTCGCCGGTGTCCGCGGTCTGCACCAAGCTCAAGTTGCCTGTGTTCGCATCCACCGTGTAGACGGACAGCGAATCGCCGAGCGTGTTCGCGACGTACGCGAAGCGGCCGGTCGGGTCGACCGTCACCGCGGATGGCATGTCGCCCGTGGCGTCGAGCGGAAGGTAGTCGAGCGCGCCGGAGATCGGATCGAACTGCAGCGGGATGATGCTGTCGATCACTTCGAGCGTGACGTAGATGACGTCCTTCACCGGATCGACCGAGATGCCGATCGGGCGCGTGCCGTTCAACAGCTTCGGGGCTCCGCTCGGCGAGAGCGTGCCGGTCCCGGGTTGGATGAAGTACGACTGCACCGCGCTGATGCCGGCGAAATTGCCGGGGTCCGTTTCAGGCCCCGGAATGCCGCGCCAGATCACGAACAGGAAGCGGCCGTTTCGATCGATCGCGAGTCCGGACGGCTGCACGCCCGTGGCGAACGGCGCGCCGACGAGCGTGAGCATGCCGGTCGTGGCATCGATCGAGTAGACGTGGATCTGGTTGGAGCTCTGCGACGACACGTACGCGAACTTGCCTGCCGCGTCGATCTCGATGTGGTGCGGGCCCAAGCCGCACGCGATCGCGCCGCGCGTCGAGAGCCAGCCGGTCGTGCGATCGATCTCGAAGATCGAGACGTTGTTCGTCACGCGATTGGTGACGTACGCGAAGCGCCCGTTCGGATGCGTCGCCATCTCTTCGGGGCCGATCATGCCGTGCGAAGCGACTACGTAGCCGCGGCGCTGCAGCTCGCCCGTCGCGAAATCGGTGGCGAAGATCGAGATCGTCGAGTCGTTGCCGCCGAGCGCGTACGCGAAGCGCGCCGGTGCGACGACCGCGATGCGCAGATCGAACGTGCTCGCGCCGGCGGCGTTGGCCGCGCGCACGCGGTAGCCACTCGGCGCAGCGACGACGAGCGGCGTGCCGGAGATCGCGCCCGTCGCGGGGTCGAGCGTGATGCCGGGCGGGAGCGTGGGCGAGACGGTGAATTCGTCGACGGATCCGTCGATCGTCGGCGTGATCGTGTTGATGGGTGCGCCTTGCGCGTACACCCACAAGTCGTCCGCGTAGTGCAGATTTTGCGGAGCGGTCGCTTGGCTGCCGCCGCCACCGCCTCCACCTCCGCCGCACGCCGCGAGAACCGCGGCAAGCGCGATCGCTGCGAAACGAAGCCTGTTCATTCCGAATCCTTCCGGGCCTGCCGTACCCAAGACTCATTGCGACGCCGGACCGAACGACACCGTGTTGCGCCTCGAAGCGCGGCCGCGATGTCGAGAATGGTCCTTGCGTTCATAACTGAAGAGACGAGCCACGTTCGAAGGCTCTCTCTGGCTGCGCGCGCGGATCTGCCAATCCACACGCCAACTCGAAGAAAGCCTACCTCACACTACGTAGCCCAGCCCCGCAGGGGTTCACCGCGCTTCAGACGTCCGGTCACGCGACCGGGTTCCGCACGGCTTCACGCCCCCGTTGCCGCGCGGGAAAGCAATGTCTGGGCCAATGCGCGTGCCTTGATGACACATTGGTCAGAATTGTCGTACTCGAATCTGCCAAAGCGCCCGAGTGGATTGAGTCCGGCGGATTCGAGCCATCCGAGCGCTGCCGCGCGCCGCGCGTGGTAGGCGTGATCGAACACGACGTAGGCGTGCCGGATCTCGGTGCGGTCGTGGAAGAGCACCTCGCTCTTGCGCAGCAAGCCGGCGTTGACGAGGCCGTCGATGACCTCGTTCTCCAGGCGCGCGCCGGGGTACGGCACGTCGCGCGGCACGGTGACTTCGCACAAGAACGACGACTTGCCCGTCGGCGCGTTCTCCGGCGAGTAGTTCGACATGTACGTCACGCGATTGGTCGGGCCCTGCGAATCGTGGGGGAGATAGATCCACGACAAGTCCGGGTGCTCGGGACGATCGAGCGCGAGCAGGATGCACACGATGCCATTGAAGTCGAGCTCGACCATCGCGCGCGCCGCATCGGGTGGGATGCCCTTGATGATCTTCGGTGCGTCGGTGAGCGGCAGCGTGTTGACGACGGCGTCGAACTCCTCGCCGTTCACGCGCCAGCCCTTGCCGCTCTTCACGACGTCGGTGACGCGCGTGTTCAGGCGCACGCGCGGCATCAGCGTCGATGCGATCCCGTCGGTGATCGCTTGGAAGCCGCCGCGACGCGGGTAGTAGAAGATCGACTGGTGCGTGTAGCCCTCGGTGCGGATTCCGACCGACGCCTTCAGCACGTCTTCGACCGGTGCGTCGGGGACACGGCCGGCGACCCAGTCGCTCGTGATCTGTGTCAGATCGCGCTTCCAGACCTTCGCGTTGTACGGATCCATGAAGTGCGCGGCGATGCCATCGCCGAACCGCCAGTGGATCCAATTGCCGAAGTCGGCCGGCGCCGTCGTGCGGTTCATCTGGCGCTGGTGCCACGCATTCACGTAGCCGCGCAAGCATTCGAAGTTCGCTTGTGGCGGCAGATCGCCGAGCCCGTTCTCGAAGGGGTAGTTCACCCAACGGTGCTCGAAGCGGATGCGCGTGTGTCGATCCTTGCGCACGAACGCGTCGTCGCCACCGGCCTTGTCCTTCATCCACTGCATCGCCGGCCCATCCTTGCTGTAGAGGATGTGCCCGCCGGACACGTCGTAGGTGTAGCCGTCGACGACCTTCGATTGGCACAGTCCGCCGACCTTCGAGTCCGCCTCGAACAGGTGGAGGTCGCTCGAGGGACGGCCGCCTTCGACGAGGAATCGGGCCAGGGAGAGGCCGGATACGCCGGCACCGAGGATCGCGGTCTTCACGCGGAGGGGGGGGCGACTCGACTGCGGGACAGCGCCTTGCGGCCCGGCATCGAGCGAGCCGGGAACCTTACCACGCTGATGCGGGCCCTCCCAGGCGTCCGGCGCGGCGCGATCCGTGGCGGAACCGCGTCGTCGAGCGCTCGCCCGACGGTGGAACCGTTGACGGTTGGCGAACCTCGATTACAGTCGCAGTGAGTCGAGGGAGGGGAAACGCGAGTCTGGACTGTCCGGCCCGCGCTGCTTCCCCATCCGTTTCTTCAACAGGGGTTGCATCATGAGATCGAATCATTGGACCGCCGTCGGTCTGTCGGCCGCGGCGATCGTCCTTTCCGTCCCCGCATTCGCCTTCGCATTTGGCGGCGAGGTTCGCCACGAAGCCGCCGCCGCCATTCCGCCGCTCCCGGCCAATCCGGAAGTCGAACCGACGAACCTGCGCGCGCTCGTCGAAGCGTTGACGCGCGTGGACGCGGGCGGTGAAGCGCGCTTCATCACAGGTCTCGGCATCGCGCGCCACCGCGTGCAAGCGATCGCCGGCCTCACGCCGGCGCAGCTCGCCGGCTCGGCGCTCGACATCAGCATCGATCGCGGTGGCACGAACATCGGGAACTTCCGCGCCGTGTTCGGCGGCCTGCTGCCCGACGCGGACGGCCTCTTCGAGAACAGCAACGGCCAGAACGTTCGTTTCGCGAGCTGGGAGATCGTGCGCCGCAGCATTTCAGGCCTCGGCCTCTCCGTGAACGAAGGCGGCACGGGTGTCGTGAACCAAGCGGTCCCGGGTCACCCGGACATTCCGCTCGTGCAGACCGGCGACATCGCGACGTTCAAGGTGATCCGCAACGCCGGCACGCCCGGCGAGGTCGTCACGCGCACGCACGCCGTCGCGTTCGATTGATCCGGCGGCGAGGGCCTCCTCGAATGGATGCGCGGACGAAGTCGAGCTCGGCTCGGCTCCGTCCGCGCGGTTTTTCGCGCGTGCTCAGCGCGAGCGCACGAGCGCGGAACGCGGGATGCCCGAGCGCTCGATCGCGCCCTCGGCGTCGCGCAGCCAACGCCAGCCGTCGGTCGTGTAGCCCGCGGTCGGGCGCAAGCCGGGTGAGATGCGCTCGAAGTAGGCGTTGAACGCATGCATGCAAGTCTCGCGCACGTACTTCGCGAGACACGACGCCAGCGCCACTGCGAACGATCCGCGGTCGGCTTTCTCCGCGAACGCGATGCGCATCGTGCGGCTCTGGCTGCTCACGAGGTATTCGGAGCGCGCGGGCGCCTCGGCCTGGATCGCGACGGTCGCTTCGGGAAACGCTTCGCGCAGGAACGGCGCGTAGCGCATACGGCCGCCGTGCCGGTCCACGAGCACGGCGAGTCCGCGTGCGGCGTGGCGATCCCACAAGTGGCGGAGGACGGGAGCCGACGTGTCCCAGTGCGTGCGCGCCTTGTTCTGCGTCCGCTCGAACGACGCGTTGAGCGCGTCCGGAGCGAGCGCGCGCGCGCCGATGCCGACGAGCTCGACGTCCGCACGCGCGAGCGCCGCCGACAGCGCGCGGATGTGCTCCTCCAGCGCGCTCGGCTGCGCGGCGCGCGGCAGTGCCGTGGGAAGATGCGGCGACCACGGCTGGCGCAAGAAGTCATCGTGATCGCGCTCGAGTCCGAGCGCGGCGCGCGCGAGCTCTGCGCCGGAGCGGGGTGGACGCTGCGCGGGGTGCGCGAGCGCGAGGAACGCGAGCGCGGTCGACTCGAGCCGCCGCTCGCCGCGCGGATTGCGCGTGAACACGAGCTTCGAATCGGCCACGACGAGTCGCTGGCCGTCGCGGCCCGGCTCGCGGCAGACGGCGCTCGCGAGCGCGCGCCACAAGTCGTCGAGACCGGGCGGAACGGCGAACGCGGCGAAGCCGATCGTCAGCGGTCCGAGCAGCGGGCCGAGCCCGGCTTCGTCGACGCCCGCGAGCACGCGCGGCGATTCGGCGGGCGACGTCGAGTCGGCGACGAACGGCGGCGCGGCCGTCGCGCTCGAGCATGCTCTCGTCCGCGCGGCCATGGCGCGCTCACGCGCGTGCGTCGGGCAACGGGTTGCTGGTGTCGCGATTCCTGACGAGCAGCACGATCGCGACGAGTGCGGCGACGAGCGAGACCACCTGCGACGTCGAGACCGCGCCGCCGAACCACACGCCGCGGATCTCGTCGCCGCGGAAGAACTCCACGCCGGTTCGCAGCAGCGCGTACATGAGCACGATCCACAGCGAGACTTGTCCCGCGTAGCGGCGCCGCTTCAGGATCTGCCAGCCGACGAACGCGACGATCAGCGCCTTGATCGTCATCCAATTCTGCGTCGCCCAAAGTACCTGGCCCGCGTTCTCGAGTCCGAACAAGCTGCCTTCCGGCAGCACGCGCGGAACGTGCAGAGTGATCGGCCACGGCAGATCGCGGAACTCTTCCGGCACCACGCGGCCGTAGTCGTCGCCGACGAGGAAGCAGCCGACGCGTCCGACCGCTTGCCCGACGAAGCCCGCGACGAGACCGAGATCGAGCGCGTGCACGGCGCGCACCTTCTCGCGGCGCGCGCTCCACATGCCGGCCGCGATCGCGCCGAACATGCCGCCGTACATCACGAGTCCGCCTTCCCAGACGGCGAGCATCGTGAGCGGGCTCTCGCGGTAGCCGCGGCCGACCTCCGAATCGCGCAGCATCTCGACGACGACGTACATCGCACGCGCGCCGAAGATCACACCGATCAGGATCCACAGCGTCACGCGCGAGTAGCGCGCGGGATCTTCGCGTGGATCGTCGCCGTAGCGCGCGGCGAGCTTCGTGAACAAGTGGGAGCCGAGCAGGAACCCGGCGGCGACGAGCACTCCGAACGCGCGGATCGGAAAGCCCAAACCGGGGATGTGGAAGAGGATCGGGTACATGCAGTGTCGAAGGCGGCGGATTGTAGTGACGCGTGTGCGCGCCGTCGAAGCGCTCGTGGCGTTCGGTGGTCGCGACGCCACGCTGCCGACCGGCGCAACACGGACTCTCGCATCCGCGCAACGCGGAGTCGCGCGGCGCAGGCAACCTTTCCGCGAGAACTACGCCAATGCAGACGCAACGGGCCCCGCCGTTTCAGAGCGCCGTTCAGAATGAGCCGCCCGGCGAGGGCTGCGACGAATCGAGGCGAGCAAGACGGGTGAGCCCTGGTGCGCGCAGCGCATCGAAGCGCGCGAGTGGCGCGCTTCGATGGGGATCCCGACGATGCGTATTGCTCGGCAATACTCAGAGGAAGCGCAACGCCGCGAGCCCGGTTCGGCGCGGCCTGCGACGGGCCGGGGCATTCTGAAGGGCGCTCTCAGTGCGTGCGACGAGAGGACGCGCCGCACACGGGCACGGGCGCTTGCGCCCGTGCCGAGCACCGATATCCTCTTCCGCGCCCCAACGTTCGAATCGTTTCGGAAGCGCCGCTTCCGCAAGGCTCATGGACGCCGATGGACAAGCTGCCGCACGCCAAGGTCTTCCTCGAAGGTCGCTACCGCAAGCTGACGCGCGATCTGCCGCAGACCACTTTTTTCTGTCCCGTCTGCAAAGGGCATCCGCGGCGGCGGCGTGACTGCGAGCGTTGCGAAGGCTTCGGCAAGCTCACGCGCGATTCGGTGCAGGAGCTGATCGGCTGGGTCGTCGGCGCGGCCTTCAAGACGCGCAAGAACGTGTTCCACGGCGCCGGGCGCGAAGACGTCGACGTGCGCATGCTCGGCGAAGGGCGTCCGTTCGTCCTCGAGGTGGTCGCGCCGAAGATCCACGACGTCGACCTCGCGGCTGTCGAGGCCGAGATCAACCGGCGCAATGCCGGCCGGCTGGAAGTCGCAGGCCTGCACTGGACCGAGAAGGCGCGCGTGCGCGCGTTGAAAGAGACGCCGCACGCCAAGGAATACCAGGCGCGCGTGCAGATCGAGGGCGGCATCGAGAGCGCCGAGGTGCAAACCCGTCTCGCGAGCCGACTCGGCCAACGCATCTGCGTCGTGCAGAAGACGCCGGCGCGCGTCGCGCATCGTCGCGCCGACAAGGATCGCGAACGCTGGATCGAGATCGTCTCGTTCGACCCGATCGAAGGCTCGGCCGACTGGATGATGCGTATCCGCGCCGAGCACGGCACCTACGTGAAGGAAGTGATCAACGGCGAAGAGGGCAGCACCCGCCCGTCGCTGTCGGAGCTGCTCGGCCGCGCGTGCACGTGCGTCGAGCTCGACGTGCTCGCGATCCTAGACCTCGACGGACACACCGAGCCCGTGCCGCCGAAGCCGGCCGTGTTCGGTCAGAACCTCTGAGCGCCCCGGCGCGCATTGCGCGCCGATACACCCGGCGCGCATTGCGCGCCGATGCACGCGGCGCGCAACGCGCGCCGATGGATCGGTAGATCGGTAGATCGGTGGGCCCACACGCGGACCACTGCTCGTCTCGGCGACGGTGAACCGCGACGCTCCGCGCAACGGCAGTCGTTCAGCAACGGCAATTCGCGACCGCACAGTCGGGCGTAGGCCGCTGCAACGGGTCCTCGCCGTCGTTTCATGCGTGCGACGCGGGGACACGCCGCACGCGGGCGCTTCGCGCGCAAGGCGCGCTACGCGCGGGGCGCGCGTCAGACGACGACGCCGATCACTTCTGTCTCGAAGACCAGATCGCCGTTGACGAAGCCCTGCGCGTAGTACGTGAACATGCGGCTGCGGAGGCGGCGCAGCTCTGCGGCGAAGATCATGCGGCTCGGCGGCGACACGACGCCGCGAAAGCGCGTTCCGTCGAGCCCTCCGAAGCCGATGAACTTGCTCTGCATCTCCGGCGAGCTCATCAGGAACGCGTACGAGCACAACTGCGCGGCCGCTTCGATCATCAGCGCGCCGGGAAAGATCGGACGACCGGGAATGTGATCCGTGGTCCACCAATCGTCGGCGCGGATGTCCTTGAAGCCGACGACGCGCTTGCCGCCTTCTTCGAGGTGCAGGATGCCGTCGAGCATCGCGAATCGTCCGCGCTGCATCAGCACTCCCAGGATCTGATCGCGATCCGCGATCGGGCGCGTCGATGCGTACGCTTCGAAATCGATGAGTGCGGCGGTCGGCATGCAGTACTTTCGGCCGGTGGACGGAGGCGCGGAGTCTAAAGGCGCTGGCGCTTCGTTCAATCGCAAACCGCTGTCGTCGTGCTCGGCCCGCATCCCTCACCACATCCAGCTGCGGTCGCGCCAACTCGCGCGGAGCGGCGTTGTCGGATCCGAATCGATCCTCGCTGACCTCACAGGAGAGCTGCGGTCGATTTCGATGCAACGCCTTGCTCCGCACGAGTTGGCACGAGCTCGCGACGGAGGTGGTGAGCAATGCGGGCTAGTGTTCGCTGCGTCGACCACGGGCGCTGCGTGTGCGATCGCATGGACCGGTGCCCGGCTGCGCGTGGTGCCGTGGCGGGCGCGGGCTACCATGACGCCGACATGACGCGGAGGTGACGATTGAGCGCTGATTCTCGAACACTCGGTTTCTCGACGCTGTGCATCCATGCCGGTCACCGTGCGAACGCGCAGGAACCCGCCGTCGTTGCGCCGCTCGTGCACAGCGCGACGTTTCGTCTCGACGACCGCTCGTATGCGTGCATGCTCGAAGGCCGCGTCGAGGACGCGCGGATCTACTCGCGACTCGGCAATCCGACGCTCGACGTCGTCCAGCGCCGCCTGGCCGCGCTCGAGGGCAGCGAGCACGCGCTCGTCTTCGCGTCGGGTATGGCCGCGATCCACGCGGCCGTGATGAGCGTCGTGCGTGCGGGCTCGACGATCGTCGCGCACCGCGAGCTGTACGGCTCCGCATGGGACCTCTTCCACAACTTCCTCTCGAAGCTCGGCATCACGACGCACTTCGTCGACATGACCGACGGCGCGCAGCTCGCGCGCGCGCTCGCGGAGCGGCGGCCCGCGCTCGTGTACTGCGAGAGCATCTCGAATCCCACGCTCGCGGTGGTCGATCTGCCGGAGATCGCGCGCGTCGCGCACGCGCACGGTGCGGTGGTCGTCGTGGACGCGACGTTCGCGACGCCGGTGTTGCAGCGGCCGCTCGCGCTCGGCGTCGATCTCGTGGTGCACTCGGCGACGAAGTACCTTTCCGGACATTCCGACGTGATCGGCGGCGTCGTGTGCGGCGATCGCGAGCGCTTGCGCAATGTGTTTCGTTGGTTGCAGCTCGCCGGCGGTTGCATGGATCCGCAGGCGGCGTTCCTGCTCGATCGCGGCTTGAAGACGTTGCCCTTGCGCATCCGCGCGCACTGCGCGAACGCGGCCCGCCTGGCCGAGTTCCTCGGCACGTGCGCGGAGGTCGAGCGCGTGATCTACCCGGGTCTCGCGACGCACACGAGCCACGCGCGCGCGCAGCGACTGCTCGCGGCGCCCGGCGGCATGCTGAGCTTCGTGATCCGCGGCGGTGACGCGGCCGCGCTCGCGTTCGTGCGCGCGCTGGAACTCGCGATCGAAGCGTCGAGCCTCGGCGGCGTGGAGACGCTCGTCAGCCTGCCGTTCAACACTTCGCACGTGAAGCTGTCCGAGTCGGAGCGCGCGTCGATGGGCATGCCGCCCGGCTTCGTGCGCGTGTCGGCCGGGATCGAGGATGCCGCCGATCTGTGCGCGGATTTCGCCCAAGCGCTCACGCGCGCGGCGCGCTGAACACGCGCGCGTGCTGCACGAGCAGTGAGCCACGAGCATCCACGCCTCGCGGTCGCCCGCCGAGCTCGTGCGAGCGCGTGCGAGCGCGTGCCCGTGAGCTCGGTCGCATGCTCGGCGCAGAGGACTACTTCGACTGGAAGGTGCGGCGTGTCGAGGGGCTCGACAAGCGCCTCGTGTTCGCATGGCTGCACGAGCTCGAAGCTGCGACTCGAACCCGCGCGCGAGAGTCGCTCGACGAACTCGCGGCGGGGCGCGGCCACGATGCGCTCTCGCCGTGGAGCTTGCGCTGCTGGATCGGCGTGAACCTGACCGCGGAGCAGGCCCAGTGCTTTCGTGGCGCGGATGCGACGGCCGACGTGTCGTCAGTGGGTGATGTCGCACCGCCACCGCTCGCATCCGCGCAACTCGGAGGCGACGAGCACGAGCGAGCTGCACGTCACAGCTGAGCGCAAGCAGCTGCATCGGGTCCCCGCCGTTAGACACGCTCCGCGCGCAAGGCGCGCTTCGCGTGGGGGCGCGGCCGACCGCGCTACTCGCGCAGCCGCACGTCGATCTGCGCTTCTTGGCCCGCGACGACCGTCAGGATCGCAGTCCCGCGCCGGCCGTCGTCGAGGCGTGCGAACAATCGATAGCGTCCGGGCGGCAGATGCTGCGCGAGAGCGACGCCGCGCTCGTCCGACTTGACGTCGACGACGCCCTCCGGGCTGGCGAAGCCCGTGACGACGGCTCCGGCGACGGTGCGCCCCGCGTCGTCTCGCACCGTCACGCGCGCGCTCCCGGTCTCGCCCAGCGTGACGGCCGGCAGCGTCATGCGTGGAGCGTGGAACACGAGCGAGCGCGGCGGGACGAGCGGTGCCTCGGGGCGTCCGACGAAGAGCGTGTACTCGCCGTCGAGCACGTCGAAGTACTGAAAGGCGCCGGTCGCATCGGTGTCGATCATGCGGCGCTCCTTCGTCTCGCGCGATTCGAGCGTCACGGTCACGCCTCGTGCGGGCTCGCCGCCCGATTCGAACACCATCCCGGAGATCGTTCCCGAGGGCGCGAGCGCGAGCGTGACGAACGGATTGCTCGAGCCCTTCACGAGCAACACTTCGACAGGCACGGAGTTGAGGCCGGGCGCCAGCGCGCGCACCGAGTATCCGCCGAGTGGCAGGTCGTCGATGCGGAAGTCGGCCTCGCCGTTCTCGAACGCGATGCGGCGCACCTCGGCGACCTCCGCTCCGGTGACGATCGTGCTCGGTCGCACGGAGAGCGTCCAAGCACGCGGCAAGAGGGCGCCCTCGTGTGGAGTCAACTCACCGCGGATCGAGCCGCGGGCACTCCCACCCGGCTGCGGTGCGGCGCTGGGGCTCGAGGGCGCGCGCGTTTCGTCGCGGTCCGGCGCCGCCGCCGGCGCATCGAGTTGCGCGACGAGAGGTGCTTCCGTCACGACCTCGTCGCGCGCGCTGGCGCTCGCATCGACGCGGATCGTCGCGGCGCGCTGCGGACGGAGAGCGATCACGAGCGCGGCCACGAGCGCGCACGCGAACACGGCCAGGATCCATAGCGTCCGCACGGATCCGCGTCGCGCTCGATTCACGCGGCGCGGCGCGAATGCCGCGCGTGTGCGCGCTCGTGCGCATGACGACATTGACATTCGGGCGCGGTCGCCCCTACGCTCCGGCATTCCAGATCCGATCTCGCCAAGCTGCATCCGTTCTCGTTCGCTATCGCGGGCGGCGCTGTGGCGGCGATCGTAGCAGCCCACGGTGAAAATGATTCGGCCCGAACCTCACTCGTCTGCGGCGGTCCGGTGTCGCTCGATCCTCGGCGTTTCCCTCGGACTCGCGGGCGGTTCCGCCTCACGCTCCGTTGGCGACAGACCACTTTCGGACTCGCTGCACCCTCACCACAACCTGCTCGTCCCGATGTGGACCCTGCGGTACGCCAACCTCATGCACCTCCGGACATCCATTGCCGCTTGCTGCCGTGCCGCCGCGTTCGTCGTCGTGCTCGCCTTCACGGCGTACGCGTCGAGCCCCGAGCAAGGTCGATTGATCGTGCTCGGCTTCGACGGCGCCGACGCGCGCACGGTCGAGAAGCTGATGGACGAGGGGCAGTTGCCCAATCTCGCGAAGCTGCGCGCGCAGGGGACCTTCGCGCCGCTCGGCACCACCACGCCGGCCGAATCGCCGGTGTCGTGGGCGTCGCTCAACTGCGGCCAGAATCCAGCGAAGACCGGCATTCCAGGCTTCGTGATGCGCACGCTGGACGGCGGCTCGCCGCAGCCGACGATCGGACACCAGGAGCATGCGACGCGCGCGACGCGCGACATGGACATCCATCCGATCTACCGCTGGCTGCTGGCGGGGGAGCCGATGTCGCGCGCGGTGTGGGCCGGCGCCGCCGTGCTCGTCGCGTTCTTCGTGCTCCTGCGCGGCTTGCTCAAGATCCGCACGAAGACGGCGGCGGCGCTTTCGATCGTGCTTGGCGCGGTCGGCGCGAGCGGCGGCTGGATGGCGAGCGACGCGATCCCGCGCAAGATCGACGACATCGTCGGCAACCCGACGAAGACCGCGGGCTTCTGGGAATCGGCGGCGAACGCGGGCGTGCCGAGCGTCGTGCTCGACGCCGCGATGGCGTGGGATCGTCCGCCGATCGAGAACTTGAAGCTGCTCGCGGGGCTCGGCGTGCCCGACGTGCGCGGCCAGAACGGCGATTGGTTCGTGTACACGACGGCGGACAAGACCTCCGGCGATTCGCCGAAGAGCGTCATGCCGCCGCCCGACGGCACCCCGACGAGCACGGCGGGCCGCGTGTTCCACGTCGAGGAGCGCGACGGCCGCATCGAGAGCGTGATCTACGGACCGCGCAACTTGTGGGCGATCGACAAGAAGAAGCGCGAGCTCGAATCATTGCAGGAGGAGTTCGCGCAAGTCGACTCCGGTAGCGCCGATCAGACGCGGATCGCGGATCGCATCCAAGAGATCAAGAACGTCGAGCTGCCGGAGCTCTCCGACCGCGGCGAAGCGGGGCGCATGAGCGTGCCGCTCGTCGTCACCAAGCTCGAGAATGGTGCGCGCGCGAGCGTGTCGATCGGCGGGCAGGAGCAGACACTCGCGGAGGGCGATTGGTCGAAGTGGTACCACCTCGACTTCGACTTCAACGCATTGGTGAAAGTGCGCGCGATCACACGCGTGAAGATCGCGCAGATGCAGGCGCCGTTTTCGCTGTACGTCGACTTCTTGCAGATGGACCCCGCGGCGCCTCCGTTCTGGCAGCCGATCAGCGCGCCGAGCTCGTTCGCCGGCGAGCTCGCGAAGGCGATCGACGAGCCGTACGAGACCGTCGGCTGGGCCTGCATGACGATGCCCTTCAAGGACCGCGAGATCGACGCGGAAACCTTCATGCAGGACATGGAGTTCACGCACACGTGGCGCGAACGGATCTTGTCGGCGGCGCTGGAGCGCGGCGACTGGCGGCTCTTCATGAACGTCGAGAGCACGCCGGATCGCGTTCAGCACATGATGTATCAGTACTACGATCCGCAGCATCCGCTCTACGATGCGACGCGCGCCGCTCGGAAGATCCGGTACTTCGGGCAGGAGATCGCGCTCGCGGACGCGATCCCGGCGACCTACCGGCAGATGGACGCGCTCGTCGGACAAGTCGTCGAGGAGCACGTCGGTCCGAACGACACGCTCCTCATCTGCTCGGACCACGGCTTCCAGAGCTTTCGCCGCGGCGTGAACCTGAACAACTGGCTCGCGGAAAAGGGCTACCTCAAGGTGCGCGAGGACTTCTCGTCGCGTCGCCAAGCCGACGCGCTGCAGTTCGTGGATTGGGAGCACACGCAGGCGTACGCGCTCGGGCTCGGCATGATCTTCTTGAACCTCGAGAGCACGCATCCCGAAGGCACCGTGTCCGACGCCGATGCGCCGGCGCTGCTCGAGAAGCTCGCGCGCGACTTGATGGACACGGTCGACCCGAAGTCGGACGAGAAAGCCGTGCGTGCCGTGTATCGCATGGCCGACGTGCACTCAGGTCCGCACCTCGACCGCGAAGCGGACATCATGCCGGGTTTCGCCGCGGGCTATCGCGTGTCGTGGAGCACGACGCTCGGGAACCTGAAAGTCGTGAAGACCGAGGACGGCACGCGCTGGGTGCCGGGACCGACGTTCGAGGACAACACGAACAACTGGTCGGGCGACCACGTGTCGGTCGCGGAAGACCTCGTGCGCGGTGTCTTCTTCTCCAATCGCAAAGTGAAAGTGCCCGACGGGGGGGTGAGCTTGCTGCACATCGCACCGACCGCGCTGAAGGTGCTCGGCGTGCCGATTCCGGCGGAGTACGACCTGGCGCCGCTCGAGTTCTTGTGACGGGTTGGAGCCGAGGCTGCTGAGAAGCAACGGCAACCGGCGAGCACACAGTTGGGCGCAAGCAGCAGCAACGGGTCCCCGCCGTTGTAATGTCGCAGATCAGCCACTGACGCGGAGCGTCAGTGGCTGATCTGCGACCATTCGACGCGCAACACACCGCGTTGCCCGGCGATCTTCTCGAGCATCTCCGGCGCTTGTTGGAGGTTGCGGCAACGGATGTGGAACACGAGCTCGAACGGCTCGTCCTCGGGCCCGCGCGTGCCGGACAAGTCCTGCACGCGGATGTCGTGCTCGCGCAGGATGCCGCCGACCGTCTTCGCGAGGCTCGAGAGCTCCGAGCGCACGCCGCGCACGAGCAGCCGGCGGTAGATCACCGGCGCGATGTTGCGCGTGAGCTTGTCGAAGAGCGCGAGCACGATCAGCACGATTCCCGTGCTCGCGGTCGCGAGCGTGTACTCGCCCTGGCCGATCACGATGCCCAGTCCCGCGACCGACCAAACGGTCGCGCCGGTCGTGATGCCGCGCACGATGTCGCCGGCGCGGATCACGGATGCCGCGCCGATGAAGCCGATCCCGGTGACGATGCCCGCTGCGAGGCGGTTCGGATCCATCACGATGTGCGGCAGCGCCGGCACGGTCGGGTCGAGGGAGAGCACCGGCAGCTGGCGCGACGCGAAGATCAGCACGGTGGAGGACAGGCACACGAGGATGTGCGTCCGCAGGCCGGCCGGGCGGCCGTGGATCTCGCGCTCGAAGCCGACCAGCCCGCCGAGCACGACCGCCAGCACGAGCGGGGTCAGATCGAGCTTCGCGAGCGCTCCGAGGATCTCTTGGGCCACCGCCATGAGCTACTGCTCATCGGCAGGTCGGGCCGGCAAGATGCGCACCCGAACTTGCGCTCGACGCGCACCCATCGAGCTCCCGGCTTGGAAGGCTCGCGCGAGTACCGATAGAATCCCCGCGCCTCCGAGGCTGAAAAGCCACGAGGCGATCCCAAGGTCGCCCTCTGCGGCCCCGGCGGCGAATTTCGCGCGGGCCGCGCTCGAGTGCGCGCACCGGCACACGCATGAAAACCGTTCCATGACGCACCCTGAACTGATCGAGCGCATCACCCGGTCGCTCGCCTACATGCTCCGCCATCAACCGGAGCAGTTCGATCTCGAGCTCGACGAATATGGCTTCGCGAATCTGGACGACGTCGTCCAGGCGCTGAACGAGCGGCTCGGAGAACCGATCGAAGAAGAGGACGTGCGCGAGGCCGTCACTTCCGGCGATCGGATGCGCTACGAGATCGCGCACGACGCGATCCGTGCGCTGTACGGGCATTCGATCGACGTGAAGCCCGGCGAGCCGTCGAAGCCGCCCGCGCTCCTGTACGTCGGTGTGTCCGGCAGCGACGCGGACCGCGCGCACCGCTTTGGTTTGCGCGCCGGGCGCCGGCGCTTCCTGCACCTCGCGTTGACGCCCGAGGACGCCGCCGAGACCGGCCGCCGCACCGCGCGCGATTGGACGGTCGTGACCGTCAACGCGCTCGACGCGTGGGAAGAGGGCATCAATTTCTACGACCGCAAGTCGCTGTTCCTCTCCGATCCGATTCCCACGCAGTTCCTCACCGTGGGCGACATGCGCTCCGACGGCGAAGAGCCCGAGGCGCGCTTCGAGGGCGGGCCTGCGCGCGAGTCCGAAGGCCGCACGCGGCGCCGCGGCGGTCGCGGTCGGCGCGGTGGTGGGTACCGCGAGGACGCGCCTCCCGTACACCACGTGGAACCCGCTCACCACGAAGTCGAAGGCGGCGGATGGGAGCGCGAGGAGCCCGCGCCGACGACCGATTACGTGGCCGACGAGCCGCAACGCGAAAGCGCGCCGCGCGACGCCGTCGCGCGCGACAACGCGCCGCGCGAAGGACGCTTCCGGGAGGACGCTCCGCGCGACGCGATTCGGCGCGGCGGACCTCCGCCGCGGCGCGAGCACGGTGGTGGCGGTCGCGGTGGTCCGCGTGAAGGCGTTCGCGACGCGGGAGCGCGCGTGGATGCGCCGCGCGGCCGCGGCGGTTGGGAGGGCGGCGCGCCGCGCAGCGAGCCGCGCGACCGCGCCCCG
>JBJXHG010000057.1:0-9894 GCA_046160865.1 Planctomycetota bacterium | reverse complement strand
CGGACGACTTTCGTGCCGAATGACTTTCACCACGGGCTGCTAGCATGACCCGAGGCACGATGATGACTGAAGCAGCAGGCGGCGGCGCCACCGATGACAGGAGGCTGCCGCGCATTCCGCGCGACGCGCACGACGACTACTCGCTCGCGGCGGTCGAAGCGCGGCGGGAACTGTGGCAAGCGATCGCCGGAGCGCGTCCGGTTCACCTCGCCGGCGAGCCGACGCCGCTCGCCGACGCGCGCGGGAAGATCGAGAACCTCGTCGGTTTCGCGCAGGTCCCGCTCGGAATCGCGGGTCCGCTGTCGCTCGACACGAGCCTCGGTCCGCGCGAGGTCTACGTGCCGATGGCGACGACCGAAGGCGCGATGGTCGCGTCGTACTCGCGCGGGATGCGCGCGCTCGACGGCGGCCATCTGCGCGCACGCGTCGTTTCGGAAGGGCTGACGCAGAATCCCGTGCTCGTGTACGCCGACGCGCAGGCCGCCTGTGCCGCCGTCGACGTCGCGCGCGCGAGCTTCGAGCGCTTCGCCGCGCTCGTCGCGGAGAAAACGCGGCATGGGAAGCTTGTCGCCGTCCGGCCGCAAGCACTCGGCCGCCGCGTCGTGCTCTCGCTCGTCTTCACGACCGGCGACGCGATCGGCATCAACATGGCTGCGCAAGCGGCGGATCGCATCAGCGCGGACCTCGCGGCGCGCACGGACGCCCGCGCGCGCTACGTGCACGGCCAAGACGTCGAGAAGCGCGCCAACGCGCGTGCGCTCGTCGAAGGCCGCGGCCGCAGCGTGATCTGCGACGCGGTCGTCGCGCGCGATCACCTCGCCGAAGTGTTGCGCGTCACGCCGGAGGACTTGGTCGCGATCCTGCGGACGTACCACGCGGGCTACGCGCAGCTTGGGACGCACAACGGGCTCGTGCAGGCCGCGAACGGGATCGCCGCGGTGATGCTTGCGTGCGGACAGGACGTCG
The DNA here is from genome assembly GCA_046160865.1 of Planctomycetota bacterium. Lineage (GTDB taxonomy): Bacteria > Planctomycetota > UBA1135 > UBA1135 > JBJXHG01. Next base: position 8,928 of record JBJXHG010000057.1, on the reverse strand, counting down.
CCTACGTCACCGAGAGCGCGACGGGCAGCCTCGACTTCGACGTGACGGCGGACGGCGATCTCTACGCGAGCGCGACGTTGCCATCGTTGCTCGTCGGCACGGTCGGCGGCGGAACCGCGCAGGGCACGGCGGTCGAGTGTCTCGCGTTGCTCGGTTGCTCCGGTGAAGGCAAGGCGGGTATGTTCGCCGAGATCTTGGCCGCGACCGTGCTCGCCGGAGACCTTTCGCTGATGGCCGCGTTCTGCACGCACGAGTTCGTCGCCGCGCACGAGCGCCTCGGTCGCAATCGACCGCACGGGAGCTCGAAGCCGTGAAGAACGAGACCGTGCTGCGCGCCGTGCCTCCGCCGGAACCGGATGACGTCGAGGAGCCGCGGCGGCGGCCCGAGCACTGGAGTTGGCCCGCGTACGCGGTCGCGGGCGCGTACATCGTGCTGCTCGGCTACCTCTACATGCGGCCGGGTGGGCGCGGGCCGATCCTCGCGTTCACCGCGTGGCGTCCGCTGCTCGAGCTGCTCGCGTTCGTGGTGCTCGCGTTCGCCGCGGTGTGGTGCGGCTTGCACCGGCCGATCCTGCAGCGCCGACGGCTGTGGCCGTTCGTGTCGCTCCTCGCCGTGATCGGCTTCGCGCAAGTGCGCTTCCCGTATCCGTCGTCGCACGAAGGCCGCGAGAGCGCGGTGTGCTTTCGCTTGCCGTTCGACACCGGTAGCGGCGGCGATTGGACGGTGTTCTGGGGCGGCGAGACGATCGACGAGAACCGGCTGGCGGAGTTCTCCGCGGATCGCCGTTGGGGCGTCGACTTCGTCGTGACGGACCAGGGCAAGAGCCACCGCGGGCTCGGGCTCGCCCCGAAGGACTTCCTCGTCTACGGCCGCGAGGTGCTCGCGCCGGCCGACGGCAAGGTCGTGCGCATGCAGGCCGGGGTGCCGGAGAGCAAGCCCGGCATGTACGACAGCCGCGTCCCAGCGCTCGGCAACTTCATCGTGCTGCAAGTCGCGGAGGGCGAGTTCCTTTTCATCAGCCATCTGCTCGATGGCTCGGTTCCCGTGCGCGAAGGCGACGCCGTGCGCGCGGGCGCGCCAATCGGCAAGGTCGGCAACTCGGGCTACTCGACGGCGACGCCGCAACCCCATCTCGCGCTGCATCTCCAGGACACGGCCGAGCCCGGCGACGGCGAGCCGATTCCGTGGAAGTTCTGCGGCTACGTCGCCGACGGAACCGTCATCGAGCGCGGTTTGCCGCGTGGTGGCGTCGACTCCGACGGCAACTTGAACGGGCAGCGCGTGCGTCCGCGCGTGTCCACCGATCGCTGAGATCGCGCACGCACGGGTGCGCAAAGGCTGCCGGGCTTGACGCCCGCGCGCGTCTGGATACCCTTTTTTGCCTCGAATTCTCGCGGTTCGCCCACGACCTTTGAAGTTCTTGGGCAGCGTGAGCGGGCCCGATCCACGGGCGTGCTCGTGGACCGCTCCGCTCCCGCCCAAGAAAGCGGGAGCCACTCTCTAGAACCTCGACGACTCTCATGAGCTCCGCGATCACGACCGAATCCCCGCGCAAGACCCCTTCCAAGAAGGGCATCGAGACCCACCGCAACATCGGCATCATGGCGCACATCGATGCCGGCAAGACCACGGTCACGGAACGCATTCTGTTCCTGACCGGCAAGGTCCACCGGATGGGCGAAGTCCACGACGGGGAAGCCACGATGGACTTCCTCGAGGAGGAGCGGAAGCGCGGCATCACCATTCAATCCGCGGCGACGTCGTGCGAGTGGAACAACCACTCGATCAACATCATCGACACGCCCGGACACGTCGACTTCACGGCCGAGGTCGAGCGCAGCTTGCGCGTGCTCGACGGCGCCATCGCCGTGTTCGACGCGGTGAGCGGCGTCGAAGCGCAGTCGGAGACCGTGTGGCGCCAAGCCAACAAGTACGGCGTCCCGCGCATCTGCTTCATCAACAAGATGGATCGCGTCGGCGCGGACTTTCACATGTGCGTGCAGTCGATCAAGGATCGCCTGGGCGCGCGCCCCGTCCTGATCCAGATGCCCGTCGGTCAGGAGAAGGAGTTCCGCGGCGTCATCGACCTCGTGCGCATGCGCATGTACGAGTTCGCGGACGACGAAGAGGGCATGGCGTACAAGGACCTGCCCATTCCGGCCGAGCTGCTCGAGGAAGCGCAGATGCACCGGCACGACATGGTCGAGGCCGCGGCCGAATTCGACGAGAAGCTGCTCGACCTGTTCGTCGAGGACGAAGACTGCCCGGAGGATCTCGTCCTGCGCTCGCTGCGCAAAGGCGCGATCACGATGGAGCTGACGCCCGTCGTGTGCGGCTCGGCGCTCAAGCACAAGGGCGTGCGCTTCATGCTCGACGCGGTCATCGACTTCCTGCCGTGCCCGACGGACTTGCCGGCGGTCGAAGGCACGCTGCCGCGCAGCGACGAGAAGGTGCAGCGCAAGCGCGCCGACGATCAGCCGATGGCGCTGATGGCCTTCAAGACCATCGCGGAGTCGACGGGCGACCTGACGTTCGTGCGCGTGTACTCGGGCGTGCTGAAGAAGGGCACCGGCGCGCTGAATCCACGCACCGGCAAGATGGAGCGCATCGGCCGCCTGGTCCGCGTGCACGCGAACAAGCGCGAGGCGATGGACGAGATCCGTTCGGGCGACATCGGCGCAGTGATCGGACTCAAGAACACGATCACCGGCGACACGCTGTGCGACGAAGAGAAGCCGGTCCTGCTCAACAAGATCCAGTTCCCCGACGCGGTCATCTCGATGTCGCTCGAGCCCAAGAAGTCGGGCGACCGCGACAAGCTCGGCGAGATCATGAGCAAGATGATGCGCGAGGATCCGACCTTCCGCGCGCAGACGAACGAAGCCACCGGCGAGCTCATCATCTCCGGCATGGGCGAGCTGCACCTCGAGGTCATCGTTCACCGCATCCAGGGCGAGCACAAATGCGACGTGCAGACCGGCAAGCCCAAGGTTGCGTACAAGCAACGCCTACGCCGCACGATCGAGACCGAGGCGCGCTTCATCCGCCAGTCCGGCGGTCGCGGTCAGTACGCCGTGGCGTGGGTCAAGTTCGAGCCCGTCGCCACGCCCGACGGTGACCTCGAATTCGTCGACGGCATCAAGGGCGGATCGATCCCGCGCGAGTACATCCCGAAGGTCGAGGACGGTCTGCGCGAAGGTTTCGAGGGCGGCGGCCAACTCGGCTACCCGTTCGTGAACGTGCGCGCGACGCTGACCGACGGCAAGTACCACGAAGTCGACTCGAGCGAGCTCGCGTTCCACAGCGCGGGCGTGCTCGCGTTCCGGCAAGCAGCCGACAACAACGTCGTGCTGCTGGAACCGATCATGAAGGTCGAAGTGCGCGTGCCCGAGGAGTACATCGGCGGCGTCGTCGGCGACCTCAACTCGCGGCGCGGCGAAGTCCAAGAGGTCGATTCGATCGCGAATCAACGCGTCGTGCGCGCCTTCGTGCCGATCGCGGAGATGTTCGCGTACTCGTCGTCGCTGCGCGGCGCCACGCAAGGCCGCGGCTCGTACGCGATGGAGCTCCACGAGTATCGCGACGTGCCGCAGAACATCGCCGACCAAGTGCTGAAGGGCGGCGGTTGATCGAACGCTCGCTCCCGTGCGTGGCACGGGAGCGAGCTCCAGCTTGTTCCGAGGTCCGGTCCCGGTAGCATGGCGCGCCATGACTCGCACGGCACGGCGCCGATTCACACGGGAGCTTTCCAGCTTGGTCGACGGCGTCGCGTTCGCGCGCACCGGCCCGATCCTCGTGCACGTGTACGATCCGCCCGCCGGTGGCATGTGGATCGATGACGTGATCCCCGGCAAGCTCGCTGCGCTCGATCGCAACACGGGCGCGGAAGCGTGGGTTTCACCGTGTGAGGTCGGTTACGGGCGCGGGTTCGGCGCCGGGCTCGGTCCGGAGAACGACGCGATCGTGCTCGGCCCGAGCGCGCAAGGCCACCGCATCGTGCGCATGTCGCTCAAGAGCGGCGAGCTGATCGGCGCGGCGCCGATCGAGGCGTTCGACGAAGCGCACGTGTTTCCCGACTTGTGCTTCGGCGTGACGCCGCGGCGGATCTTCGCGCTTGAGTCGACGACGATGGTCGAAGCGTGGGAGTACTCGCGCGCCGGCGAGCGCTATCACCACGTCGCGCGCAGCGGCGAACAGCTGTTCGTCGTCTTCACGAATCGCACCACCGAGAAGCAGGGCGTGCTGTGTTTGGAGGCGCAGACGGGCGACTTCATGGCCGAAGTGCTGAGCCCGCGCCAGCCCGTCATCCACGGCATCGCCGCGAGCAGCGACGGCCTCGTGCTGCTCACGCGCGATCTCGCGCACGCGCTGCCGCGCGAAGTGGTGTCGCAGTTCATCGGCGAGCTCACACGCCGCGCCGAACGGTCGACCGTCGACACGCTGTCGTTGCTCGCGCTTCCGCTGAACGCGACGACCGGCGACGCACCGCTGTGGTACCAGGTACTGTCGACGCAGCCGGCCGACGAGATCCCCGAAGTGAGTGTCAGCTCCGACGGCGCGAAGTTGTACCTCGTCAATGGCGCGCTGCTCGAGGTGCGCGACACGCTGACGGGGCGCTTGCTCGGCGAGTGGGCCGTGCCGGGGCTCGACGAGCACGTCGCGTGGCACGTGTGCGAAGGCGCCGGACTGCTCGCGGAAGAGACGCGCGTGAGCGTGTTCGAGCTGCCGGCTTAGAGCGCCTAGTGTCCTGAGTCAGAAGTTCGCTCGCACCCAGGTCGAGTTCGTCGTCGCTGGCAAGGCGCGAGGGTGCAGGCAACCTGTCAGGTTTCCGAACCCGAGCAACGCCGCCAGCGCAGAGGAGATCGAGCTTGGTGAGAGCGATCTTCTGACTCAGGACACTAGCCCGGATTTCTCACCACGTCCTGCTGCGGTCGCGCCAACTCGCTCGGAGCGGCGTTGTTGGATTCGGAATCGATCCTCGCTGACCTTGCAGGTCACCTCCGGTCGATTCCGGTGCAACGCCTTGCTCCGCACGCGCTGACGCGACCTCGCGGCGAACGTGGTGAGAAATGCGGGCCTAGCGGTCCGCGGCAGCCGCTCTCGTGCAGATCTGTGCTTCGCGCCGCGTGCGCGACCCCGGCGCGGGAGGAGCCGCTCGATGCAGCACGACTCCGACGGCGCGGCGCGCGCGCGTTCGGCAGTCACCGCCGGAAATGCGAGGACCCGGTCACCAGCGTGGACCAGGTCCCATGCTTCGTTGCGCGGCCGGTCAGCGGTTCTTCGTGAACCACTCCGCGTTGATCTTCGTGAAGTGAACCCACTTCTCGGGCAGCTCGGCCTCGTCGAAGATCGCGTCGACCGGGCACTCGGGCACGCAGGCGCCGCAGTCGATGCACTCATCGGGATTGATGTAGAGCATCTCGTGCTGAGCGAAGTCCGGCGCGTTCTTCGTCGGGTGGATGCAATCCACCGGGCAGACTTCGACGCAGGCCGTGTCCTTGGTCCCGATGCACGGCTCGGCGATGACGTACGTCATGGGTAGGGCGCTCCTGCTGCTCGGTTCCGTCGAGCCGAGGCGCGGAAATCGTAGAGCCGAGCGCCTTTTTTGCAACCCCGTGCGACCGCGCGATCGTGTGTCGGCCGCGCGCCCAAAGGTCACGGAAATGCTGCCCCTCCCGTTCGAGCCGCGGCGGAATTATGGTGACGGCCCGCCGCGCCGTTCTCCGCCGCTCCCAACCTGTCGCCGCTCTTGCTCGTGGACCCGACTTCGATCCTCGCATTCCGACCCGTCTCGTGGGCCACGATCGTTGTCGCGTACCTGCTCGGATCGATTCCGTTCGGGCTGATCCTCGCGAAGTGGGTGCGCGGCGTCGACCTGCGGCAGTTCGGGAGCGGCAACATCGGCGCGGCGAACGCCGTGCGCGCCATGGGGCGCGGGTGGGGATTCGTGGCGTTCGCACTCGACTTCTTGAAAGGCTGGGCACCCGTGTTCTTCGCCGCGCACTTCGCGCACGAGGAGGTGCAACGCCTGCCGCTCTTGATGGTGTTGTGCGGCACCGCCGCCGTGCTGGGCCACTGCTTCTCGATCTACCTGCGGTTTCGAGGCGGAAAAGGCGTAGCAACGGGCTGCGGTGCAATCGTCGCCATCAACCCTCTGATCTTCGTCGCGGGCGGAGTCGTTTGGCTGATCACGGTCCTCACGACGCGCTACGTCGGCTTCGCGTCGATCATGATGGGGGTCACGTTTCCGATCGCGACGTGGTTCCTCGTGGGGGAGTCCGAGCGCGCGCTCTTGATCGGCGCGGTTCTACTCACGGTCTTGATCCTGATCCGGCATCGGTCCAACCTGCAACGCATGATGGCTGGCACCGAACCCCGCGCGGGAGAGAAACGCCCGCATCCGGCGCGACCGCATGGTTGAACCGAAGATCCGCCGCACGCTGGTGATCGGCGACGGGAGCTGGGGCACGACGCTCGCGCTCCTGCTGCACCGCAATGGCCAGCGCGTGAAGCTCTGGAGCGCGTTCCCCGATCACGCGCGCGAGCTCCGTGAAGCGCGTGAGAACCGCCGCTTCTTGCCCGGCATCCATCTGCCCGCCGAGATCGAGATCACCGCCGACGCCTATTCGGCGGCGGAGGGCGCCGAGCTCGTCGTGAGCGTCGTGCCGACGCAGTACTTGCGCGGCGTCGCGCTCAAGTTCGAGGACGCGCTGCCCGGCAACATGCCGATCGTCAGCGCGACGAAGGGCATCGAGATCGAGACCTTCAAGACGCCGAGCCAGATCCTCGCGGAAGTGCTCGGCGAGCGGCCGATCTGCGTGCTGTCGGGACCCAGTCACGCCGAAGAGGTCGCGCTGGGCAAGCCGGCGTCCGTCGTTGCCGCCAGCCACGATTTGGCGCTCGCGCAACAGGTACAAGCGGTGTTCTTGTCGCCGACCTTCCGCGTGTACACGCACCGCGATCCGCTCGGTGCGGAGCTCGCCGCCGCGCTGAAGAACGTGATCGCGATCGCGGCCGGCATCAGCGACGGGCTCGAGCTCGGCGACAACGCGAAGGCTGCGCTCTTGACGCGCGGGATGGTGGAGCTCGCGCGCTTCGGCCGCGCGCGCGGCGCGTCGCCGAAGACATTCTTCGGTCTAGCGGGTTTCGGCGATCTGGTGACGACGTGCTGCTCGCGCCACTCGCGCAATCGCGCGGTCGGTGAGGCGATCGGCCGCGGACAGAAGCTCGAGAGCGTGCTCGCGAGCATGAAGATGGTCGCGGAAGGCGTGTTCACGGCGAAGGCGCTGTTCGGCCCCGAGGCCGACATCGGCGAAGTGTCGATGCCGATCGCCGAGCAGGTGCACGCCGTGCTGTTCGACGGCAAGGATCCGCGCGAAGCGGTGCTCGACTTGATGACGCGCGAGCCGACCGAAGAGATGGACGGAATCGGCGAATCGAGCGCATGAGCCCGACGATCGCGTTCGTCGCCTGCCTGCTGACGACTCTCCTCTTCCTGGGCGGCGCTTTCGTGACGGGATTTCGAGCGCTTCGCAAGCGCCACCTCGCGTGCGTCGCGTCGGCCGTCGCCTCGCTCGGTGTCACGATCTACTTCGCGTTGCGTGTGGGCGAGCTCTACGACTTGTCGTCGGCGGGTCGAATCACCCCGATCCACCTCTGGCTCGCGCGCATCACGACTTGCGCGTACGTGCTCCCGATCGCGACCGGCATACGCACGATCTACGTGCCGAGCACGCGCCGCCTGCACCGCGTGTTCGCGTTCACGGTTCTCGCGATGACCGTGGCCACCGCGATCACCGGAACGTGGATGCTGGTTCTCGCGACGCCGCTGCAGCAGAGCTGAGTCGTGCGCCGTTCCGCCGTCAGGCGTGCCGTTCGTCGCAACGCCACAGCGCTGCTGGGACGTCGTTCGGAAACAACACTTCGCTGGTCCGTGTCACGCGCAGCGTCCGCGCCACGAGCGGCACGAGCAGCAAGCTCGTGTTCGCGAACAACGGAACGGCTGTGACCAAGAGCCATGCGAGCTTCGCGCGAATCGTGAACAGCGCCGCGGCGAGCCCGAACGCGGCGAATACGCTCGAGAACCAGCACACCGCCGCGAAGCTCGGCGCGGTCTCCGGCGCGAACCGCATCCACACCGCCGCGCACCAGAAGCTGCCCCAGCCGACCGTCGCGAGACACATCGAAGCCATCCACGTTCGGTGGCGCCGCCGCACGACCGTGCGGATCCTCCACAGGTTGCGGACGGGACGAGCCATGCGCCGATTCTCTGCGGTCGTGTCGGGATGCTCAAGCGATCGAGCGCGTGCTACGCGAGCACTTACCCGAATTCCTCGCGGCCGACGACGGATGGCGTCGCGCGTTCCCGCGCGTGGCGCGCTGCGCGCGGTTGACGCTCCGCGCGGGCGCCCCTATAACCTGCGGGCCGAATTCGGCGTCGGGGCGTGGCGCAGCTTGGCTAGCGCGCTGCAATGGGGTTGCAGAGGTCGGAGGTTCGAATCCTCTCGCCCCGACCATCGCCACTGCGCGACGCGAAGCGATCCAGCCCGCGCACGGTTGCCCACGATCCGCAGTAGCGTCGTCGGATCCCGCAGGCCGTGATCAAGGTCATTCGACGCTAGCCCGCATCTCTCACCACGTGATCCTGCTGCGGTCGCGCCAACTCGCACGGAGCGGCGTTGTTGGATCGGAATCGATCCTCGCTGATCAAGTAGGTCAGCTGCGGTCGATTCCGATGCAACGCCTTGCTCCGCACGAGTTGCCACGCCCTCGCGACGGACGTTGTGAGAGATGCGGGCTAGTGTCCTGAGTCAGAAGTTCGCTCTCACCAAGCTCGATCTCCTCTGCGCTGGCGGCGTTGCTCGGGTTCGGCAACCTGACAGGTTGCCTGCACCCTCGCGCCTTGCCAGCGACGACGATCTCGACCT
>JBJXHG010000056.1:0-10185 GCA_046160865.1 Planctomycetota bacterium | reverse complement strand
GCCGGGCGGCTCGGCGCTTTAAACGGCGGGGACCCGTTGCAGCTGCTTACGCGTTGCTCTGACGTGCAGCTCGCCCGGGCTGTTCAGTTGCGTGTTGCGCGGATGCGAAAGCGTTCGGTTGGACATCGAGTCACCAGGGATTCGGCGTCGCAGCGAACGCTCTCGCATCCGCGCAACACGCGAGCGAGAGCCAAGGGCAAACTGCGAGTCACAGTCGAGCGCAGGCAGCTGCGGCGGGTCCCCGCCGTCGTTTCATGCGTGCGGCGCAAGAATGCGCCGCACGCGGGCGCTCCGCGCGGCAGACCGCGCTACGCGCTTAGCGGGCGCGCGCGAACAGGACCTCGAACAATTGCTGCTCGGCGGCTTGGAAGTACTCGCCGCGCAGCTGATCGAGTGTGGCGTCGAACGTCAGCGTGTACGTCGAGCCGGGATAGCCTTGGTCGCGCAGCTCGACGAGCACGGTCGTGCGCGAAGCGGTGATGCTCGCGCGCGCGCTTGCGACGTGGATCGGCTGCGGATTGAAGTAGCCCGCGTCGAGCTTGCCGTCGTCTCCCGCGCCGCGAATCTCCAAGACGTAGTTGGCGTCGCTGCGCATCCACCGCCCGACGAGCGGCGCGAAGCCGGACTTCGACGGTGTCGCCGCAGCGGGCGCGTGCACCGCCGTCGCGTCGGGTGTCGACGCCGCGGTCTCGCTCGCGCCGCAGCCAAGTGGGAGCAAGCTCATGGCGCACGCCATCGCGAGCGACACGACAGTCGATCGAGTGTGTGCGCGCATGATGGTGGACTGGAACGTGCGCTACACAGGATGCACGATCCACAGCGCGCCGACCGCAACGCTCGCGGCGCTGCCGATGCCGAGCACCCACCGGCCGCGGTCGCGCGCGAGCCATCCGAGCACGGCGGCGTACGCTGCAATGGTGACGAGGCTGCCGGCGCCATAGCCGGCGAGGTACGCGGCCGGGAGCAGTTTGCCGGGCAGCGCCAGCGCCGGCAGCACCGCGAACAAGTGCGACATGCCCGCCGCTCCGTGCACGAGACCGAGCACGACCGCGGGCCGCGAGCGGCGCGCTCGCGGCGCACCGTGCTCGTGCGTGCCGGGGCGTCGGCGGAGCGCACGCGACAAGCCGAGCACGCCGAGGATGCAGAGCAGCACGCCGACGACGGTTTCGGAGATCGCGCTCAACCGCTCGTCGATGCCCGGGATCTCGCTGCGCAGGAACAGCGCGAGGATCGCCGCGAGCGAGGCTCCCGCCGCGTGACCGACGCCCCATTCGATGCCGACGCGCAGCGCGGGTCGCCAGCCACCGCCCACGCTCGAACTCGCGAGCGGCGCGACGCCCGCCAGGTGGTCGGGGCCGGTCAAGGCGTGGTGCGCGCCGGCGGCCAGGCCCAGCAGCGTACAAGCGAGCACCGAGGTCTCGATCATGGCGCGCATTCTGGCAGCCGAGCATGCCGCACACTAGCGTTCAGCGTCCGATGCGCGAACGACAGGACGAACACCTTCCGCGCGCGTGCGACGTGTGCATCGTCGGCGCCGGAGCTGCGGGGCTGTGGGCGGCCGCGCGCGTGACAGGGCGCTCGATCGTCCTGCTCGAGAAGATGCCGCGCACCGGCACCAAGGTGCTGGCGAGCGGCGGGACACGCTGCAACTTGACGACGACGCTCGCATCGGAGGCGGCGGGGGAACTCTTCGGCCCGCGCGCGGCGCGCTTCCTGCGCCCCGCGTTGCGCGCCTTGTCGCCGGCCGAGCTGCGCGCGCGTTTCTTCGCGCTCGGCGTTCCGACCGTCGAAGCGCCGCTCGAGAAGATTTTCCCGGAGAGCGGTCGCGCGCGCGATGTGCGCGACGCGCTCGAGCGTGCGGCGCTCGCGAGTGGCGCGCGCATCCACTGCGACCAAGGCGTGCAGTCGATCGAGCGCAAGTCGTCCGCGTGGCGCGTGCACACCTCCGGCGGCGCCGCGCTCGAATGCGCGAGCTTGATCGTGTGCCCCGGCGGCGCGAGCTATCCGCGCACCGGCACGACCGGCGACGGCTACGCCTGGCTCGCGGAGCTCGGCGTGGCCGTGGTCGAGCCCGTGCCCGCGCTCGTGCCGCTCTCGAGTCCTGCGATCTGGGTGCGCGAGCTGACCGGCATCGCGGTGCAAGACGTGATCGCAAAGCTCTTCGACGCAAACGGCGCGCTGCTCGGAACCCGTCAGCGACCGATCTTGTTCACGCACCGCGGTGTGTCCGGCCCGGGCGCGATGGACTTGTCCGCGCCGGTCGCGCGCGCACAGATGCAGGCGCGGCGACGCGGCGAGCAGTCGCCGCCGTTCGTGCTGCGACTCGATCTGCAGCCGTCGCTCGAGCGCGAGGCGCTGCGTGCGCGCTTGATCGAGCGCGCGGGCGACGCGGGCGCGCCGCGCGTCAGCCGTGCGCTCGATCAGCCGTTGCCGGCGCGCTTGCTCGAAGCCGTCGCGCGGCAAGCCGATCTCGCCGCAGCCGATCCGCGCATCAACGGACTCGATCGCGCGGCGCGGCACCGCTGGATCGAAGCGTTGAAAGGGCTCGACGTGCCGATCGACGGGACGCTCGGCTTCGATCACGCCGAGGTGACTGCGGGCGGGCTCGCGCTCTCGCACGTCGATCCGGGAACGATGCAGGTGCGCGGCTTCGAAGGACTCTTCGCGTGCGGCGAGATCCTCGACATCGACGGTCCGATCGGCGGCTTGAACTTCCAAGCCGCGTTCGCGACAGCGGAATTGGCGGCGCGAGCGGTGAGTGCGTCGTAGAAGCAGTCGAGCGCGCTTGCTTCCGTGGCGCTCGCACGAAATGCAGCGAGGCCGCCGGTGTGGCGACCTCGCGAGCGATCTTCGTAAGAGCTGCGACGCGTGCGCGTCGCGGCGTGCTCACGCCTTGACCAGCTCGCGCTCCATCGACTCGGAGTACTTGCCGGTGCGCGCAGCGCTGTTCATCTTGGCGCGCGCGTGGAATGCCTTCTGGCCGGCGCCCACGTTCTTCGCGTCGCCCTTCCAGGCCTTGAGCGCTTCGTCCTGCAGCGCGCGTCCGTACGAGAACGAGAGCTGCCACGGATGCGCTCGCAGCGCGTTCATCGCGCTCAAGTTCGCCGTCGCTTGCGCGCTCGATTGCCCGCCCGACAAGAACACGATGCCCGGCACGGCGGCGGGGACGGTGCGCTCGAAGCAGCGGATCGTCCACTCGGCGACTTCCTTGGCCGTGTTCTGCTTCGGGCACTGCTTGCCCGCGATCACCATGTTCGGCTTGAGCAGGATGCCTTCGAGGTGCACGTCGTGCGCGCGCAGCGCCGAGAACACCTCGTTCAGCGTCGCCTCGGTGACCTCGTAGCAGCGCTCGATCGTGTTCGACCAATCCATCAATACTTCGGGCTCGACGATCGGCACGATGCCTTGCTCCTGGCACAGCGCTGCGTACACCGCGAGCGCGTGCGCGTTGTCGACGATGCAGTGACGGCTCGGGATCTGCTCGCCGATCGTGATCACCGCGCGCCACTTCGCGAAGCGCGCGCCGAGCTTCTTGTACTCGGCCAAGCGCTCGCGCAGGCCGTCGAGGCCGTTCGTGCGTTTCTCGTCCGGCGACCCGGGGAGAGCGATCGCGCCCGTGTCGACCTTGATGCCGGGCATCGAGCCGCACTTCTCCAGCGTCTGCGGAAAGGGCGTGCCGTCGAGACCCTTCTGCTTGATCGTCTCGTCGTAGAGGATCACGCCGCTGATGAATTCGCCGAAGCCCGGCGTCGTGAACAGCATGTTGCGGTACGCGCGGCGATTGTCCTCGCTGTTCGCGATGCTGATCGACTTGAAGCGCTTCTCGATCGTGCCGGTGCTCTCGTCGGCGGCGAGGATGCCCTTGCCCGGCGCGACGAGCGCGCGCGCGGTCTTTTCGAGTTCTAGTGCAGTTGCAGTGTGGGTCATGGGAGGAGTTTCCTGGGTCTTCGTGACGCCCCGGTCAGGGCTTCTTCTTCGAGTCGCGTGATGTCGTCGTCCGAGCGGGCCCGGACGTGAGCTTGTCGAACGCGCCGAACTCTTCGAGTGCGGCGATGAGCACGGCGCGCACCGCACGCGCATCGGTGTCGAGCGTCGCGTGACGTTTCAGCGCGCCGCCATACAGCTTCGTGTCGGAGCGACAACGCTTGGCCCAAGCGTCCAGGAACGCTTGCCAGCGCGCGGAATCCGGCAGCTGCTTGGCGAGCGAGCGCGGATCGTTCGCGTGCTCGAACCACAGCGCGTGCAGGTTGTCGAGGCTGACGTCGTAGCCGTCGCGCAAGATCGCCGAGCCGCACGCGAAGCTCGTCGCGAGTGCGTGGCGCAAGCCGCGATGCCGGCGCGCGGCGTGGTACATCTCGCCGACCAAGTCGTAGAGCGGCTCGTGCTTCGCGGCCGGGATCGGGGCGACCCAGCGCTTCCAGTCGTCGAGCACCGTGTGCACGATGCCGAGCACGTCGACGTCCGGCATCTCGATCTCCATGCCGGCGGCCCAAGCGTCGTAGAGCGTGACTCCCGAATACACGTTGCCGTCGCGGTCGGTGTACGCGTGGGCGAAAGCGCCGAGTTCCTTTTGCTGCGCGCCGTCGTCGAGCGCGCGCTCCACGAGCGCTTGCGCGAGGTCGACGTCGGGCGGAAGTCCCGCGAGCGCGTTGCGGAACATGCGCAGCGGATCGCCATACGTCGCGAGGCGCACGAGTCCGCGCGTCCCGTAGTCGTAGCGCCAGGCGGCGTCGAGCCGCGGCTCGGGCACGCTCTCGAACACGCGTTGCCAGAGCTCGCGCGTACGCGGCGACTTCGCATCGAGCCGGCGACGCGCGATCGGATCGCCCTTCGCGTGCACCTTCGGGTCGAAGTAGGGCGTCTCGGGCTCTGCGGGCCACAGACCGGCGTCGCGGTCCTGCGCGGTGATGACCGCACGCACGATCCGCGCTTGGAACGTGTCGAGCTTCTGCGCTTCCATCGCGAAGTACTGCACGACCTCGCTGCGATCCTTGTCGGACAGCGCGGCGAACGCGCGCAGCGCGAGCTCGTCGCTGCGTTCCGTGGGGGGCGCAGGTACCGGATCCTCGCGCGCGTGCAGGCGTGCGGCTCGGATCGGCGGTGCGCCGACGAGGCACGCGAGCGCGAGGACCAGGAAACGCAGCATTCGCGCGTCATGGTGCCACGCGCGCGAGATCGGAGAAACCCTGGCGCGCGAGTGCGCGCGCGGTCCGGCGAGCCAAAGAAACAGGGAGCGGCTCCGAGTGGAAACCGCTCCCTGAGGTGGCAGGGGCCGACTCGACTCGAGCCCGAAAGCCCTCGTCAGGTCGGCAGGTCCGTCCAGTTGCCTGGCTTCGAGTCTCCGCTTCCCCGCGCAGGAACGCCGCATTCGCCTTCCGACCGGGCTTCGCCAGTGCGGCCATCGCCGCAATCGTGCCGCACTCCCGGTCGTTCAGGGGCCGAGGAAGACGCTTGACGCTCCCGGAAGAAGAGACCCGCTTCGAACCAACCAAATCTACCCCCGCTCGCGCGAGCGGGCGGGGGAAGAGCGCATCTCTCGCCACCGGCGTGTCCTGGCAACGGACGTGCTGAGAGCTGCGGGTCAGTCGAGCGGGTCCGGGGCCTCGCTCGCCGTGCCGGATTCACCGGAGGACGCGCTCTTGCCGCCGCGTCGACGTCGCCGCTTGCGCGTGCGCCGCCGTTCGGAGTCGAGATCCTCGCTCGACGCCTTCATGGCGAGGTCGTGCCGCACGCGCCAGCCTTCGTAGATGTCCCAACCTTGCCCGCGTGCCGCCGCGCGCAGCCGGAAGAGATCGAGCGCGGCCTGGAAGTCCTCGCTGCGCAAGAACGCGAGCGGGCGAAAGCGCTTCGTCGTCGGCTGCGTGAATCGACGTTGGTAGACGAGGATGCGGCGCGCGGCTGCGACGTCGCGGCGCGGCAAGCGCGTCGTCGTCGTCAGCGGCTCCAAGTGGTCGGCGACGACGTGCGCGAAGTCGACCGACGACGCCGCGCCCGCCTCGGCCGTGCGCTCGACGATGTGCAGGTACAGCACCGCGATGCACAGACCCGTGCTCGGCACGAAGCCCGTGTGCACGTCCGCGTCGAGTGCTTCGAGCAAGCGCCAGAAGTGCTCGGCGCGCCCATCGGCGGGTGCCGCGTCGCTCTGGTCTAGGAAGCGGTCGACGTCCGGCAGGATGATGCGCAACGCGCCGCACGCGCGCAGCATGCGCAGCGCGCCGAGCGACGTGCCCGAGCGCATCAAGCGCAGGATCTCTTCGAGTACACGCGGCGGCGCGGAGCGCGACAAGAGCGGCGCGCCACGACACATCGCCTCCCACGTGTGCTCGTGGATGCGGAAGCCGAGTCGCGTCGCGAACTTCACCGCGCGCAGGATGCGGACCGGGTCCTCGGCGATGCGCACGGAGGGATCGCCGATCGTGCGCAAGATGCCCGCTTCGAGGTCCTCGAGACCACCGACGTAATCGATGATGCGGTGGCGCGTCGGATCGAGGAACAGTCCGTTGACCGTGAAGTCGCGCCGCCGCGCGTCCTCTTCCGCGCTGCCGTACTGGTTGTCCTCGACGATCAAGAGGTCGCGCTCCTCGACCTCGCTCTCGTCGTCCTCGCGCGCCTCGGGCTCGCGCCGGAACGTCGCGGTCTCGACGATGTGGCTGCCGTAGTAGATGTGCATCAGCTTGAAGCGCCGGCCGATGATGCGGCCATTGCGGAACAAGCGTTTGATCTGCCGTGGATGGGCGTCGGTCGCGACGTCGAAGTCCTTCGGCTTGCGACCGACCCATAGGTCGCGCACGCAACCGCCGACGAGGTACGCGACGAAGTCGTGGCGCTCGAGGCGCGAGATGACGCGCAGCGCGTCCTGGTCGAGGAGCTCGGGCGCGATCGAATCGGCGGGAATGATCCGCGGCGCGTGGTGGGCGGGGGCGGACGTCGACTCGTCGTTCGTCATCGGGGCGCGAGACTCTAGCTTGCTTTCGCGACCACGTCGCGGCTGCAGCGGACAACCGCTGCCGGGCGCGGTGTCGCGTGGCGCGCAGCGCCGGAGCTCCGTTCCGCGGTTCGCCCCCGTCGTGGCGGCACAACGAGCGATCCCCGCAGGGTGCCATGCGACGCGCGCGAGCACGTTCGACGCATGCGCGGCGCCTTGCTCGGCAGGGCGCCGCTAGAGTACTCTCCGCCGCTCCACGAAGGGCAGTAGCTCCAATCGGTAGAGCGACTGATTCCAAATCAGTAGGTTTAGGGTTCGAGTCCCTGCTGCCCTGCCAAGTGCGGCGCGCGCGCTGCATCCGCACCCTCGCAAAACAATGATCCACGAAGGCGACGAGCCCCCTGACTCCAAGCCGAGTTCAGAGCCCGCGAGCGAGGGGGCCGAGGCGGAGGTGGACGCACTCGCCGGCAATCCGGATACGCCGGTCCCGCCGATCGAGGTGCTGCGCGAGGCGATGGGCTGGGCGTTCCAGAACGAGGAGGTCGCGCCCACGGTGCTCGACCGCTTCGCGCTGCACGCGCGGATGATGCTGGAAGCGAACCGGCAGGTGAATCTGACCGCGATCCTCGAGCCGCGCGAGATCGCGGCGAAGCACTACCTCGACTGCTGGCGCATCACGCGGCAGGTGTCGCTCTTCGGACGCAGCGTGATCGACGTCGGCAGCGGCGCCGGCTTTCCCGGAATTCCCGTCGCGTTGACCGAGCCCGAAGCGCGCGTGGTGCTGCTCGACTCGACGCAGAAGCGTGTCGCGTGCCTGCAGACGTTCGTCGCAGCGCTCGGCGCGAAGAACTTGTCGGCGGTGTGCGACCGCGCCGAGGAGCACTTGGCGCGCAACCGCTACGACGTCGTGATCATGCGCGCGATCAGCTCCGTGCGCGAGAACGTGCGGCTCCTGCGCAAGGTGCGGCACTCGCACAAGGACCTCGTGATGCTCAAAGGTCCGTCGTGGTCGCGCGAGGTGCGCGCGGGCGAGCGCGAGGCCGAGCGCCTCGGTTTCAAGCTCGCGACGGTGTGGGAGCACTCGCTCCCCGAAGGTATGGGCGAGCGCGCGATCCTCGTTTACCGCGCGCCGGGCGCGCAAGGCGCGTGATGCACGCGCCGGGTCTACCGCGCGCCGGGCGCGTAAGGCGCGTGGTGCACGCGCCGGGATCACGGCCGCTGGAGCGACGATGTCCGTAGGCGCGTGGATTGCGATCGGCGTCGGCGTGCTCGTCGTGGCCGTCGTCGTGCTCGCGATCTGCTGCTATCCGAGCGACAACTCTTTCTGAGCGTCGGTCGTGCCGGGCGCCCACACGTGGTGCACGGTGCGCGTCGGGAAGGCGAACTCGATGTTCTCCGCCTGCAGGCGCTTCAGGATGCGCAGGTTGATCTCCTGCTGCACGTCCATGTACACGCCGTAGGCTGGGTCGCACGCGAAATAGACCACTTCGAAGGTCAGCGCGGAGTCGCCGAAGCTTTTGAAGTGCACGCGGTCGAGGCGCGCGCTCGGCGTGGCGCGGACGCACTCGCGCAGGATCTCTGCGACGCGCGCGACCTTCTCGTACGGCGTGTCGTACGTGATTCCGATCAACGACACGTTGCGCCGCTCGGTGAGCCGCTTGAAATTGCGGATGCGGCTGTTGACGAGATCGGCGTTGCCCATGATGAGCTCCTCGCCGTTGTCGCTGCGGATGCGCGTGGTCTTGATGCCGATGCGCTCGACCTTGCCGGAGAAGTCGCCCACGGTGATCGCGTCACCGACGACGAAGGGCTTGTCGAGCAGGATCGTGATCGACGCGAACAGGTCGCCGAGCACGGTCTGCAACGCGAGCGCGATCGCGATACCGCCGACGCCGAGCCCGGTGATCAGCGGCGTGACTTCGACGCCGACGTTCTGCAGGCAGAGCAGTACGATCGTCGTCCAGACGAGCACCTGTCCGAGGATCGCGAGGATCGACGCGCCCATCGTGCGCGCCGGATCCGCCGCGCCGCGGCTCTTCACGAGGCGGCTGATGCCGTAGGCGACGAGTCCTTGCGCCCAGATCCCCGCTTGTACGAGCGCGAACAGCACGACGCCGATGCGCGCGTACTTGTGGCCATTCTCCGGCAGCGCGAGGAAGTGCACGCCGACGAAGCAGCTGAGCGCGAAGACGAAGAACGGGCGTGTGCGGCGCAGGAGGTCGACGAGCAAGTCGTCGACATCGGTCTCCGTGCGCTCGGCCAGTTTCGCGAGCCGCGCGGCGACCAGCCGCTTCGCGATGCTCAAGATCACGAACGTGCCGACGAGACCGGCCGCGGCTTCGAGCCAGTTCTGCACCGGGTTGCCGAGGAAGGGCCGCGTCAGGAACTCTTCGAAGTTGGTCATCGCGCGCTAGTGCTCTACCGCTCGGTCCATTCGGGAAACGCGCGCGCGACGAGCCACGCCAGCGCGGCCACGAGCGCTGCCGCGAAGACGACGAGCACGCTCGCGCGCACGAGCGCGAGGAAGCTCGGTGGCGAGCGCGGCTCGCGTTCCACCGGTGTCTTGCGTTCCAAAGGGAGCGGAGAAGGTGGTGCCCGGGGGGGGAGTCGAACCCCCAATGCCTTGCGGCACATGGACCTGAACCATGCGCGTCTGCCAATTCCGCCACCCGGGCTGGATGGGAAGGGCGGAGACACTACGGACCGCCGCGGCGCCGGTCAACGCCTCGCGGGGCGGATTCCACAGGCGCCCCACGGCGAGCCCGCTCTAGGATCCCCCTTGCATGGCCCAGAAGCCCCAGGCACGGCGCTCGATCGCCCAGAACCGGCGCGCGCGCTTCGAGTACGAGATCCTCGACGAGCTCGAGTGCGGGATCGAGCTGCGCGGCACCGAGGTCAAGAGCCTGCGCGCCGGCCACGGTTCCCTGACCGAGGCCTTCGCGCACTACCGCGGAGGCGAGCTCTTCCTGATGGGGGCGCACATCCCCGTCTACGCCCACGGCAATGTGCACAACCACGAGCCCACGCGGCCGCGCAAGCTGCTGGCGCACCGCCGCGAGCTCGACAAGTGGTCCAAGTCCGTGCGCGAGAAGGGCATCACGATGGTGCCGCTGGAGATCTACTTCCAGGGCTCGCGCGTCAAGCTGCGCGTGGCCCTGGCGCGCGGCAAGAAGCTCTACGACAAGCGTCAGGCCACGCGCGATCGCGAGGACAAGCGCAGCATGCAGCGCGCCCTGGGACGCAGCCGGCGCGAGGATTGA
>JBJXHG010000055.1:0-22720 GCA_046160865.1 Planctomycetota bacterium | reverse complement strand
ACGGTGCAAGAGGAAACCTTCGCTCCGATCCTGTACGTGATCCGCGTCAAGGACATCGACGACGCGATCGCGAAGCACAACGCCGTGCCGCAGGGCCTCTCGTCCTCGATCTTCACGCTCAACATGCGCTACGCCGAGCGCTTCCTGTCCGCGCGCGGCTCCGACTGTGGCATCGCGAACGTCAACATCGGCACGTCGGGCGCCGAGATCGGCGGCGCGTTCGGAAGCGAGAAGGAAACCGGCGGCGGTCGCGAATCGGGTCCGACTCGTGGAAGGCGTACATGCGCCGTCAGACGAACACGGTCAATTGGTCGAAGGAGCTGCTGCTGGCGCAAGGGATCGTGTTCGGATGAAGCTGCGCCTCGTTCTCGCGTGCATCGTCCTCGCCGTGTTCGCCACGTTCGTGCTGACGAACTGGGATGCGGCGCGCATCAATTTCTTTTGGATCGTGACGGCAAAGATGCCGGTGTCGCTCGCGATCCTCGCCGCTGGCGCGCTCGGCTTCGCGGCGGGGGAGCTGATCGCCTACATGCGAAACGCCAAGGCGAGCAGGAAGAGTTGATTCGCAGAGGCGCTGTGACTTGGAGTAACGAGTCGTTCATCTGAGGCTCGTGTTCGTAGCGCGTTTCGCTGTCGGGCCGATCACGTGTGCCGCCAAGCGACGGCGATAGCCTGCGCGCAGTGCGAACCGGGGCCGCACGCACCCGTGGCGAGTTTCTTCGGAAAACCGCACGAGATCGACGCGCTTGCGACGCCAATGCGCGTCGAGTCGAAGCCCCCGTGGGTTGTGCTGCGCGGAAGACCGGTTGATGATTGCGTTCGCGAGAGCCACGAGGCGCCGGCGGCGAAGCCGGCAGGAGCAACACGAATGGCGACTTTCAATTACGGCGTCCGCTCCCTTGGCGTCGCGCTGCTCGCGCTCGCGCCAGCGACCGCGTCGCACGCTCAGTGCCTGCAGTGGGGACCTCCCTCCGGCTTCACGGATCTCGCAGGACCCACCTTCACGAGCAGCAGCGTCTTGCACATGCGCGCCTTCGACGACGGAGGCGGCGCCGCGCTCTACGCCGCCGGAAAGTTCCGGCTCGTGAACGGTACGCAGGCCACCAACATCGCGCGCTGGCTCGGCGGCGCATGGTCGGCCGTCGGAGGCGGCGTGTCCTCCGGCGGCTCCGAGAGCGTCTCTGCCCTCGCGAGCTACTCGAGCCCGGCGGGACCAAGGCTCCTCGCCGCGATCCGCACGTCCGCCTTCCCGCGCATCGAGCAGTGGGATGGCGCGTCCTGGTCATCCTTCGACGACCCGTCGCTCTTCGACCCGTTCGAGGCCGTCGAGTGTCTCGCCGAATACACGCCGCCGGGCTCCGCTCCGCAGATGTACGTCGGAACGAGCGTCGGCAAGTTGCTCCGCTACGACGGAACGTCGTGGTCGACGCTCTTCGGAGCGAACGGTGGTGCGATCCACGCGCTGAAGGTGCTCATGGAGCCGACGGGGCCCGTGCTCGTCATGAGCGGCGAGTTCGGCACCGGCTCCCATCCTCCCGGCCCGGGAGGTTCCGTCGCACTCGCGCGCTACGACGGCGCGACGTGGTCAGCGATGGGGGACGGCACGCGCGTCGGCGATCTCGTCGCGTTCGACGCACCGGATGGAGTCGGGAGCGAGCTCTACTCGACGCACACGGAAGTGCTTCCGAGCTCGTACGTGATCCACGTCGTTCGATGGAACGGCGCGAGCTGGACGACCATCGGCTCCGTCACGTCTCCGAGCCTCGTCGGCGCGATGGCCGTCTCCTGCGACGGTACGTCGAACGGTCAACGCTTGTATGTCGGCGGCACCTTCTCGTCGATCGACGGAGTTGCGGCGAACGACATCGCGACGTGGGACGGCACGAGCTGGTCTGCGCTCGACTCGTCCGATCCCGGCCAGGTCATGTCGTTGTGCGCATACAACGACGGCTCGGATGCCGCCGCGGATCTCTACATGGGCGGACGCGGTGTCGTGGCGGAAGTGCGCGCGTGGCGCGGCTGCACGGGACCGGGTGAAGGCTTCTGCTTCGCGGACGGCTCGCTCGCGACGAGCTGTCCGTGCGCGGCGCCAGCGAACGTGCCCGTGCCCGGCGGCTCGCCGTTCTCGGGCTGTGGCAACTCGTTCAATCCGATCGGAGCGTCGCTCGTCGCGTCGGGCGCTACCAATCCCGATTCGATAACGCTGCACGCGAGCGGCACGACGCCGGCGGGATTCACCATCTTCATCAAAGGCGACGCAGAGATCGTCGACGGCGTCGTGCGACACGATGGCGTACTGTGTGCCGGCGGCGCGTTCATTCGCTTTGGCTCACAGAACGCGGTGAACGGCACGGCCAGCTATCCCAATCTGCCGCTCGGTCACGTGACGCCGCTGTCGGTGCTCGGCGGAACCGCTCCCGGGAGCGCACAGACGGCTTACTACCAAGCGTTCTACCGCAACGTCGCGGCGAACTTCTGCACGAGCGGCACGCTCAACCTCACGAACGCATATCAGGTCGCGTGGTGAACGTCGCCGCGACGTGACGTTCGCGCGCGTCATCCGCGCCTCAGAATGCCATCCCGACCGAGAAGTGCAGCTCGTCGCGACTCTCGCCGCCGTCCGGATCGGGATTGACGGCGTAGTCGAGACGCAGCGGCCCGACCGGCAGCTCGTACCGTAAACCCGCGCCGATGCCTTCGCGGAAGTCGGCGAAGTCGAAGTAGTCGGCGTGATCGGGCACGACGTTGCCCAAGTCGTAGAACAGTGCGCCGTCGAGCTTCCCGATCAACTTGCGGCGCAGCTCGACGGACACGACCGTCCAGGCCTCGCCGCCGACTGGGTTGCCGTTCGAGTCCTTGGGCCCCAGCTCGTCTTCCTCGAAGCTGCGCACGGTGTTCTCACCGCCGTTGAAGAAGCGCTCCTGGAGCGGGATCGTCTCGCTCTGGCCGAACGGGATGATCCAGCCGGTGCGCGCGGAGAGCGCGATGCCGGTGTCGTCGTCGAGCGGGACGAAGCTCGCCTGCGACAGCCGCGTGCGGAAGAAGGTGAGCTCCGATCCGATCGCGTCGCCGGCGAGCTCGAACGTCGCCTTCGTGTAGCTGCCGCGCGTCGGGACGAACACGTTGTTGCGCGTGTCGTACGTCGGGCTGAACAGGATGGACGAGATGTCGACGTCGTCGACCTCGTCGGGCGCGAGGATCGCCGCGGGATCGACGTTCGAGATCTCGGAGTTGCGGAACTGATAGCCGTAGCTCGTCTCGAAGCGCCGCGACCAGCGCTTCGTGAAGGCGACGCCGGTGCCGAGCTCGCGCTGATCGAAGGACGGCTCCTCGCGGCGATTGCCGAACACCGACACGTCGGTGCGCACGTCGCTTCCGACGAAGTACGGGTCGATCCAGGAGATCTTGCCGCTCTCGGCGAGCGCGCTGATCGAGCCCTCCGCGGACAGGATGCGACCGGTGCCGAAGACGTTGCGCTCGACGACGCCAGCCGACAGGCGCGCGCGCTCGTACGAGCCGTAGCCCGGCTCGACCGAGACCTCGAGCGACGGCGCTTCGACGACGTCGATCGCGAGCGCGCGCGACTCGCCCTCGCCTTTCCAATCCATGCGCAGGCTCTCGAACAGTCCGCTCTGGTACAGCCGGCTCGCGCCTTGGTCCTGCCGCGTGCGGCTCGCGATCTCGCCCGCTTTCGTGTCCATGCGCGCCAGGATGAACCCGTCGCGCGTCTCGGCGTTGCCGTGGATCTCGATCGCCGAGATCGTCACGCGCGGGCCCGGCTCGACGTGGAAGGCGAGGTGCACTGCGCCCGTCGGCAGGCGCTCTTCCTGCGTGCGCTCCGCACGCACGTCGAGGAACCCGCGGTCGGCGTGCGCGGACTCGATGCGCGCGCGGATCTCACGCTCCGTGCGCAGCGCGTAGGGCTTCTCGAGTAGCGCGCGGCGCAGCTCTTCGAGTTCCGCTTCGGTCGCCGGATCTGCGCCTTCGATCGCGAGTGAGGCGAGCTTCGAGCGCACGCCCTCCACGACGACGACGTGCACCTGCGCGCGCGTGCGGGTCTCGTCGATCGTGGTCTCCGATCGCTCGACGTGCGCGGATAGGAAGCCGTTCGCGCGGTAGAAGTCGGCGATCGCGGTGACGCCGGCGTCCAGGCGATCGGCGACGTACAGATCCGGCTCGCGCTTGAAGAGCGACTTCTTCTGCGGCACCAGGATCGAGCGCAGCACCGCCACCGAAAAGGTCTGCGCGCCCTCGATGCGTGCTTCTTCGATCACCGTGCGCGGTCCTTCGGTGACGTGGAACGACGCGCGCGCGCGTCCCTCCGACGGCTCCTCGTAGTCGTAACGCACGACCGCGAAGGGGAAGCCGCGCGCGGCGTACGCGCGCTCGATCTCGTAGGCCCAGTCGTCGACGATCGACTTCTGGTGCTCCGAGTCGCTGAAGTCCGCGAAGAACGGCGCGAGCGCGCGCAGCAGATCCTTCTCCGACACCTCCGTGATGCCGTCGAAGACGATCTCGAGCGGCGGCGCGTCGCGCCCGCGCCCCAAGAGCCCGCAGCCGGCGAGAGCGAGCCCGGCGCACAGCGCGAGCGCCGTGTACGTGAACACGCGCGCGAGCACCGTCATGGAAATCGAAAGACCACGCGCAGGCCGTAGTTGTAGTGGTCGTATTCGTCGCGCTCGCTGGTGAGGTACAGCGTGTCGTTGTCCGCGATCACGCCGCGTCCCAAGCGAAAGCGTCCGATCCACGTGTCGGCGCCCTTGGCCGTCACGTCCTGGTTCGTGTACACCTCGATGCGGTCGGCCACGTCGTCGCCGTCGGAGCCCGACTCGCCGAACACGTCGCGCAGGACGTCCTGTGCGAAGAACACGGCGAGATCCGTGGCCGCGCGCTCGCCGGTCGCGAGCGACACCGGCTGTCCCGGCGGGCGTCCGGTCAGCACGAGCAGCATCAAGTCCTCGCGCGCGAGCGCGGGGATCGACGACAACTCGACGACCGGTGCGTCGTAGGGTCCGTGGACGTGGATGCGGATGTCGTAGCCCAGCATGCGCGTGTCGCCGGCGAGCTCGAGGTGCGGCGCGAACGGAGCGCCGGGTCGGAACTCGAGACGCCCGCTGCGGATCCAGATCGTGCCGGACGGGAGCGACACGCGCGTGGGCAGGACGTCGACCGTGCCGTAGAGCTCGGGTAGCTCGCCCGTGCCGCGCAGCGCGACGTCGGGCCGCACGGCGCCGGAGATCAGGCTCGTCGCGATGCGGAACGGAGTGCGCGCCGTGACGCGCACGTCGAAGCGCAGCGCGGCGAGCATCGGCTCGCGCAGCGAGAACGGCACGAAGCCGGCGCTCGCGCCGCCGAGCTCTTCGTTCGCGAGCGAGCCGAGCTCGATCTCGCGCGTCAAGCGTGCCTCCGCGAGCGCGACGCGGCCGCGCAACGTGAGCGCGCCGAGTGGACCCTCGAGCGCGAGCTGTGCATCGCCGCGCAACGTGATGCCCGCGTCGCGGTAGAGCAGCAGGTTGTCGCCCGACAAGTGCAGCGCGACCTCCGGGTCGTCGCCCCACAGCCCGACGCTGCCCGAGAGCTCGAACGGCGCGCCGCCGAGCTCGCCGCGGATCTCGTCGATCGAGACTTTGTCGCCGTCGAACGTGAGCCGCGTGTCGATGCCGCGGATCGTCGGGAACGCGGTCGCGGTGCGCAGCTCGCCGTTCGACAGCGACAGCTCGCCCTGGATTTCCGGCTGCGCGAGCGTGCCGACGAGCGCCAGCGAGCCGCGCGCGACGCCGCCGATGCGCCGCAGGCCGGGGACGAGCGTCGAGAGCGGCGCGAGGTCGAGCCCGTCGACCGCAGCCTGCACGTCCCAGCGCGACTCGTCGCTGGGTCGCTCTTCGCCGCGCAGCCAGCTCCACGGGTTCGGGACGTCGGAGAGACAGCCGGTGATCGTCGCTTGCGCGCCATTCGGAAGCGCGAGCACGAGCTCGCGCAAGCACAGGTCGTGCGCCACGTCCGCGCGGCCGGTGAACACGAACGGCCCGACTTCCGCGGCGTGCTCGTCGCGCCGCCAGGTGAGGCCTTCGCCCGACAGCCCGAGCTCGATGTGCGGCTCGTCCGTGTCGCCGCGCACGTCGAAGCTCGCGCGCATGCGACCGGCGAGCCGCGGCGGCGTCGTGAGCGCGCCGAGGTCGGGCACGTCGAGCTCGCCGTGCAATGCGATGGGGCGGGCGGCGGTCAGCGCGTCGTCAGCCGCGAGTGGAAGCTCGCCTTCGACTCGGCCGCGCAAGCCGCTCGCGCACGAGAGACCGAGCTCGCTCAGCGACAGGCGGCTCTCGCTCGCCGACGCCTCGACGTGTAGCACGCACGTGTCCGTGGAGTTCTCGAGGCCGAGCTCGAGCACGTCGACCGACACATTGCCGGACAGCGCACCGTCGATCCAACGCGCTTCGAGCGTGCCGTCGATCGTGCCGATGCGAAAACGCGCGAGGCCCTCGAGCAGGACTTGCGGCTCGAAGCGCTCGAACGTCGCGCGCGCGCGCACGCCGGAGCGCGAAGCTCCGAGGTCCGCGACGACGCTGCCGGCGCCGGTCAGCGTGATGCGCGTCTCGATTCCGGCGGGTCCGCTCACGAGCACGGCCGGCTCCGCGAGCGTGAGCGACGACTGCGGCCCGTCGATCGTGAGCTCTTCGATCCGCGCTTCGCTGCCGTGTGCGCGCGCGCGCAGCGTCGCGCCGGCTGCGAGCGGAAGGCCCGGCACCCAGTCCGCGATGTGCGGCACGAGGGCTTCGAGCTCGATGCCGTCGAAGCGGCCGGTGTCGAGCCAGAGCTTGCCGTGTGCGTCGAGCGCGGCGCGGTTCGCGCGCGCGTGCAGCGCCGACACGGTGAGCGCGCGCTCGTCGATCTGCGCGTCGACCGCGCACTCCTCGATCGCGAAGCCTCCGATGCCGATGCGGTCCGCGCGCGCGTGCACCTCGCCGCGGCCGCGCTCGAACTCGACGGTGCCGGACGCTTGTCCGGTCCACGGCTCGCCGCCGCCGTAACCGAGGATCGGACCTGCGATCGCGCCGATGCCGGCGAGGTCGTCGATCTCGAAACGCAGCGTGGCGCGCGTCAGGGGGTCGCGCAACGCGACCGTGAGATCGTCGTAGAGCGGCACGCGCGTGCGCTCGAGCGTGACGTGTGCGTCGAGCGTTTCGACGAGTCCGCGATCGATCGCGAGCACGCCCGCGCTGGCGCGGAAGTCGGCGGTCACGCGGTGGGGCGGCACTTCGGGCTCGGATGGCGCCCCGAGGAACGCGGCTGGCACGAGCGCGGGGACATCGACCAGGTCTGCGGAGCCGAACGCGGAGATGAGCGCCAGCGGCGCACAGGGATCGACGGCGAAGCGCCGGATCTCGAGGAGCTGGAGGTGGGCGGCGTTCGACCCGACGCTGGCGAAGAGCTCGCGCGCGCCGATGCGATCGGCATCGAACCAGATCTCTCCGCTCAGTGCGTCGAACGCGCGGCCCGCGAAGCGCAGGTCGTGCGTCGCGACGCGCGCGCGCACCGCGAGCGACGCGCCGTCGCCGATCGCGAGCGCGAAGTCGACCGTTGCGTCCGCGCGGCCGGCCTCGATTGGGACGGATGACGCGCTCGCGCCCGGCACCATCGACGCGATGGACGCAGCGAGCACGGGTAGGTCGACGGCATCGAGCTCGCCATGCGCCGTGAGCAATCGCCGCGCGAGCACCACGCGTCCCGGTCCGCTGCCGCCGGCGACGGTGAGGCGTGCGTCGATCGCGATCGTGTCGCCGCCGCCGGTGAAGCGGCCGTCGTGCGCCGCGATCGTGAAGTCCGCGCCGATGCGCGCGTCGATGTCGGCCCGTGCGATCGAGATCGGCGGCAAGTGCTCGAGTCCGAGCCACGGCTTCCCCGCGGGTCGCGGCTCGCGCGGTGCGAAGTCGAGCTCGACCGCTGCGCGTTGCACGTCGACCGAGCGCAGTGCGCCGATTCCGGTGAGGCATTGCGACGGCGCGTACGCGATCTCGACACCCTCGACTTCGAGCGCCGCGAGCCAGTCGCTGCGCTCGACGCCGTGGGCCGCGAGGCGCGCGACGCGCGCGTGTTGCCAGCCGATGTCGACGCCCGCGAGCTCGGTCACCTCGATCCCGGCGCGCGCCAGCGCGAAGCGGGTGATCGACGTGGCGATCCGGTTGCGTGCGAGCAGCACGACCGTCAGTGCGAGCACGACACACACTGAGAGCCACGCGGCCGTTCGTCGACGGAAGAAGCGCCGCTTGCGAGGTGCTGCCGGACTCACGCGTACCTCACAACGTCCTGTAGAACTCGACGAGCGACGCGGTGACGCTCTTCCAGTCGTAGCGCGCGAGGACGAGCTCGCGGCCGTGATCCGCGAGCTCCTCGCCACGCGCCGGCGAGCGCGCGATCTCGAGCGCTGCGTCCGCGAACGCCTCCGGCGTGTCCGCGATCAGGAGGTCGTGGCCCGCGCGCACGGCGAGACCCTCGGCGCCGACCGTCGTCGATGCGACGGGCACGCGCATCGAGAGCGCTTCGAGGATCTTGAGCCGCGTTCCGCCGCCGATGCGCAGCGGCACGACGAACAAGTCCGCGCCGGCGGTGTACGGACGCACGTCGTCGACGCGGCCCGTGAAGACGACGCGCCCGGGCCGCGCGAGCGCGGTCAGCGCGGCGGGGGGATTTTTGCCGACGACGCACAGCTCCACGTGCGGGAGACGCGCCTCGATCCGCGGCAACACGTCCGTCACGAACCAGCGGATGCCGTCCTGGTTCGGGAGATAGTCCATGCCGCCGGTGAACACGAGGCGGAACGGCCGGTCGCCGGGTGCGCGCGGATCGGTGCGCGCAGGCGGCGTCGCGCGCGGCGCGAACTGCGCGGTGTCGACGCCGTTCGGCACGAGCATGACGTTGGACAAGCCCCACGTGCGCAGGAGCGAGGCCTCGACGTCGGAGCACACGAGCACGCGGTCGACGCCGCGCATCCGCTCCTGCTCGAAGCGGAACATCTTCTGCCACTGCAGCACGCAGTACGCCTTGCGCAGAGGATCGCGCGTGGACTCGGCCAGACGCTGGTACATCGTCGTGAGCACGTTGAGCGTGTCGAAGACGGTGCGCACGCCGCGCTCCTTCGCCTCCACGAGCGGGACGTACTGCACCGCGTCGATCTGGTTCATGTGCAGGAACCCGACCGTGCCCGTTGCGAGCTCCCTGCGGATCTCCGCCAAGATCGCGCGCGAGAAGTTCTTGCGCAGCGGATACGGAGCGCGCGTGAACAAGGCTTGCGCGAGGTACCAAGGCTGCGCGACCTTCGAGCTCGCGCGCGTGCCGACCACGCGCACATCGACACCGAGCTCGCGGATCGGCGCGACATCGCTCGGACTCGGCGGTGCGAGGCCGATGAGCGTGACGGGAAACTCCGCCGCCAAGCTCTTCAACAGGTGGTAGGTGCGGATCTGCCCGCCGTCGTCGACCGGGTAGGGGAATTTCTCGCTGACGAAGAGGAGGCGGCGCGGAGCCATGCGCAGATTAGCGTACGGGCCGCGATGCACGCGCTACAGTCCTCGCCGGCACGTCTGTTCGTTAATCGCGCACTCCCTCGCGCCGTCTTCGGCGCGAGGGAGTGCGCGAAATCTTGCTTCTTCCCGGCCTGCGAGGCCCGGGCCCCGGCGCGCTACAGCTTCACGTACTCGGTGTCCGCGGGTTGATCGTTGACGCCCTTGGCCGGCGGCGCGATCCAGCTCGCGAACTCGCCGCGCACCGTGCACGGCTTCATCAAGGACTTCACGAACGCCTTGTCTTCCGTCGTCGGCAGCCACGTCGCTGCATGCGCGTTCCACGTGCCTTCGTCGATCGGGTTGCCGTCGAGGTCGAAGCGGCCGGCGGCGTAGTCGCCGATCTTGCGGTGGAAGCGGCGGTGGGGGAGACGGAAGCGGAAGTCGATGCCCGCCTTCGTGCACACGCGATTCCAGTACTCGATGCCCTTGATGTTGTCCTTGACGTACTCGTCGCGCAGGACCTCGTTCATCGCGTTGCGCAGCGCCACCTCTTCCTTGCGCAGCGCACCGTCGACGAAGCGCTCGATCGAGTAGGTCTGCTCGAGGGCCTTGTGGTCTTCGTAGCGGTCTTCGTACGCACGACCCTTCAAGCCCGCGCCGAAGAAGTTGGCGGAGTTGCTCGACACCTCGGCGCCGTAGAGATCGGTGCTCGATGCGCTCCAGAAATTGATGTAGCGCTGGATCAAGTCGAGCGGGATCGCGCCGTACTCCCTCACGTCCTTGCCAGGGTGCTCCTTCATCACTTGGCACGTCTTCTCGATCACGCGCGCGACGCCGGTCTGGCCGACGAACATGTGGTGCGCTTCCTCGGTGAGCATGAAGCGGCACGTGCGTGCGAGCGGATCGAAGCCCGACTCGGCCAGCGCGAGCAGTTGGAACTTGCCGTCGCGGTCCGTGAACATCGTGAAGCAGAAGAACGCGAGCCAGTCCTCACACGGCTCGTTGAACGTGCCGAGGATGCGCGGGTGGTCGGGATTGCCCGACCGGCGTTGCAGGAGCTCTTCCGCTTCCTCGCGTCCGTCGCGGCCGAAGTACGTGTGCAGCAGGTAGACCATCGCCCACAGGTGGCGACCTTCTTCCACGTTCACTTGGAAGAGGTTGCGCAAGTCGTAGAGCGAGGGCGCGGTGTGGCCGAGCAAGCGCTGTTGCTCGACGCTCGCGGGCTCCGTGTCCGCTTGCGTGACGATCAAGCGGCGCAGCCAGTTGCGGTACTCGCCCGGCACCTGTTGCCACGCCGGCTGGCCAAGGTGATCGCCGAAGCCGATCGTGCGCGCTTCGTCGCGCGGCTCGAGGAAGATGCCCCAGCGGTAGTCCGGCATCTTCACGTAGTCGAAGTGCGCCCAGCCGTCGCGATCGACGCCGACCGCGGTGCGCAGGTAGACGTCCTTCGTGTTGAAGTCCGTCGGGCCGACGCTCTTCCACCAATCGATGTAGTTGGGGAGCCACTCCTCGAGCGCGCGCTGCAGGCGCTTGTCGCTCGAGAGTTCGACGTTGTTCGGGATCTTCTGCGAGTAGTCGATGCTGGTCATACCGTCACTCCGTGCACGATTCGTCCGCCCGTCACTCTTGTCAATTAATCGCTCACTCGATCGCGCCGTCTTCGGCGCGATCGAGTGAGCGAAATCTGATCTCGTCTCTTGCTCACGTACGCTCCCACGCAAACTCGGTCTTCTTCGGCGTGCCGTAGCACGTCAGCGCGCCGTGCTCGCCCGCGGCGTTCGGACGCTGGAAGATCCAGTTCTGCCACGCGGACAAGCGCGCGAAGATCTTCGTCTCCATCGTCTCGGGACCGGGGAAGCGCAGGTTCGCCTCCATCCCGGTCAGCGCATCGGGCGAGAACGCGACGCGCTCCTCGATCGCGAGGCGCACTTCGTCCTCCCAGTCGATCGAGTCCGGCGCGAACGTCGCGAGGCCGAGCTCGTTCGCGGTGTCCGCGTCGATCACGCCCTTCGTGCTCGCGATCTTGGTCGCGCTCTCCGGTGCGCCGTAGAAGCGCGTCGCGAGGCGCGACAGACCGTTCGACATCGGGAACATGCCGCCGTTGGCCGCGCTGACGCCGAGCTCGACCCGTCGGTCGGGGTCGTTGAGCAAGTACACGCGGTCGCTCGCGAGCGCGAGCTCGAGGAACGTGCCGCCGAACGCCGTGCCTTCGTCGGCGATGGCGTAGAAGCTCTTGCTCGACACGTCGAGGCGCTTCAGCGTGCGGCGCACGAAGCTCTTCACTTCCTTGACGAACCAATGCTGGCTCCGCGCGAGCAACTCGTCCGTCGCGAGAACCGTCGCGAGGTTGCCCTTCGCGCGCAGGAGCACGAGTCCGATGTCGCTGTAGTTCATGCGCAGCTCGAGCAACGCTTGGTCGAGCTCGCGGAACGCGCGGAAGAGCCACCACTGGCTGCCCTCGGCGAATGCATCGGCGTCGCTCTTCGCAGCCTTCTCGGGCGCGGTGATCGTGAGCTCGGCCGTGCGCTGCGTGCGATCGAGCGCGAGATCGACGTAGCGGTACGTCAGGCGCTCGCCATTCGCGACGGGTGTGCGCTCGGGCTCGATCGCGTCGAGCACGATGCCCTTGTTGCCGCGCACGGTCGTTCCGTCCGCGAGCTTGCGGGCCGTTTCCTTCACGGCTTCGTTCCAGCGCGACAGCGGGGCGATCGCGTCGACGAGATTCCACTCGACCGCGCGCTTGCCCTTGATGCCTTCGGCGACGGTGGAGAACACGTCGCAGCGATCCCGGCGAATCTTGCGCTTGTCGGTGATGCGCGTGAGGCCGCCCGTTCCCGGCAGCACGCCGAGGAGCGGTACTTCGGGGAACGACACGGCGCTGTTGCGGTCGTCGACGAGCAGGATCGAGTCGCACGCGAGCGCGAGCTCGTAGCCGCCGCCCGACGCCGTGCCGTTGAGCGCAGCGAGAAAACGGATGCCGCTCGCGGTGCTCGCGTCCTCGATGCCGAGGCGCGTTTCATTGGTGTACTTGCAGAAGTTGACTTTGAACGCGTGCGTGCTCGTGCGCAGCATCACGATGTT
The DNA here is from genome assembly GCA_046160865.1 of Planctomycetota bacterium. Classification (GTDB taxonomy): domain Bacteria; phylum Planctomycetota; class UBA1135; order UBA1135; genus JBJXHG01. The sequence continues at coordinate 10,139 of JBJXHG010000055.1, read as the reverse complement.
CGCGCCCGCGCAGAACACGCGGTCGAGCGCGCCGGTCAACACGACGCAGCGCACCTCCGGATGCTCGAAGCGGATGCGCTGGATCGCGTCGGCGAGCTCGACGTCCACGCCGAGGTCGTAGCTGTTGAGCTTGAGCTCGTAGCCGTCGCGTGCGCCGCCGAGCGGATCGACCGCCATCGTCAGGGTCGCGACGTCGCCGTCTCCTTGTCCGCCGAAGGACAAGCGCCAGTGGCGATAGCGATCCGGGTGCGTCTGCAGCGGGACCCTGGTCGGAGCAGTCGTGGTCGCGGTACCCATAAAGCAAGGAGGTGTCCGGGGCGCGTTGTGGGAACTATACTTCCCGTCCCGGAGCAGCCGAGGCATCATAACGCTCACTGCATGGAACGCCAGAGGTTGCTCCAGGATCTTGGCCGTCGGTTGCGCGCGGCGCGCGAGCGGCGCGGCCTTTCGGTGTCGGCGCTCGCCGCGGCGGCCGGAGTTTCGCGCCGCCACCTGACCGAGGCCGAGGCGGGCCGCGCGAACTTCGGCGTCGCGCTCCTCTTCGAGCTCGCGCGCGCGCTCGGCGTGCGCGCCGCCGAGCTCATCGACGTCGAGGTTGCCTCGCGCGAGCGCGTCGCGCTCGTCGGCTTGCGCGGCGCCGGCAAGTCGACCGTCGGCCGCGCACTCGCGCTCGCGCTCGAAGTGCCGTTCGTCGAGCTCGATCAGCGCGTCGAGGAGCGCGCCGGGCTGCGACTCGGCGAGATCTTCGACCTGCACGGTGCCGCCTATTTTCACCAGCTCGAAGGCGAGGCGCTCGAGCAAGTGCTGTCGGAAGGCGAGCGCGTCGTGCTCGCGGCCGGCGGATCGATCGTCGCGTCCGAGTCGAACTTCGCGCGCTTGCGCGATGCTTGCCGAACCGTGTGGCTGAAGGCGAGCGCAGCCGACCACATGCAGCGCGTGCTCGCGCAGGGCGACCGCCGGCCGATGCGCGAGCGCCCGCGCGCCATGGAGGAGCTCGAAGCGCTACTCGCGAAGCGGGAGGCGTCGTACGCGCAGTGCGAGATCACGATCGACACCTCGGAGCGGTCGGTCGAGGACATCGAGCGCGCCGTGCGCGCGGCGCTCGCACCAGAGCAGTGACCCGGCGGATTCCGCCGAGCGCGCGTCCAGATCGCGGACGACGGCGTCCAGGGCGTGTACGCGAGTGGCGCGCAACCGCGCGCCAACGGCTCGCAGCGGGCGGCATGCACGTTGCCTTGGCTGCGCCGTCGAGCCGCGGAGTGGCACAGGCCGCAGGGCACCGGCTCGCAGACCCCACGCAAACAAGACCAATTCCAATGCGACTCTCTCCGATCCTCTCCGTCCTCGCTCTCACCTCCGTCCCGGCTTTCGCGCAGGACGTCATCGTTCCCGATCAATTCACCACGATCCAAGCTGCCGTCAACGGCGCGACCGACGTCAACGGCAACGGCACGGTCGAGATCTTCGTGCGCAACGGCAACTACGCTGAAAACGTGTTCGTGCAGCGCTCGAACCTGTCCATCACAGGCCAGAGCAACACCGGCACGATCGTGCAAGGCGCCGCGATCCGGGAAACGTTTCGCGTGCAGAACTCGGCCAGCGTGACGCTGCGCACGCTGCGCATCGCGAACGTCGGTACGCAAGACGCGATCGAGCTCCAACGCACGACTGGCTGCCGCATCGACGGCAACGTCGTGACGAACGGCCTCGACGGCATCGTCGTCAACCGCTCGGTCGCGACCACGGTCACTGGCAACGAGAGCTTCGGCAATCTCGGCACGGGCATCCGGCTCGCACGCTCGCGCGAAACGCAGGTCGCCTCGAACAACTGCCACGACAACGCGAGTCACGGCGTCGATCTCTCGAGCTCGATCCTGAACACGATCAGCGGCAACACGCTGCGCGCGAACGGCAGCAACGGCCTGCGTCTCACCGCGTCGCGGGACAACACGATCGAGACGAACACCGCCACGGCCAATCTCGACAACGGCTTTCGCATCGAGGACGGCTCGTCCGCGAACACGCTGCGCTCGAACACCGGCAGCAACAACCGCGAGAACGGCCTGCGGATGCGCGACACGGCGAACAACCTCGTCACGCTGAACACGTTCCAGCAGAACGGCGAGTACGGGATCCGCCGCCGCGACTGGAGCAACGACGACTTCAACGGCGGAGTGGCCGGCGTGCAGAACCCGCTCGGCGACAACGTCGTCAGCGGCAACGTGCTCGGTAGCTTGCGCGAAGACTGATTGAGGCAGGGTGTGTGACGCACGCGCGGTCCAGCCGACCCTAGGCTGGGCCGCGCGTCTTCGTTTCCGGTGCGGGCTGTCACTCGCCGTCGAGCTGGATCACGAGCGGCGTGATGACGCCGGCTTCGATGGCGATGGCGAAGGACTGCTGCACCATTCCGTCCGGGGTGGCGAGGAACGTGTAGCGGCCCGGAGGCAGCGCCGGATCCGAAACCGCGGGCACGTCGATGCCGAGATCGCCGAGATACCGTCGGTGTCCGAACGATCCGCCGTTCGCCAGGCGGCTGACGAAGTTGATCGGGATGATCTCTCCGCGATCGTCGCGGACTTCGATCGCGACGCGGCGCGGTACTCCTCGCGGATCTTCGATGCGCACGCGGATCCGGCCCGCAGGGACGAGCTCCACGGCGCGCTCGACGATGGCGGAAGGCTCCAGGTCGACGACGATTGGCGCGTGCCACCAAAGCGAGTCGACCAAGCCGTATCGCATCCCGACCTCGATGCGCACCTCGAAGACACCCGAAGAGCGATCCGAGCGCGGCGATGTCGCCGGTGCTTCGGTAGCGCTCGAACGCGCGATCGGCAGGGTCCGTGTTCATGTCCTCGCTGTGCGCGAAGGTGCAGATCGTTACACGAACTTCGGGTTTCGTCGCTCTCGCGCGCGTTTCATCCTCGCCACCGTCGCACGAGCAGCAAGAGCGCCGCCACGCCGACGATCGCGGCGCCGAGCGGCAAGTCGAGCTCGAACGACGCGACGATGCCGCCGATCACCGCGGCGGTGCCGAACAACGCCGACAGCGCGAGGAACGCCGGCATCGAGCGTGCCCAGTTGCGCGCGGCGAGTGGCGGCAGCACGAGGAGCCCGAACACGAGCGTCGGACCGAGCGTCATCGTGCCGACGGCGATCGTGATGCCGGTGGCCGCCGTGAGCAGCGTCTCGAACGCGACGACGCGCTTGCCGAGCACGCGCGCGCTCTCGCGGTCGTAGCTCACGATCAGGAAGTCGCGCTGGTACACGAGCAGGACTGCGAGCACGAGCGCGAACGCGACGGCGAGCGTCTCGAACTCGTGCAGGCCGACGCCGAGGATCTCGCCTTGCAAGAGCTCGTCGACGAGCGACTTGCCGATCGGAGACGCACGGCCGAGCAAGTACGTCGCGGCGTTCGCGATGGCGAAGGCCGCGGCGACGCGGCCCACTTCGCTGCCGCCCTTGCGGCTCCACAGCACGAGTGCCACGAGTCCGCCGAACGTGAACGCGGCCGCCCACGCGAGGTGGTAGTTCATCGCGGCGTGCGAGTCCGTCAGCGCGACGTCGACGTCGATTCCGCCGAGCCCGATGTGTGCGGCCCACCAGGGCAGCGCGACGAAGCCGCACACGACACCCGCGGTCGCGAACTGCGGCAGCGTGATGCCGTAGAAGCTCGTGCGCCGCACGAACAGGAACGCGCCGACTAGCGGACAGACGATCCCTGCGCAGGCCGCGGCCGCGAGCGCGAAGCGAAACAGATCGAGGCGCTCGCTCCAGGTCGCATCCATGCGTCAAACGCCCTCGCCGGCGTGCGGGCTGCGCGCGAAGAGCCGATCGACGTTCGAGGGATCGAGCAACTCTCGCGCGGGCACGCGCTCGACCCGGCCGTCTGCAACCCACAACACGTCGTCCACGGATTCGCGCACGAGGCCGAGCTGGTGGCTGACGAGGAGCACGGCTACCTGCTCTTCGCGTCGCAGCGCGAGCAGGAGCTCGAGGATCTGCGCCGCCGCCGCGCGGTCGACGCCGCTCGTCGGTTCGTCGAGCAAGAGCAAGCGCGGTCGCGCCATCAGTGCGCGTGCGATGAGCACGCGCTGGCGCTGTCCGCCGGAGAGCGAGGCGAACGCTTCCGTCGCACGGTCTTCGAGCCCCACGCGTGCGAGACACGCGCGCGCGAGCTCGCGCTCGCCGCGGCCGAGCGTGCGCAAGCCCGCGAGGCGTCCGTACGCGCCCATGTGCACGACTTCGTCGACGCGTAGCGGATAGATGGAATCGAGACTCTCGCGCTGCGGCACGTAGCCGATCGCGGCCGTGTGACGCTCGACCGCGCCCGACAGCGGCGCGATCAAGCCGAGCATGCCGCGGAAGAGCGTCGTCTTGCCGGAACCGTTCGGTCCGACGATGCCGACGAAATCTCCGGCGCCGATCGTGAGATCGACGCCGGACACGACGGTGCGGTCGCCGTAGCCGAAAGACGCCTGCGCGAGTCGCAAGAGCAGACTCATGCGATCAGTGGGCTTCCGCAGCGCGGAACGCCTCGACGATGCGGCGATGGAGCACGTCCATCATCCCGATCCACGTTTCGGTGCCGGGCAATCCGCCGCACTGATTCGGCAGCTCGGCCACCTGCGCGGATGCCGCACGCGCGACTTCGGCGACCTCCGAGCGGTTGGACCACGACGCCGTCGCGATGACGTGCACGTGCTCGCGCTTCATCGTCTCGATCAACGCCGCGAGGTGATTCGGCGTCGGCGGGATTCCGGGCCGGTCCTCGATCGTGCCCGCGATCGCGAGGCCGTACGCCGTCGCGAAGTAGCTGTACTCTTGGTGGTAGACGACGAGTTTGCGGTCGCGCCACGACGCGCCGAGCTGCGTCCAGCGTGCCGTCGCTTCGTCGAGCCGCTTGCCGTAGGCCTCGTGTCGCGCGCGGTACGCGTCCGCCGATGTCGGATCGACGCGGCACAGTCCCGCGAGCACGCACGCGGCGATGTGCTTGCCGCCGCGCGGGTCGAGGTTCAAGTGCGGGTTGCCGTGCGGATGCACGTCGCCCGCTTTGCGCGACACGGTGGTGGGCACGTCGAGCGCGGTCCAGCCCTCGGAGCAGCTCACGAAGCCCGCGGATCCAGGCTGGATCTTCGGATTGCGCGCGCCTTCCAGGAGCCCCGGCACGAACGCGGACTCGAGCGACAAGCCGATCTGCACGAACACGTCCGCGCGGCTCATCGCGATCAAGTGCGACGGCCGCGTGCTGACCGCGTGCAGGTTCTCGCGGCCCTTCGTGATCGCGGTGACCTCGACGCGTTCGCCGCCGATCTCGCGCACGATGTCCGCTAGGTCCGGGATCGTCGCGACGACGCGCAGGCGATCCGCGGGAGCCGCCGCCGAGAGCGTGCACGTCGCGACGACGGCCGCGATGCGCGTGAATATCTGGGTCCTCATACGAGCTCCTTTGCTCACCAGTTCACGCCGTGCCCGTGGGCGCCGACGAAGGCCGTGTATTGAAGCGCGAAGCGCACCGAGTCCGCATCGTCCGCGTCGCTGTCGATTGCGGTCACCGCGAAACGAACACGGTGGAACTCGGACAAGTAGCGCGTGTAGTACACGTCCGCTTCGGCGACGTCGGTATCGCTACCGTCCGCGAGCCGCGCTGCGCTGTACTGCACGCCCGTGCTGTGGAACCGGTCCCAAGCGTAGTCCGCGAACGCGTAGTAGCCGCCGACCGAATCGTCGAGCACCGTGATCGTGTCGTCGCTCGGATCGCCGGGCGTGCCGGCGTCGTCGATCGCGCTGCCCGTGTCGCCGCAATCGAGCAAGTACTCCGCGCCGAACGTCCAGCGCTTCTCACCGGTGTCGTCGACGGTGCCAAACGTCGCGTCGATGCCGTAGACCTCGCTCGAGAGTCCGGTCACCAGGTCTGCGCTGGGCCCGAACTCGAGCGCGTACTCCGGCAAGAGCCGCGCCGACGCGCCGAGCTGGAACGTGCCGCTCTCGCCGACGTCCGTGAAGGCGGTGATGCGCGCGGTGAAGTGCAGGTCACCGAAACTCTTGCGGTCGTCGACGAGTTCCTCGGCCGTCGTCGTGGAGTCGAAGTCCTCGCTCTCCTCCGGTAAGAGGCTCTGGAACGCACCGACGGACCAGCGGACGGCGGTCTCGTCGCTCGCGCCGAACCAATCGTCCCATTGCAGGCCGTCGCCCTTGATCTCGTCGCCGAGATACGTTCGCAGCACGAGTGGCCGATCGAGCGTGCGCAACTCGTGCACGTGGATCTGCATCTGCTTGCCGAAGTCGACGAAGAAGCGGCCCGCGCGCAGCGTCGTATTGCCGCCGAAGCCGTTGTAGTGCACGGCGGCCTCTTCGATGTTCAGCGACTCGCCGTCGGTCGCACCGACGAAGTACGCCCAGGCCGTGGGATCCACCCACGAGTGTCCGGTGAACTCGAGCGTGCGCAGCTCGAGCGCGAAGCCGTCGTCATCGCCACCGTCGAAGTCCGTGTAGTCCGCGGTTGCGTCGACGATGAAGGAGAACGCGGGGTTGAAGACGCTGGAGAAGCGGCTCGTTTGGCTCGCGTCCGCGTCTGCGGCAATGGTCGGTGCCGCGGGATACGCGGGCATGCCGGGAGTCTGGAATGCGGCTCCTTGTCCGAAGCCTTGGAGTGCGAGCGCGGCCACGCTGGCCGCGCGCAATGCGCAGTGACGCATGGAAATGGAGATCCTGCTGGAAGCCGAAGTAACGGGCGCTCTCGTGGGAGAGGCCCCGCCGATCGATGCGCTGCTCCGCGTTCACGGAGCAGTACGAATGCAGCCGGCGCGCGGCCGGCGTTGCGCTACGCGATCTCGGCGCAGCGCGGCGGGGAGTGCTTCGGGGCGAGCAGGATGAGGGCGAAGGACGCGCGGCGCGGTGCGCTCGCGAGCGAGTCGAGCGCGACGTGCGCGTGCGGACGAGCGACCGACACGAAGTGCTTGCTCGGCGGCGACGTCGGACGCGCCGTCGTGGCGAAGCCGCACACGTCGTGCGCTTGCTCCTCGAGCGCGGTCGAGATCTCGGCCGCGTGGGCGCGCGACGAATGCTCGTTCGGATGCGCGGAGTCGTCGTGGGCGTGCGTGTGCCCCGAAGCCGCATCCACCGCGACGTGGACGATCTCACCGTGATCCGGGCACACGGCGTGTCGCACCGCCAGCATGTGCACGCTGGTCGCGATGTTCGTCCACAGGAACATCACCGCGCACGCGAGCGTGCCGAGTCGGCGAAGGACGGTCGTTCTGCTCATGGCAGCATCGCGACGAGGCGCCGATGCTGCGCAGAGGCTATGCGCGGCATCGGTTGCACGTCAATGCGGCGTCGTGCAAGCCGATCGCACGAGCCAGTCGCGCACGCCGCGGAACCCGCGTTGGAGAAGTCGGTTTCAACGCTCCATGTCGAGAGGCGACGAATGGCTCTCCGCCGCGATCGGATGCGTCATCGCGTGCTTGGTCCACCTGCTCGTGGACCAGGAAAGAATCGAGCGGCGGCGGCTGCGTCTGCCGTCCGGAACCGATCTCGAACGGCGGCGCGCGGGACACTGAGTCGTCCCTGGCAGCCCGTGGTGAAAGTGCTTCGGTCTGAAATCGGTCCGTTTGCGGCGACGCAAGGAGCGAGACCGCAGGCGAATCGTCGAGATTCGCGGAGGATCGAGCGACGCAGGGCCGGCGCAAACGGGCCGATTTCAGACCGAAGCACTGTCACCACGGGCTGCTGGGTGAGTCGCGGAGCTTGCGGAGATTGCGCATGCCGTCCGCAGCGGGTCTCCTCTTATCGTTCTGATGGACGCAACGATTGGAACGGGAGACGGGCGCGGACCGGACGGTCCCGAAGACGTCGCCGCGGAGTACTTGGCCGCGACCGACGCGGGCGAGGTCGTCGACGACGAAGCGTTCCTCGCGCGGCTCGCAAGCGCAGCCGCGCGCGACGAGTTCCGCGAGCTCGTCGACGCCGCGCGAGCCGCGGCGCGGCGTCTCCCGCGCGCACTCGCTCCCGGCACGCTCGTCCGTGCGCGCTACCGCATCTTGTCCGAGGTCGGTTCGGGCGGCATGGGACGCGTGTTCGCCGCGTTCGACGAGACGCTCCAGCGCAAGGTCGCGGTGAAAATGCTCACCGCGTTGCACGCCGGCGATCCGGGACGCGAGGCACTGTTCGAGCGCGAATGGCGCACGCTTGCGGCACTCTCGCACCCGGGCATCGTGGCGGTGCACGAAGCCGGCCGCGACGGCGACCTGTCGTTCCTCGTGATGGACTTCGTCGACGGCACGTCGCTTTCGGACGTGATCGAGCGCGCGCGCAAGGAGCTGGCGCGCACGGGCACCGCGCGTCCTTCGCACGGCGCGTTGCTCGACCACGCGATCGGCAAGCGCGTTCCGCCCGGGCGCGCGAGCATCATCGTCCCCGGCGACTGGTGCACGAGCGTCGCGCGCATCGTGCTCGAGCTCGCGCGCACGCTCGAAGCGGCGCACGGCGCGCAGGTGATCCACCGCGACTTGAAGCCGAGCAACGTGATGCTGCTGGGCGGCGGCTCGCCGGTCGTGCTCGACTTCGGCCTGGCGGGCAACATCGAAGCGCTGGCGAAGGGCGTCGTGACGCGCGGTCTCTACGGGAGTCTCGCGTACCTCGCGCCGGAGCAGGTGCGCACGCAGCAAGCGGGTGTCGATCCGCGCACCGATGTCTACCAGCTCGGGCTGATCCTGCACGAGATGCTGACGCTGAAGCGCACGTTCCCGGACGGCATGGCGGATCTCTTGAGCAAGATCCAGCACGGCGAGCTCGTCGCGCCGCGCAAGCGCAATCCGGATGTGCCGCGCGACTTGGACGCGATCTGCATGATGGCGCTCGAGCTCGAGCCGGCGCAGCGCTACGCCGGCGCGGCCGAGTTGCGCGCGGACCTCGAGTGCTTCCTCGGCGGCCGCGATGTGCCGCGCGCACGCAAGGGCAGCGGGATGCGGGCGCTGGCCCGGCGCGCGCGCGCGACGTTCCGCCGCCATCCCATGCTGCTCGGCGCGGCCGGGATCACCGTCGTCGCACTCTCGATCGTGCCGCTCGTCTCGAACCGAGGCATCGCGCAGTCGAGCCCGTTCTTGAGTTACGACCAGCTGACGGGGGAGATCCGTGACTTGCCGGCCGAAGGCGGCTCGATCGTGCGCGGCGAGTGGCTCGCGTTCCGCTTCCAGGGTCCGCACGCGAGCTACATGTGGGCGCTCTCCATCTACGGCGATGGCGAAGAGCGCTTCGTCGCGCCGTGGCGCGCCGCCTCGGCCGAGGACCTCCGGCGCATCCAGAGCAATTTCGCACGGGCGCCGCAGGCGAACGTCGGTGATTCGCCGCGCGACCCGTGGCAGCTCGAGGTCCCTCCGGGGCAGTGCAGGATCTTGTGCGCGCGAACGGCGGTGAAGAATCCGAGCGAATACGAAGGGCTCGTCGTGCTCGAGAGCGCGGTGCCGCGGCCTGAGATCGAGAAGTGGATGGACGTGCTCGAGGAGATCTCGCTGACGGAGCTCTACCCGCGTGGTGTGCCGATCGACATGGCGCGCGATCAGCTGTCGAAGGTCCTGGAGGTGAAGCGTGGCCTCGGACGCGACGAGGACGTGTCGTTCACGGACGCGGAGTTCGCTCAAATGGCAGGACATCTGGGCGTGACCGGCGCCTTCCCGCAACGGCTCTTCGTCGACTTGCCCAGTGTCGAGGAGTACCAGATAGAATGTCGCGTCGTCGCGCCGGATTGAACCCCCGCGCGATCGAATGACCGACGAAGTCACGCAGTCGCTGGATCTCGTGCTCCGCGCGCAAGCGGGCGATTCTGCGGCGCTCAATCGCCTCTTCGAGCGCTATTCCGAGCGCGTGCGGCGCATCGTGCGCCTGCGGCTCGGCTCGAAGCTGCGCGAGTCGCTCGAGTCCGGCGACATCCTGCAGGAGACCTTCCTCGCCGCGGTCCGGTCGTTCGAGAACTTCGAGATGCGCGAGGAGGCGAGCCTGATCAACTGGCTCTCGCGCCTCGCGGAGCGCCAGATCATCGCCGCGGCCGACTACCACGGCGCGAAGAAGCGCGACGTGCATCGTCAGGTGCGCATCCACGCGCCTTCCTCGTCGTCGTCCGCGAGCGCGACGATCGCGCTCGC
>JBJXHG010000054.1:0-12264 GCA_046160865.1 Planctomycetota bacterium | reverse complement strand
ATAGCGCCCAGATTGGCCGACGCCGCGCACAGCGCGCGGATCGCGCTGTGCGCACGCGGGCGGCGCGGTCCGCCGCGCTGCCCACACGCTATTGGAGCGTGCCGCTCGAGTTCGCGAGCGCAGCCACGACCTTCGTCAATCCCGTCACCACCCGCGCCATTCGGTCGTAGTCGAGACGATCGTGCAAGTCGCCACCGGTCGCATGCTCGTCGCTGCGCAGCGACGCGGTGTCGGTGACCCACACGGCGTCGATGCCGTTCTCCCAAAATGCTGCGTGGTTCGAGTTCGACGCGCTCGGCAACCACGTTGGGAACGCGCCACCTTCCGCGGGCAGTGTGGTCGCGCCGCGGAACGTCTGCACGCAGTTGCGCACGAGCGAGCGCGAGCTCAGGTTGCCGACGAACGCGAGGAAGTCGCCGGTGTCTGGGTAGAAAAAGTTGAACGGGAACGTGACCGACTGCGAGCCGGGATTCGTGTCGTAGCGGCCCACCGCGTCGACCGACAGCATCGCGACGATGTTGTCTTTCCGCTGCAGCGCTTGCTGCACGTAGTGATGGCTTCCGGCGCGCACGCTGGCCGTGTACGGCTCTTCACCGTCGCCGAAGAAGAGCAGCTTGACCTGCCGCCCCGTCGCGGTGCCGGCGAGATTGCGCGCGAGCTCGATCAGCACCGCGCAGCCCGACGCATTGCCGTTCGCTCCCGGCGATCCGCGCGCGGAGTCCGTGTGCGCGCCGACGATCACGATCTCCTTCGGGTTGCGCGCGCCCGGAATCAGGACCTCGAAGTTGCGTCCGACGCCGTTCTTCGTGTCGAAGTTCATCTGCTGCCACGTGAGTCCGATGCGCTTGAGCTCGAGCTCGATGTACTCCTCGGCTCGGGCAGTGTTCACCGGTCGCTGTGCGCCGCGCAGGCCGATGTCGCGTGAGATCGCGAGCACGTGCGCGCGCACTCGCTCGGACGTCTCCCTCTCGACCTCGCCGAGCGGCATGAGCCCGGTGCGCAAGTTGACGCCGGGCGTGCTCGACATGTAGATGCCGGCGATGGCGGTGAGCAGGGCGATCACGCCCAAGAAAACGAAGAAACCCTTCAAGATGCGACCTCCGGGTTGGGACGAGGGTCGCTATCGACCGGCGCGCGGCTGCACCTTGATGTACGTGCGCTGCGTCACGTGCGCCGGCGGCGGGGCAGCAGCGGGCGTTCCGCAGGTGCGTCGGACGGCAGAACTGCGACGGCGCCGCGCGCGATCGCGTTCGGGCCGACGGGACCGGGCTCGACGCGCCGCAAGAGGAAGATCGTCGCGAGACGCAGCCCGCACGAGGTCGCGAACACGATCCGGAACGCGGTCGCGTCGCCCGCCTGGAGCAGGAATCCGCCGGCGAGCGAGCCGATCGCCGTCGCGAGCGCGTGGCCCAAGTTGTACGTCGAGAGCACGCTCGTGCGCTCCGACGGATCGATCGCATCGAAGAAGAGCAGCAAGGTCGCGAGCTCGTACGCGGACCACGCGACGCCGGAAACGAGCTGACCCGCGAGCAGGATCCCGTAGTGCTCCGAGAAGAGCCACGGCAACACGGTCGGCACGATCCCGAGGCCGCCGACCCACAGCAGCGCGCGCACGCCGAAGCGCCGCGCGATCCACCCGTGCATCGGCAGGCTCGCGAACTTCACGAAGACGGCGGCGGCCTGCATCTGCATGTACTCCGCGTACGAGAAGCGCAGCGGGCCGAGCATGTACGGCGTGAAGTACGGAGACGCGACCTGCCAAGCGAACTGCACGGCGAACATGTACGCGAGCAAGCGGCCGTCGCGGCCGTGGCGGAAGCGGCGCACGACCTCCAGCGGCGCGACGCGGCGCATACGCGGCGGCATCGGCACGGGCTCGGTCTGGCGCGCGAGCATCGCGGTCGAGAGCGATCGCCACAGCGCGGCGAACGCGAAGATGATCGCGAAGCCGTACAGCGGCGTCCCCGCGTCGCCCTGTGGAGCAAGACGCTCGCGCACGCCCGCGTCCAGGATCCAGCCTGCGCAGAACATGCCGACGAAGTTCGCGATGTGCAGCGCGCGCGACCGGACCGCGAAGTAGTGGATGCGCATGCGGCGCGGCACGAGCGTCTGCACCCACACGTTCCACGCCGGATTCGCCGCCATGCCCGCGGCCCAGTAGAGCGCCGCGAACAAGTACAAGAGCGCGGCCGGAACATGGCCGATGAGCGCGGCCACGACGAGCGGCAGGAAGCTCGCCGCTTGCACGCCCACGCACAGGATCACGAAGCGCCGATGCGATCCGAGCCGCTCGACGATGCGCGTCGAGAAGAGCTGCAGCAGGGCTCCGGCGAGCATCGGCAAAGTCGCGACCAGGCCGGACAGCACGCTCGAAAAGCCGAGCGCGACGGCGAACGCGGGGATGTACGTCTCCCCCATTCCGACCATCAGGCTGTACGTGACGCCGTCGAGATAGATCGCGCGCAGGTTGGCGCGGAGCTCGGTCGGTCGTCGGGTGTTGGACATGCGCGCGCCGATTGCTCGGGACCCGGCAATCGTGACGTGCGCCGGTACGAGTTCAATCGCGCGACGGAGCAGGTCGTCGAGATGCGCGAGTTCACGACGTGGAGCTCGAGGTGCGGGACGTGCAAGACACACGGCCGGTCGATCCCCGTCTCCAACGACGGCGCGTTCTCGAGCGCTACGGCGATCGCTCCCGTCGTGTCGAAAGGTGCCTGCCGCTCGGGCCCGCTTCCGCACTAGAATCCCGGCCCTTCCATGCAGTTCCCCGAGCTCGTCGCCCACCGCGGATACGCCGCGCGCTATCCCGAGAACACGCTCGCAGCGCTCGACGCGGCGATGCGCGCGGGCGCGCTGCACGTCGAGATCGACGTGCAGCTCTCCAAGGACGCGCGGCCAGTGCTGTTTCACGATCGCACGCTAGAGCGGATGTGCGGCGTGCCGGGCTCGGTCGCCGACCGCACCGCCGCCGAGCTCGCGGCGCTGTCCGCCGGCGAGGCGAAGCAGTTCGGCCGGCGCTTCGAGGACGAGCGTGTCGCGAGCCTGGCCGGATTCGCCGAGCTGCTCGGGCGCTATCCGCACGTTCACGCCTTCGTCGAGGTGAAGCGCGCTGCGATCGAGCGCTTCGGTCACGGGAAGGTGATCGACGAGGTGCTGCCGGCGCTCGACGACGTGCTGCCGCGCGTCAGCGTGATCTCGTTCTCGCTCGACTTCCTCTCCGAGATGCGCCGCGCGCACCCGACGCCGATCGGCGTGGTGTTCGACCGCTGGAGCGAGCTCGACCAGCCCATCGTGCGCGAGCTCGCGCCCGAGTTCGTGTTCTGCGACCTCGACGGCTTGCCGGCGACCGGCCCGCTCGACGCGGGCGATGCGCGCGTCGCGATCTACGAGGTCGCCGATCCGCAGGTCGCGCTCGCGCTGCACGCACGCGGGGCGGCGCTCGTCGAATCCTTCGAGATCGGCGCGATGCTGGCCGCGTTCGAAGCCATGCGCACGCGCGCACGAGTCACGTGAACGACGCGCCGCGCGAAGTCGACGTCGCCGTGATCGGCGGCGGGATCCACGGCGCCGGCGTGCTGCAAGCCGCGGTCGCGGCCGGTCACAGCGCACTGCTCCTCGAAGCGCAGGCGCTCGCGTCGGGCACGAGCAGCCGCTCGAGCAAGCTGATCCACGGCGGCTTGCGCTATCTCGAGAACGCACAGCTCGGGCTCGTGCGCGAGTCGCTCGCCGAGCGCGCGACGCTCGCGCGCGTCGCGCAGGGCCTCGTGAAGCTCGTGCCGTTCTACTTGCCGATCTACCGCGAGACGACGCGGCGGCCATGGCAGATCCGCGCCGGGCTCTCGCTGTACGCGGCGCTCGGCGACCTCGCGCGCGAGGCGCGCTTCACCAAGGTGCCGAAGCGCGCGTGGGGCGATCTCGACGGCCTGCGCACCGACGGATTGCAGGCGGTGTTCCGTTACTTCGACGGACAGACGGACGACGCGGCGCTCGTGCGCGCGGTCGCTCGCTCGGCACAGTCACTCGGCGCGCACGTCGAGTGTCCGGCCGAGCTCGTGAGCGCGCAGCGGCACGCGCCGAATGCAGCGAGCGCGTTCGACGGCTATGTCCTGCACTACAAGGCCGGCGAGCGCGAGCACGAGTGCCGCGCGCGCATCGTCGTCAACGCGGCCGGCCCGTGGGCCAACCGCGTGCGCGAGCGCATGACGCCGCTGCCGCCGGGCATGACGATCGACCTCGTCGCCGGCACGCACATCGAGCTCACCGGTTCGCTCACAGCTGGCATCTACTACGCCGAAGCGCCCAGCGACCGCCGCGCCGTGTTCCTCATGCCGTGGAAGGGCCACACACTCGTCGGAACGACGGAGACGCCGTTCACAGGCGATCCGCGCGCGGTGAAGCCGCTCGCGCGCGAGATCGAGTACTTGCAGGAGACGCTGCGCCACTATCTGCCGCAGCACGAGGGCACGCTCATCGATGCGTGGGCCGGACTGCGCGTGCTGCCGAGCGGAGAAGGCTCCGCGTTTCTACGACGGCGCGACACGACGCTCGTGTGCGACGACGAGAAGACGCCGCGCATGGTCGCGATCTACGGTGGGAAGCTGACCGGTTATCGCGCGACGGCCGAGAAGGTGATCGAGCGCGTGAAGAGCGAGCTGCCCGCACGTGCATCGAGGGGCAGCACGAAGGAGATCGTTCTCCCGCTGCCCGAGTGAGGCGCAGCCGAGCGCCCGCCCGAGTGAGGCGCAGCCGAGCGAGTTCAATCGGTCTACGCGCGCCGCGCGCCGGTCAGAAGTCGATCACGACGCGGTCGTGGACGCATTGACGCTGTCCTCCGCGCACACCGTTGAGCGAGTACTCGAGCACGAGCGGCGAGTTGCTCGGCCAATCCCAAGAACTGAGCGCGACCTGCCCGTTGACGTCGCTCCAGCTCGATGGCGCCTGCGGCAGCGTATGCGTGCCCGAACGTACGGCGCACTGCAGCGTGCGGTTCGCGCGATCACTGACGAGCTCGACGTTCTCGAACTCGAAGTTGTTGCCGCGTCGAACGACGATGCGCAAGTTGCCGCCCGCGAGATCCTCCTTCGATACGCGCACTCGGATCTCGTCATCGGAAAGGAAAACGGTCGGACCGGGAGTCGAGCGTGTCACGCCAAGGCGCAGTCCGTCGTCCGGCTTCAAGTGCGGCCAGACACGCGTGACGATTTCATGCGTGCGATCGGGCCACTCCTCATTGCCAGGGACATCGCCCGCCGCGCGCGTTGCATCCGCAGCAGCGGTTGCTGCGACCGAAGCGATCGGCTTCGCCGTGACTTCGATCACGTTCTCCTGCGGTGCGGGACGCACGATCTGCACGGGCTCGGGCATCAGCAGGTAGAGCGTCACGACGCTCGCAACGCTCGCCCACAGCACGACACCGACGAACGGCTTCGGCAGGAGCACGTCGCGCAGCTTCATGCGCTCGATGCTACCCGTATCGACGGCGACGGCTACGGTCGCGGCGTCACGCTCGCGCGACTGGCGGCATCCAACTGCGCCACGCGACGTAGCGCTTGCGCAGCAAGCTCGCGTTCACCGTGGGCTCGACGGGCGCACTCGGCTTCTCGCCGCCATCCATGTCCTCGCGCCACAACAGACGCGCGAGTCCCTTCGCCGTCGCCTCCGTCTCTTGCGAGCGGTGCACGTCGAGGCCAGACAGCGAAGCGATGCGCTCGCAGATGCCGTTGCTCGCGGAAAGACCCCCACTCACGACGAGCGCGCGCGGCTTCGAGAGCTTCGTCGCCATCTCGTCGAGGATCGCTTGCACGAGGAACACGATGCTCTCGGCGACCGCGACCACTTTCGCGTGCGCATCACCTTCGCCGACGAAGCGCGAGGGGAAGTCGGGCACCCAGAACGGCGCCGCGAGTCCCGACACCCCGTTCAAGAAGAGCGGCGGCTCCGGCGTCTCGGACATCCACGTGTCGAGCTTCGACTCGACCGCGTCGAGGCGCAGCTCCGCCTCGATCCAACGCAACGCGCTGCCCGCGCCGTTGATCGTGCCTTCGACGACGTACGTCGTGCGACCCTCTGCGGAGCACGCGACCGACGCCAGCAGGCGCGCGAGCTCCGGCGCGGCGCCGTCGACTGGACGCTGCACGAAAGCACCGGTGCCGAGGTTCGCGTACACGACGTCGGTCTGAGGCTGGCCCGCCGCGAAGATCGCCGCGGATTGATCGCCCGTGACGACCTGCAACGGAACCGAGCGGCCGTCGACGCGCAGCGTGCCGTAGGCGTGACGCGTCGGAACCACGCGCGGCAGCACGGCGCGCGGAACGCCGAACAAGTCGAGCAACTGCTCGTCCCACTCGCCCGTGTGCACGTTCCAGAGGAGCGTGCGGGACGCGTTCGCCGGGTCGACGACGAACGGATGCTCGTCGAGCAGCGCGAACGCGAGATAGCTCGCGAGCGGACCGATCGCGAGGCGGCCTGCCGACAGCGCGCGGTCGACCTCGGGCAAGTGATCGAGGCACCAGCGCATCTTGCTCGCGCCATAGTGCGGCGAGAGAAAAAGTCCCGTGCGCGCGTGGATCTCGTCCGCGCGCGGCGCGAAACGCTGCAGCCAATCGCTCGCGCGGCGGTCTTGCCACGAAAGGACCGGAGACAGCGGCATGCCGCTCTCACGGTCCCAGCACACGAGGCTCGAGCGCTGCGTCGCGAGGCCGGCGGCGACGAGGCGCGCCGAGCTCGGTCCGAGGTTCTCGACGCACGCCGAGAGCGACGTGCGGATCGACGCGACGAGCTCGGCGGGCTCTTGCTCGACCCAACTTTCGTGCGGCCGGCGCTCGGACACGGCGGTGCGGCCGCTCGCGCGCTCGCGGCCGTGGCGATCGAACGCGAGCACGCGGCTCGACTGCCCACCTTGATCGATGGACAAGACGACTGACGCGGAAGACTCGAAAGGAGAGGGTTTCATGCTGTCACCTGAATGCGAAGCTTAGGCCCGCTCGATTGCGGTGGAACCCGTGTATTGCTTCGAAACGTTTTCTCGCACGCCGCGTCGCTGCGGCGCAGAGCTGCGCCGCACCGCGTAGTCAGCCGCAGCCAACCCGCTAAACTCCGTGCATGCGCGCACCGATTGGACCGCTCCCTCTCGCGCTCGTCACCCTCGCGCTGAACGGGCCGCCGCTCACCGTGCAAAGCTCGCTGCGCTTCTTCGGCAACGGCGTGAACGACATCGACCGCATCAAGATCGCGATCGACGATCCCGCGAACGCGCTGCCCGGTCCGCCGGCCGACGTGGGAGCGACGGACTTCACGATCGAGTTCTGGATGAAGGCCAAGGCCGCCGAGAACACGGCCCCGGCCGTCGCGTGCGGGTCGAACGTCGACTGGATCCTCGGCAACATCGTGCTCGACCGCGATCGCTACAACCAAGATCGCAAGTTCGGTCTCTCGATCGCGGGCGGCGTCTTCGTGTTCGGCGTCAGCGGCGACGGCAGCGGTGACCGCACGATCTGCGGCGCGACGCCCGTGCTCGACGCGCGCTGGCACCACGTCGCGATCCAGCGGCGGCGATCGGACGGGTGGATGTGGCTCTACGTCGACGGCCAGCTCGAGAGCCAAGCTGACGGACCGAACGGCGACGTCAGCTATCCCGACAACGGAGTGCCCGGCAACTTCTGCGGTGGTCCGTGCACCGCGAGCGATCCCTACCTCGTCATCGGAGCGGAGAAGCACGACGCGGGTCCCGCTTATCCGTCGTACAGCGGGTGGATCGACGAGCTGCGCCTGTCGAGCACGTTGCGCTACACGACGACGTTCGCGCCGCCGCGCAAGCCGCACGTGACGGACGCGGCAACGGTCGCGCTGTACCACTTCGACGAAGGCTCGGGCGACGTCGTGCACGACGTGTCGGGCGCGACCGGAGGACCGAGTCCGGGCGTGCGCCAGTTCGGCGGTTCGCCGGCGGGACCGCTGTGGTCGAACGAGTCGCCGTTCCGCCGCATCCTGCCGTTCCTGCCGCACTGAGCTTTTCGCGTTCCACTGCGCGCGGTGCGCGAAACGGCGCGCGAAAAGCTCTTCCACCGGTGGGGCCTGTGCTCGTCAGCTCCCCTTTCGAGTCATGTCCGTGTCGGCGTTTCCGCACGCGCGTCAATCGGAGGGAATCGTCGCTCCGGTCTGCTCGGTCCGACGGCGGAACAGCGCACTCAAGTGCTCGGTGACGCGGCCGCGCTCGCCTTTGCCGATCGTACGTCCATCGATCGACTTCACCCACGCGAGCTCGCCCATCGTGCCGGTCGTGAACACCTCGTCCGCGACGTAGAACTCCGACAGCGACACGCGCCGCTCCTCGAGCGGCAAGCCGTTCGCGCGCGCGATCTCCATCACGACGCGCCGCGTGATCCCGGGCAAGCAGTGGTCGGCGGTCGGCGTCTTCAGCACGCTCTCCTTCACCAGGAACACGTTCGTCGCGTTCGTCTCCGCGACGTAGCCCTCGACGTCGAGCATCAGCGCGTCGTCCGCGCCGACGGCATTCGCTTCGATCTTCGCGAGGATGTTGTTGAGCAAATTGTTGTGGTGGATCTTCGAGTCGAGACACTGCGGTGAGTTGCGCCGCACCGACGCGGTGACGAGCGTGAGTCCGCCCGTGCCGTACACCGGCGCCTTCCACTCGGCCAGCACGATCAAGCACGGCCCCGACTGGTTGAACTTCGGGCTCATGCCCGAAGTCACCTTCTCGCCGCGCGTCAGCGTCAGCCGCACGTGCGCGCCGTCCTGCATCCCGTTCGCGCGCAGCGTGTCGAAAAGCGCGCGCTGCACGTCGTCGCGCGACGGCATGCCCACGAACGCGAGCGCCTTCGCCGACGCGAACAGGCGCTCGAGGTGCGCGTCGAGCTCGAACACTCGGCCCGAGTAGACGCGCAAGCCCTCCCACACGGCGTCCCCGCCTTGCACGGAGCTGTCGAACACCGACACCTTCGCCTGCGCGCGCGGCACGAGCTCGCCGCCGACGTGAACGAGAATGGATGCGTTGCGGGGGTCGGGCAGCAGTGTGCTCATGTCACGGTTGCGCACTCGTCGGCGCGCGGATCGCGAGCTCGCAAAGCTCTTCGTAGTGCGGCATGCACTCGTCGAGCAGAGGCTTCAAGCGCGGCGCGAGCGGCTCGGTCTTCGGTGCATACGGTTGGAAGCCGCTCGATGCGTGCACGGCAGAGTACCAGTGCTTCGCCCACACTCCGTCTTCCGCGCGCGCACCCGGCGCCCACGCGAGCATCGCGGGTTGGAACGGAATCGCCAAGCGACGGCAGAGCTCCGTGAGCACGCCGCGCGGATCGAGCAGGAGCTCGCGCGCGTCGAGCACCGGCACGTCCTGCCGCAGCCGATCGAGATCGCGCAAGAGCGCCGTCTGGAACGCGAGCCCCGTGTCCGCGAGACGCGGCGCCGGTACGTTGCGCGCGAGCGACGGCAGCATCTCGCGCGGATCGCGCACGAGCAGCACGTTGCGCGTCTTGGCCAGGAACGAACGGTCGATCGCGAGCAGATGGTGCGCCATCTGTTTCAGGAACAAGCTCGGCTTCTCGCACGGACCGAGGATCACGTCCTCGATCACGCGCTCGGCGTTCGTCGACTGCGCGCGCAACACTTCGTCGCGTCCGGGGTGCTGCGCGCCGGACATCTTCAGGTAGTGCGCGTAGAGCGGCTCGTCGACGACCTGCGTATCGTCGCGCTCTGCGAACGAGTACATCAGCGCGGTCGAAACGTTGCGCGGCCCCGACCACATGTTGATGCGCAGCACGGACATCGGCGCTGCGACGATAGCGTGCCGCGCGCGGCGCGCCTAGCGACACGAAGCGCAGGCGATCAAGGCGCGTCGAGCAGCTTCTTCAGCTCCACGACGGTCTGCGCGTGCGACTGCTCCTGCGCGAGATTCACGAACTCGTGGCGATCCGCGTCGTGGTCGTACAGCTCCGCGCTGCCGTCGGGCCACAGCGTGAAGCGATAGCGCTCGGTGCGCACGCTCTTGCCGATCTGGCCCTTGCCGCTCTGGATCACGGTGAGCGCGTGGTCGCGCACACGGCGGCTCGGATCTTCGAGCATGGGCGCCAGGCTGCGTCCCTCGAGCGAGCTCAGGAACGGCACGCCGCACAAGTCGATCAGCGTCGGGAAGATGTCGGTCGCCTCGACGATGCCGCGCGCGACGGCGCCGGCGCGCTTGCCCGGCGCGGCGATCAAGAGCGGGATGCGCGCGCTCTCTTCGAAGAGCGTTTGCTTCGCCCACAGACCTGCGTGCTCGCCGAGATGGAAGCCATGGTCGGACAGGAACACGACGACGGTGCTCTCCGACATCCCCGTGCGTTCGAGCGCGTCGAGCAGCAGGCCGACCTGCGCGTCGATGAACGAGACGCACGCGTAGTAGCCCGCGATCGTCTCCCGCGCCTGCGCCTGCGTCATCTCGTCGCCGCCGAACTTGGAAGTCAGCGCGGCACTCGGAATGTCGAGCCGATCGTCCTCGCGCGCGGCGGCGAGCGCGATCTTGTCGATCGAATACGGCTCGAAGTACTTCTTCGGCGCCTCCCACGGCAGGTGCGGCTTGTGGAAGCCGACCGCGAGGAAGAGCGGCGCGTCGCGCTTCGTTTCGAGGATCTGCACCGCGCGGCGCGCGATCGCTCCGTCGCGCAGCAATGCTTCGTCACCCTCTCGCTGTACCCAGCGCATGCCGCCGACACTGCCGCTCTTCTCGCGCGGTACACGCCGACCGGAGGTGCGCGGCGGCGGCGACTTGGCCTCTGCGTTCTTCGCGCCGTCGCCATCGTCGTCGGCCGCCGCACCGTCCTCGTCGGCGCCCTGATCCTCGGAGAGATCCCAGCGAATCGCACTCTCGTACGGCGGGTGCATCAACTTGCCGACGCGCGCGGTGAAGTAACCGTGCCGGCGAAAGTGCTCGGGCATCGGGATGAACGCGTGACCTGCGGCGCGCACGTCGGTGCGATTGTCACGCACCCCGAGCGTCTCGGGCCGCATGCCAGAGAGGAACGAGCTGCGCGATGGATTGCACAGCGGGTACTGACAGTACGCGCGCTCGAACACGACGCCGCGGGCCGCGAGGCGGTCGAGGTTCGGCGTCTGCACGACCGTGTTGCCGTAGCAACGCAGGCTCGTGTTCAAGTCGTCGGCGACGACGAGCAGCACGTTCTTGCGCGGTGCAGCGGGCGTGCTCGCCGACTGCGCCCGCCCCGCGACCGGCAGCAACGCGAGCACGAGAAGGATGCGCAACATCGGGGGCTCGCCCGCCATTCTAGGCCGACCTCTCTCACCACGCCCAGCGCGAGATCGCTCCAGCGCGTTCCGCGCAACCGGTTGCTCGGAGTCGACCGGAGGGCCGCGCGGATCGAGCCCGATCGAGCAACACCGCTTCGTGCGCCTTGGCACGACCGCGTCAGGACGTGGTGAGCGATACGGGCCGAGCGCGCCGCGACGGCGATCGGCGCTGGAACTCACGTGCGACGAGCGGTAGATAGTCGTCGACCATGCAGCACGACACGCCGAGCTTCGGACTGGCCCTCGTTCGCATCGTGACCGGGGGCATCGTGCTCGCCGCAGGCTGGCAGAAGCTGCGCACCGGCGCTGGCGACGAGCTCGTGCTCTCGACGCGCGAGGCGTTCGCCGCGTCGCCCGACATCCTGCGCAGCGTCGGCGACAAGGTCGTGCTCGAGCACCCGTCGCTCTTCGCGAAGCTGATCGTGTGGGGCCAGGTGCTCGGCGGCCTCGCGTTCTTCCTCGGCGCGTTCACGCGTCCGTTCGGCTTCGGGCTCGCGCTCATGTTCACGGCCTTCGTGCTCGTCGGACCGGCGGACGCGCGCAACCTGAACGTGCTGCTCGCGGTCGCGTGCTTCGCGTGCGCGCTCTCGCGCGCCGGCCGGTCGATGGGCGCCGACGTGTTCCTCGACGGCCGCTTCCCGTCGCTGTTCACGTGGACGCGCGGGTAGCCCGTCTCTAGCCCGCATTTCTCACCACGTCCGTCGCGAGGTTGCGCCAGCGCGCTCGGAGCAAGGCGTTGCATCGGAATCGACCGGAGGTGACCTGTTAGGTCGGCGAGGATCGATTCCGATCCAAGAACGCCGCTCCGAGCGAGTTGGCGCGACCGCAGCAGGACGTGGTGAGAAATGCGGGCTAGTGTCCTGAGTCAGAAGTTCGCTCTCACCAAGCTCGATCTCCTCCGCGCTGGCGGCGTTGCTCGGGTTCGGAAACCTGACAGGTTGCCTGCACCCTCGCGCCTTGCCAGCG
>JBJXHG010000053.1:0-6695 GCA_046160865.1 Planctomycetota bacterium | reverse complement strand
CTCGCGGCGGCGCGCCCGAGCGCCCAGCCACCGTCACAGATGCCCTTCGCTTCCGTCTTCTCGTCGCCGCCCGAACGCGTCGCGAGCGCGCGCGCACACGCGTCACCGAGCCAACGCAGCGCCTCGATGCGCTCGTGCGGCTTGCCGAGCGCATCCGCGAGCGCTTCGGCGTCGTTCATCTGCGGCAGCTCCGGCATGCGCGCCAGCGCTTGCTTCGCGAGCGATTCCTGCTCGTCGAACTTCGACAGCTGGTAGGCCGCGCGCGCGCGGTCGAGCAACAGTGAGACGTCGTCCGGCCGCGACTCGGACGCCTGCGCGAGCCACTTGCGCGCGTCCTCGAAGAAGAACTGCGTGTCACGCGCTTGCGTCTCCGCCTTGCGGCGCGCGAGCGCTAGCGACGTGCGGCCGAACTCGGCTTGCACCGCCGCGTCGTTCGGACTCTTGTCGAGCCGTGCTTCGACCTCGAGCAGCTTGCGCTCGAGCGCGCTCGCTTCGGGCAACGCGTCGGGCGCTCGCAGCGCGACCTTGCCGTTGTCGCGCACCCAGCGCGCGAACGCGAGGATCCACGCCGTGGTCGGCGCGTTCGCGAGCATCGAGCGGCCGTCGGCGCGCACGTCGTCGATGCGCAGGCCGAACACTTCCAGCTTGGCCAACTCGTCCACGCTCTTGCCGAACGTTCCGGCCGCGATCTCGGGCACGTGCGTCAGCACGCACGCGAGGAAGCGCGTTCGATCCGCGCCGCTCGCACTGCCCGCCACGAGCGGCAGCACGGCGTCGTTCCCGAGGTCCGGCGAGCCCGGGAAACGTCCGATGCCGGTGAGCACGTCGAGCGCGAACGAGCCGAGTGCTTCGCGCGCGCCGACGCGGTCCGCGATCTCGGCGAGCTCCATGACATGCGCGCGCGCGTCCGGCGACTGCGCTGCGTCGACGAGGCGCATCATCAAGATGCGCAGTGCGCCGACCGAGCCGGCGTCGCCGTGCTCTCGAAGGAGCTCGATGGCCCGATTCCAGTCGGCGTCGCCGGCGTTCTCGGCGATCCACGCTTCGAACGCCGTCCGCATCTGGTTCTGCTTCGAGCTCGAGAGGAGCGTCGCGAGCGCGGGCTCGCTGAGCACCGGCGCCGCCGTCGTCGGCGGCGGCGCCTTCGCCGCCGCATCCGCGAGCTGCTTGTCGAGCTCGCCGAGATCGAAGAGCTGGAACAAGTCGAACGTCTTCGTCCCGTCGAGCTGAATCACGGCGTGACGCGGCGCGATGCGCTCGCCGCCGAGGAACTTGTCGTAGAGGATCGGCTCGAGCGCGATGTGCTCGCCGCACGTCACCTCGCCGAGGCGCGGGCAGACGATGCGGCGGCCCTGCTCGTCGAAATCACGCGGCGTGTGGCGGAAGAAGCTCGCGACGACGCACACGAAGCGGTTCGCCGTCGCGACGAACTGTGCGTCGCGGTAGCGGTCGCGCACGATCTGTTCGGACGCCGACTCGCCGTCCATGTTCACCGCGACGAGGATCGGGCGCTGCTCCGCCTTCGAGATCGCGAGCGCGTCTTCCAGCGTGCGCTGCCAGAGGATCTGCGGGCGTTCGGCGGCGGCGGATGGCGCGGTCGACTGTGCGAGCGCAGGCGCGCCCAGGAGGATCGTGACGAGAAGTTTCGAGCGCATCGGAATCGTTCGCAGGTGCTTTGGTGCGGGCGCCAGAGCTTGCGCTCGTGCGCGGCGGTTGGCGAGAGCGCACCTCGCGCACGCGGCCGACGCCGCACGCGCCGCCCCGCTCGACGGTCCGCTGCTCTTCCGGCTCGCCGGCGAGCCTGGCGTTTCGTCCTGCGCGCGCATTCCGCGGCATTGCGCGAGACGAAGAGTGGAGCGCAGCGAGACCCACCGACGGAATGCCTCCGGCGGCGCGACGCGCGCGCCGCCGGAGGCATTCACGCCCGACTTTCGCTCGGTCGAGGCGCGATCAAGGATCCCAACGGATGCGCAGCGCGTTCGAGAGGTTGACGCGCGCAGGCGTGCAGAACTCGGCCGCGTCGCGGTAGCACGCTTGATAGAAGCGCGTGCCCGGCGCCGTGATCGCGCCGGCGACCGACACGCGCACGCCGCCAGCTTCCGGGAATCGTGACACGCCGCCAGCGCACGCCTGTACGCCGAGACGCACGAGCGAGCCGCTGACGCACATCAGGCCGTCCCCGAGCGCGGTGCCGGTGACGCCCGACGCCGTGCCCTGGAAATACAGCGCGATCGAGCTCGGCGGCATATCCGCGCCGCGCAGCACGAGCTCGTCGTGCGCGACGCTCGCCGCGCCCGACGCGCGCAGCGTGGCACCCACGCGGAGCGAGCTCGTGCAGCCCGCGCGTGCGTCGGTCCCGCTCGCGTTGCCGCACGGACACGCACCGCTCGCGCCATCGCCGAAGCAGACGAGCGCTCCCGTGTCGCCGCAGCCGCTCCAACGCGCGAGGTAGCGCGAGCCGGCGTGCAGCGACATGTCGGCTCCGATCTCTTCCGGCTCTCCGAGGGTCTGATAGAACGCGCTCCCGACGAAGAGCGCCGCGCCCGAGCCCGCACCGTCGTCGAACACGGCCATCGCGTTGACCTGCGCGCGGAGTCCTTCGGGCGACGGGGCGATGCCGAAGCCCAGCGCCGACCATTCGGCTCCGTTCCACCGCGCGATGCCGTGCGCGGCGACACCGCCCGCGTGATCGAACCAGCCGCCGGCGTAGAGGGCGTCGCCGTGTCCCGACCCGTCGTCGAATACGCACAGGTTGCTCACGGCCGGTGCGACTCCGCTTCCGAGCGCCGACCAGCGCGTGCCGTCCCAACGCGCGATCGAGCGCGCGCGCTCGCCACCCGCGTGCAAGAAGATCCCGGCGGCGATGAGCGCGGGGCCTTGCGCATCTTCGAACACCGCGAGCGCCGCGACGCCGCCGTCCACGCCGCCCCCGACGTCCGACCAGCGCGTGCCGTCCCAGCGCGCGATGTAGGACACGCCCGCGCCGCCGATGGACATCGAGTACCCGCCCGCGTACAGCGCGGGTCCCGTGCCGTCGTCGAAGACTGCGAGCGAGCTCGCACCGTCGACGAGATCGCCGACCGGGCTCCACGTCGAGCCGGTCCAACGCGCGACGGCAACCGGCTGCGTGGATCCGGCGAGGCAGTGCCATCCTGCCGCGTACAGCGCGGGCCCCGCGCCGTCGTCGAAGACTGCCAATGACGCGGCGCCGCCGCCGCCGAGATTCGCGCTGATCTCCCACCAGATCGAGTCTTCCCAATACGCGACGTAGGGCCACGAGATGTAGGGTTGGCTCGGGTCGTGCCGCGATCCACTGGCGTATAGCGCGGGTCCCGTGCCGTCGTCGAAGACCGCGAACGAGGTCAAGGCCGTGTTCTCGAAGTCTCCCACGCGCGCCCAGCGCTTGCCGTTCCACTTCGCGACACCGTCGACGTGGACTCCGCCGGCCATCGCGAATTGTCCGGACGCGAAGAGCTCGGGGCCTTCGCCGTCGTCGAAGGTCGCGAGCGCGTAGACGTAGGAGTCGAGCCCGCTCGTCGGCACGGTGGCGGACCACTGCGCGCCATTCCAGACCGCGACGCCCGCGACGCGCGCGCCGCCGAGCTCCCTCAGGAGCCCGCCGGCGAAGAGCCGCGCGCCGTGTCCGTCATCGAAGCTCGCGATCGACCAGACCATGCCCCAAGCAATCTCGCTCCGGACGTTCGTCCAGCCGGAGCCATCCCACTTCGCGACGGTGTTCACCGCTGCGCCAACCGCTCCGCTGAAGTACCCCGATGCGTACAACGCTTCGCCGTGTCCGTCGTCGAACCACGTCATCGTGAGCGGCATGCCCTCCGGACCCGATCCGAGCGCGGCCCACGCATGACCGTCCCAGCGCGCGATGCCGTTCACCGCCACGCCACCGGCGCTCGTGAATTGGCCGACGGCGTAGAGCTCGGACGGACTGCCGGTGAGCGCGGCGGGCGCGCTCAGTTGCGCAACGCTCGCGTTCGTGCCGGTGACGCCCGCGCCGAGCGCGTGCCACGACGCGCCATCCCACTTCGCGACGTTGTTCGCGAGGACTTCGCCTGCCTGCGAGAACTTCCCTCCGACGTACAACGCCAGTCCGGATCCGTCGTCGTACACCGCGAGCGTGCGCACCAAGATCGAAGACTGCGTGCCGGCGATCCCGGCGCCGAGCGGCTTCCAGCCGACGCCGTCCCAGCGCGCGATACGCCGGATCGTCTGTCCGCCGGCGGACATGAAGGATCCGGCGGCGTAGAGCGCGCTGCCGCTGCCGTCGTCGAATACCGTCATCGCGAGCACGGGCCGATTGAACTTCGCGCCGAGCGCGGACCAGCTCGCGCCGTTCCAGCGCAGCACGTGGCCGACGTCGTCGCTCGCATACAGCGCCGGTCCGGAGCCGTCGTCGAACGTCGTGAGCGCCTGCACGCGACTCCCCGGATCGACGGCGAATGCGGACCAGCGCGCGCCGTCCCAGCGCGCGACGTGCACGGCCGCGGCGACTCCATCCAAGCTGAACTTGCCCGCGGCGAACAGCGCAGGCCCGCTGCCGTCGTCCGCGGCTTGGAGCAAGAAGACCTCGCCGTCCAACCCTGGCTGACCGAAACCGCTCGACCACTCCGCGCATTGCGCGCTGGCGCCATCGGCGAACAGCGCGAGCACCAAACTCAAGCATCCCGTTTCCAGCTTCGACATGGCACCTCTCCGTTGTGCCGCCGCGTCGAGAAACGCCGGAGGGGCGCGACTCGCGCAGCAACGACGAGCTTGGGGATCGTTCTCTCTCGATACGATCTAGCAGCGCTCGCGCCCCACGTCACAACGCTGCGTGAACTTCGCGCTCGAGGCGCACGCAGCGGGCCGAACGCGCGGCGCGAGACTTCGTTGCGCGCGCCTCATCGCTGCGGTCCGCGGCGCCGGCTCGTCCCAACACCCGCGGCGAACTACGATCCGAGCCCTTGATGACGCTCGCGCACGCGACCGCTTGGGGCCTGGCCGGATTCTGGTGGCTGTACGCGCTGCGCGGCGTCCGCGACGTGCTGGCTGTGCCGGAGTTGCCGCCGCTCTCACCCACCGAGGCCGAGCTCACGGCCGCTCGGCCCGTCTCCGTCGTGATCGCCGCGCGCGACGAAGCCGCGCGATTGGAAGGCACCGTGCGCCGACTGCTCGCGCAGCAGGACGTCGACGTCGAGGTGATCGTCGTCGACGATCGCTCGACCGACGACACGGGCGTGATCGGGGAGCGCCTCGCGCGCGAAGATCCGCGTGTGCGCTGCGTGCGCGTGGCGACGCTTCCCGGGGACTGGCTCGGCAAGCCGCACGCGTGTCAGCGTGGCGCCGAGCTCGCGCGCCATCCGTGGGTCCTGTTCACCGATGCGGACACGTGGATGGAGGAGGACGTGCTCGCGCGCGCTCTGGCGGCGGCCGAGCGCGAGCATGCGCAGCACGTGACGCTTGCGCCGGGCATTCGCGACGTCACGTGGCTCGGCGAAGCGGTCATGTGCGGCTTCAAGCTCAACTTGCTGCCGTTGATGGCGAGCGCGAATCGCGACGGCAAGCTCGGCGCGATCGGCGTCGGGGCGTTCAACTTGATCCAGCGGGACACCTGGCACGCGATCGGCGGGCACACGCGCCTCGCGATGGAAGTCGTCGACGATCTGCGCCTCGGCACGCTCTTGCGGCGCGGCGGCTTCCGCACGCGCGCGTACGTCGCCGAGCGCGACGTCGTCGTCGAGTGGGCGCACGACGTCACCGGCATCGTGCGCGCGATCGAGAAGAACACGTTCGCGAACTTGCGCTACAGCGTCGCGATCGCGTCCGCTGTGGTGATCGGCACGCTCGCGCTGTTCGGCGGCGCACTGACGGGACCCGTGTGGGCGAGCGGGCTCTCCGGCTGGGCGGCGTTCATCGGTCTCTTCGCGATGGCCATCCCGGCTGCGATGCTCGCACGTCGCACGGGCACACCCATGTCCCCCGCCGTCGCTTCCCCGATCAGCGCGCCGGTCCTCGCGTGGGCCGTCGCCAACTCGACGTGGAAGACGCTGCGCCGCGGCGGCGTGATCTGGCGCGGAACGCTCTTTCCGTTGCAGCGTCTGCGCGAGCGCCGCGTGCGTTGACGATCGCGCGCCGTCGCTGCGCGCGGCACACTGGAGAGTGTCACGCGGCGCGCGCGCCGCAGAGGAGAGACGAATGGCGCTGATCTCGTGCTCGGACTGTGCGAACGACGTGTCGGATCGTGCGACGGCGTGCCCCCGCTGTGGAGGCCCGATTCCCACGACTTTCCAACCCTTCGCGTCGACGAAGCCGCCGCCGGTGATCCTCGTGCGCCTCGAGAAGACGCGCAACACGTACGTCATCCTTGGCGTGGTGCTCGGAGTGCTCGGCGTGCACAACTTCTACGCCGGCCGCTATGCACGCGGCGCCGGACAGTTCGCGCTCACCGTGCTGCTCGGCTGGATCGTCGTCGGCGTCGCCGCGAGCTGGATCTGGGCGATGATCGACTTGCTCACGATCGAGACCGACGCCACCGGAAAACGGCTCGTCTGATGCCGCGGCACGCGGATCGGCCTCGCTAGTGTCCTGAGTCAGAAGTTCGCTCTCACCAAGCTCGATCTCCTCTGCGCTGGCGGCGTTGCTCGGGTTCGGAAACCTGACAGGTTGCCTGCACCCTCGCGCCTTGCCAGCGACGACGATCT
>JBJXHG010000052.1:0-14348 GCA_046160865.1 Planctomycetota bacterium | reverse complement strand
AGGACGCGCCACACGCATGCTCCGCGCTGGCGCGCTTCGCGCGCAGCGCGGACGCTCGATCAAGGACTCCGGCGGCGCAGTCATTCCAGGCGCGTCGATGCCCACGTACCCTCGTTCGCCAATGTGGCCCGCATCCTCCCCGCCGATCCATTCGATCCTGAGTACCCGATGAAGAAGCTCCTGACTTCGATCTGTCTCGCCCTCGCCGCGTCGTGCGCCGCACCGGCGCTCTCCATCCCGTCCGACCCCTGGCCGGGCGTCGTCGGTCACTCCCGCACGATCAACACCACGAACGCCGCCGCACAGTCCTGGTTCAACCAAGGACTTCTCTGGTGCTACGGGTTCAATCACGAGGAAGCGACGCGCTGCTTCGAGCGCGCCGCCGCGCTCGATCCGGATTGCGCGATGGCGTACTGGGGCATCGCGTACGCGCACGGACCGAACATCAACAACGCGTCGATGGACGACGCGCGCTCGCAGGCCGCGTTCGACGCACTGCAGGAAGCGCGCGAGCGTATGGCCAGCGCGAGCCCGGTGGAGCGCGATCTGATCGAGGCGCTGTCCAAGCGCTACGCGTGGCCCGCGCCGGCGGACCGCGCGTCGCTCGACCACGCGTACAGCGACGCGATGCGCAAGGTCTTCGCGAAGTATCCGAAGGACGCCGACGTCGGTGCGCTGTCCGCGGAAGCGATGCTCGATCTGCGTCCGTGGGATCAATGGACGAAGGCCGGTGAGCCGCAGCCCGGTACGCTCGAAGCGATCGCGACGATCGATCGCGTGCTCGCGTTCGCGCCGGATCATCCGCAAGCCAATCACCTGAACATCCACGCGCGCGAGGCGTCGCGCAAGCCCGAGCTCGCGCTCGCGTCCGCGAACCGACTCGGCGCGCTCGTGCCGGGCGCCGGTCACCTCGTGCACATGCCGTCGCACATCTACGTGCGCCTCGGCATGTACCCGGAGTCGATCGCGAGCAACGCGCGCGCGATCGAGGTCGACCGGACGTACGTCGAGCGCGAGACCGGCGGCGGCATCTACTCCATCTACCGCGCGCACAACGCGCACTTCCTCGTGTACGCGGCGATGTTCGACGGGCAGTCCGCGCTGGCGCTCGAGCGTGCGCGCGCGATGGCGAGCGACCTCGCGCAGCACGGCGACGCGCCGCTGCGGCCGATCCTCGACGGATTCTTCTCGGCGCCGCTCCATGTTTTGGTCCGTTTCGGCCGCTGGGACGCGATCTTGCACGAGCCGGAGCCGCCGTCCGACCTGCCGATGACGGCGGCCGTGCGTCACTACGCACGCGGTCTCGCGTTGGCGGCGCTCGGGCGTGTCGACGAAGCCGATGTCGAGCGCGCGGCCTTCGACGCCGCGTTCGAGAAAGTCGGCGCAGACGCTTCGTTCGGCAACAACAAGATGCGCACCGTGCTCGAGATCGGCCGCGCCATGCTCGCGGGCGAGGTCGAGTACCGCCGCGGCAACCACGACAAGGCCTTCGAGCACTTGCGCGACGCCGTGCGCCGCGACGAGGAGCTCAAGTACGACGAGCCGTGGGGCTGGATGCAGCCGGCCGCGCACGCGCTCGGCGCGCTCCTGCTCGAGCAAGGCCGCGTCGACGATGCCGAGGCCGTGTATCGCCGCGATCTCGAGCGCCACCGCACGAACGGCTGGGCGTTGCACGGTCTCGCCGAGTGTCTCGAGCGCAAGGGCGACGCAGCGGGTGCGGAGACCACGCGCAAGCAGTTCGCCGAGTCGTGGAAGCGTGCGGACGTGAAGATCGGCGCGTCGTGTTTCTGCCGCACGGGCGCCAGCACGCCCTGACACGCGGGTCAGCCGCCGCGCGGTCGGAGTAGCACGCGCAGCACGCGGACACGCGGGTGATCGAGCTCGAGCACGAGCTCGCCGCTCACGGGCTCCGTGCGGTTCGTGTCGCCGACGAGCGCGATCGTCCATTGGCTCGCGCTGCCGTCGTCCGCGGGGCGGACCGCCTTGCACTCGACGCGCAGCGTGTCCGTGCCGCTCCCGTCGACGCGGCTCGCGAGCACGCGCACGCGCTCACCCGGCACCAACGCGGACAGCGTCGCCTCGACGCGCGTGTCGCTCGGCGCGACGAACAGGATCGGCGGATCGACGCGCACGTCGTCCGCGACCTGACCGATCACGGGGATGCTGAGCTCGGGACCGACGCCCGTTCCGTCCATGCCGCTCGTGCGCACGATTACTTTGCCCTGCACCGGACCGAGCGGCAGCCCCGGTTTCGCGGTCACCGACAGGATCCACATCGTCTCGTCCGCGACCTGCGTCTCGTCGAGCACCGCGTCGATCGGCCCTTCGACGTCGCGGATGTCGAGCACGCGCGCGGCCATCCCGCGGCGCTCGTGCGTCAGGTCGGAGCGGCCGTGCTTGCCCACGCTCTGCGGCACGAAGCCGAGATCGATCAGCGGCGGCACCGTGCGAAACGCGCGCTCGACGACGATGTGCAACTCGAACGTCAGGAACGGGCTCGTCGCCGAATCGCAGCGCAGTCTGACCTGCGCGAGCTTGTCGATGTTCATGCGCTCGACGTGCGTCGTGTCGACGCGCACGACGAGCTCCGCGTCGGCGTACGGCGGGATCGAGATCACGGGGCCGTCGCCACCGAGGTTGCTCTCGATCTTCGTGCCGTCCGGCAGCAGGACGTTCATGCGCGGCATCGTGCAGCCGCAGCTCGGCGTGAGATCGAGCACCGAGACCGCGACGGGATCGGTGTTCTTCAGCCGGAACGTGTGCGTGACGATGTCGCCGAACGGCACGTTCTGGAAGTCGTAGAAGTAGGGCCGTTCGCCAAACGGATTGGTGACGACGAGGCCCTGCGCAGCGGGCGGCGCCTCGCCATCGGAGCAACCCCCGAGCGCGAGGAGCACGGCGACCGCGAGCGCGCGGGCGAATGACACGGCGATTCGAGTCGACGGCATGGCGAGCGTTCCTAACTCACGCGGCGCCGCAAGTCACGGACCTCGCGGTGCGCAGCGTGTGGCGGCGTCGTGAAAGCGTGCGCCGGGCGGAGGACTCGGTCCGTTCGTTCGCGATCGCTCCCCGTTCGTGCGCGCACGCACGAAGATTGTGGCCGGCGCGGACCCTACACTCCGCGGATGGCTTCGAAGAGATCGCGCGGCGTCTTTCGCCACCGTTGGTGGATCGCGGTGGAGGCGGTGCTGCTCGTCGGGCTCGCGAAGGACTGGGTGTCGCACCGCGTCGTCGACTCCACGCTGCCCGGCGCGGGCAAGGTGTTGTTCGTCATGGCGGCGACGATCGGACTCCTCGGCAGCTTGTACGTCGTGGTGGAGGCGATCTCCTCGCGCGGCATCGACAAGACGCACGCCGTCGCGAAGCGGCTGCCGCTCTCCGTGCCGACGCTCGTCTTCCACTTGATCGTGCTCGGCGTGCTGTTCGTGCTCTACGCGCGGACGTTGAACGTGTCGGTGTGGTGAGAGGCGCACGCCCGCTCACTTCCGCGGCGTGAACGGGCTCTGAAGTCGACGCAGCTCGCGACCGCTACGACCGTCGAAGACGAGCACCTCGCCGATGGGCATTGCGCCGAGCGTGTCGTTGAGCGCGACGATGTAGAGCTCCGTGCGGCCGTCGCAGTTCAGATCGCCGGCCGATCCGACGCATGCGCCCCAGTCGCTCAGGCCCGGTCCGACGAACTCGTGGACGAGCTCTCCGCTTCGACCGGAGTAGACGCGGCCGCTGCCACTCATCCCGCGCTCGCGCGGCGCGCCGACGATGAAGTCCGGCATGCCATCGACGTCGACGTCGCGCGCACGATCCAACGCGCGCCCGAAACTGCTGCCGTAGAAGGAGTCGTCTTGGTTGGGCGGCCCTTCGATCGTGTAGAGCATCGCTCGATTGC
Organism: Planctomycetota bacterium; assembly: GCA_046160865.1. GTDB lineage: Bacteria > Planctomycetota > UBA1135 > UBA1135 > JBJXHG01. The sequence goes on along the minus strand of JBJXHG010000052.1, from coordinate 10,462 downwards.
CGCCCGAGAACACACGCACGTACTCGCATTCGCCTGGACGGCTGCGCCAGTTCTCGACGTCCCCCGGAGCGCCGACGGCAAAGTCGGAGAGACCGTCTCCATCGACATCGCCGATCCACTTCACCGTGTAACCGAACCGATCGTTGGGCGCCCTTGACCCAACGTCCCAGAGAACCTCTCCGCTCGCGACGGAGACGCAGTAGACCATTCCACCGCGCGTGCGCTCTTCTTCCGTTCCGCGCGGACAGCCGACGAGCAGCTCGAAAGCGCCATCGCCGTCGACGTCGACGCCTGAGTCGAGCGCGAGACCGAATTCGTGGCCGCGCGATCCGCGTATCTCGCGGACGAGCGCGCCGTCGACTCCCGAAAGGAAGCGCACGACGCTGAAGTTCCGCGCGCGGCTGACCGTGAGCGCGAGGTCGGGGACGAGATCGCCGTTGCAGTCTCCGATGCCGACGATCGGGTGCGCCGCGTGGTCCCACGAGGGCTCGGTACTCAGCTGCACGAGCACTTGCCCGTCGCGCGTGCAGCGGATCGCGTCGCTCACGGTCTCCGCGAAGTCCGCCACGCCATCTTGGTTCACGTCACCAACGATCGCGATGCTCCCGCGTCCGCAAAGACCGAATCGGTCGAACTCGCGGTCGCTCCAGGCCGTGTAGATCACCGAGCCGTCGCGGCCCGAGAACGCGAAGATCGCGCCGCGGCAGCGCTTCGTGCGCGGGTCGTTCTGACCCGCTGCGGTCACGAGCAGGTCCGGGGTCCCGTCTCCGTCGATGTCGCCCGCGTTCGCGACACCTCGTCCGAAGTAGTCCGAGCAGATCCCCGGCTTCGATCGCTGCGGCGGCGCCGCGATCGACAGCGCGCATCCGATCGTCGCAGCGAGCAGCATCGTTCGCTCTTCAACCGGGACGGGATCCCGAAGTCACGCGCTCTCCGCGCTCGTTCGAAACCGTCGCCTCGCGCGCGCATCCAATCGCACTACCATGTGTGCCATGACCTCCGACTCTCCCGACCTCGTCGCCGCACGCCTGCGCTACATCGAGCGCATGCGCGCGCGGAAGCCCGAGACCTTCGACGTGCAGTTCGAGGGCGAAGAGCCGAACGGCAGCGGACCGCGCAATCGCCACGGCATGCCGCAGCTTCCCATCGGACAGCGCGAGGTGAAGAACTGGCCCGTGCTCGATCTCGGCGACCTTCCGCGCATCGCGCTCGATGCGTGGCGGCTCGAGGTCGGCGGCCTGTGCGAGAACCCGTTCACGCTGACGTGGAAGGAGTTCCTCGCGCTGCCGCAAGTCGACGACGACAGTGACTTTCACTGCGTGACCACGTGGAGTCGCATGGACAACCACTGGCGCGGCGTGCGCTTCGCGACGCTCGCCGAGATCGCGGTGCCGAAGGACAGCGCGCGCTTCGTCGTGACGACGGGCTACGACCACGCGCCGGGCACGAGCGTTCCGTACACGACGAACTTGTCGCTCGCGCGCGCGGTCGAGCCCGACGTCCTGCTCGTCCACACGTGGGAGAAGAAGCCGCTGCCGATCGAGCACGGCGGTCCGTGCCGGATGATCACGCCGAAGCTCTATGCATGGAAGGGCGCGAAGTGGATCCGGAAGATCGAGTTCGTCGAGCGCGATCGGCCCGGGTTCTGGGAAGTGCGCGGCTACTCGAACACGGCCGAGCCGTGGTTCGACGACCGGTACAGCTCGCGGTGAGCCCGCAGCTCAAGGTCGGTTGCGCAGCTCCACCTTCGTCACGCGTCCCTCCTCGAACTCGATCGTGTACGACAAGTGCGGCCCGCGGTTGCCCGTCGTGCGTGTCGTCTCGAAGTCGAACTCGCCCGGCAACCGCTCGCGCAGCGCGTCGATCGAATCGCCGACACGCAGCTCGCGCAGTGTGCGCTCGAACATGCGTTGGCGCGCTTCGTCCGAGCCGAAGCGGTAGGCGAAGGACGGCGTGATGCGCTCGAGCGACGGCCACACGACGAACGCGAAGAGCGCAATCGCGATCGGCGGCAGGAGCGCTCCGCAGGCGACGGCGAGACGCGGCGGCCATGGTCGGCGGGCGGCCCACGTGTACAGCCACCAGCTCGTGCCCCCGACGAGGAATGCTTGGCCGAGGAACGTCGGCTGTCCGAGGACCTCCGCGCCGCCGCCGATCGGGATCAGGAACACGATGCACAGCAGGACGCCGCACACGCCCCCGAAGACCGGTGCCCACGGCGCGCGGCAGAGCGCGCCCTCTTCGTCGACGCGCAGCGCGAGCGGGATCACGGCGATCACCCAAGCGGCGAACGCGAAGATCCCGGACCACGCCGCGATCGCGTCGAAGTCGGTGACGTAGCCGAAGCCTGGGCGCAGCACGGCCACCGCGACGTACCACGCGAGCCCGACCGTCCAGCCGACGAAGGCGGCCGAGAACGACAGCGCGAGCTTGGCGGACGTGGTGAGCATCGTTGCGGAGGCAATTGGATCTTCTCGCGAAGGATCGTTCCACCGCGCGACACGAACCGCGCGGAGGTCAATCCGATGTCATCGTTCCCGTGGTGGGTATTCCCGTGGTGCTTTCTATTGGGCCCCGAGCCGTGCGGCGCGACCGCGGTCTCGCAAGGCAAAGACACGTCGCGTTGCGAAGAAGAAGCGCTCGAAGAAAAAGTCCACCCGCCGCGCGCCGGCGCGTCCGCGGAAGCCGCGTCCGCCGGCGAGTTGACGCGCGTGCGCGACGAGCTCGCGCGCGCGTCCGTGTCGCTCGACGGCCAGACGATCGACGCCGCGTGTGCTGCGGCCGTGAACTTGTGCAGCGCGGATCCGAGCGACGGCTGGGCGCACTACCACGCGGCGCACGCCGGCTACCTCGGCATGGTCCGCGCGCTCCGCGACCCGGAGCAGAAGCGTGACGCGGCGATCTTCGTGCGCTGCCGCGACGCGGCGGTGAAGCACGGACGCGCCGCGCTGGAGCATTTGCCGAAGAACTCCGAGCCGGCCGCGCTGCTCGCCGCGATCCACGGCCTCGAGATCGGACGTGATCCGATGCTCGGCATGACGCTCGGGTCGAAGAGCGACGAGCTGTGCGAGCGCGCGCTCGCCGCCGACGACAAGAACCCGCGCGCTTGGATCGTGCGCGGCCAGTCATTGCTCTTCAAGCCGAGCTTCGTGGGCGGCGATCCCACACGAGCCGTCGAAGCCTTTCAGCGCGCGGCCGAGCTCGCGGATGCCGAATCCGCGCGCACCGACCGCGACGTGCGCGCTCCGACGTGGGGTCGCGCGGAAGCGTACTGCTGGCTCGGCCAAGCGCGCGCGACGATCGGCGACCTCGACCTGGCGCGCGCGGCGTACGCCGACGCGCTGAAGATCGAGCCGGAGTACGGCTGGGTGAAGCGCGACCTGTTGCCCGCGCTCGAGAAGAAGATCGCGGCACGCGCGAAGGCGGAGTGACGCCGAGCGATCGGTGAACGCGGTCCCCGATCTCGGCGGACCGCGTCGCATTCACGAGCGGCGTGCGCTCGCCGTCCGTGACCGCGCGCTCGGCACGTCCTACGATGCGCGCGGCATGGCGAGCGTCCTCGATCGCGTCCGTCGAAGTGGCGGCGACTTCTGCACGCAGGGTGTTCGTGCGCGATGACTTCCGCGCTCGGCAAAGTCCGCTTCGGCACGTCGAGCTGGTCGGAGAAGTCGTGGGTCGGCGCGTTCTATCCCGCGGGCACGAAGCCGGCGAACTTCTTGCCGCACTATGCGACGCAGTTCGACACGGTCGAAGCCGACACGACGTACTACGCGATCCCGAAACGCGAAGTCGTGCGCGGCTGGGGCGCGAAGACTCCAGACGGCTTCGTCATGGCGGCGAAGTTCCCGGCGTCGATCGTGCACGCCGGTGAAGGCAAGCGCCCCGATGTCGAGCGGGTGATTCGCTGGGAGCACGTCGGCAGCGACGCCCTGCGCTTCCTCGACGTGATGCGCGAGCTCGGCCCGAAGTGCGGACCGCTCGTGCTGCAGTTTCCGCGCTTCCAGAAAGCCGAGTTCGCTTCGCTCGGCGCATTCCTCGAGCGCCTCGAGCCGTTCCTCGACGCGTTGCCGACGGGTTTCCGGTACGCCGTCGAGGTGCGCAACGACGTGTGGCTGCAAGCGCTGCTCTTCAACGCGCTGCGACGTCGCAACGTCGCGCTGGTGCTCGTCGACATCGTGCGGATGGCGCACCCGGACGAGCTGGCGGTCGACGATCTCGTCACCGCGGACTTCGCGTACGTGCGGCTGATCGGCGACCGCTATGCGATCGAGGCGCGGACCGATCGGTTCGATCGAATCGTGGTCGACCAAGGCGAACGGCTCGCGCGCTGGGCGCGGACGATCGAGCGCGTGCGGAAGAAGGTGGCGGAAACGTTTGCCTACGCGAACAACCACTACGCGGGGTTCGCGCCCGAAACGATCCGTGAATTGGCACGACAGCTCGACGAGCGCGGGAGCGGGGGACAAGGAGCGCATGCACCAGGCTCTTGAGCGCCGACCAAGAACGAGCCCGGCGGCGGCGTACCGAGCGCCAAGCACTTTCGAAGGACTACGACCATGAAGACCGTTCTGTGGCTCGCGCTCGTCGCGCTGTTTCTTCCCGCTCGCCAAGAGAGCGCGCCCGCCGACTTCGGCGCCCTGCGCGCACGCGCGGAGGCGCTTCACGCCCAAGGTTCGTTCGAGCTCGCGCGCAAGGCCTACGCCGACGCGCTCGCACTCGCGCGCGATCCGGAAGAGCGACGCTACGTCGAGTTTCGCTTGGCCGACTCACGCTGGCGCTCGGCCGCGGCGAGCCAGAACCCCGATCCGACCGAGATCGAGCGCGCGGGCGCGGATCTCGCGGCCCTGCAAGCGAGTGTCGTGCGGCCCGAAGCGCGCGACCGGATCTGGGCGGAGGTCGCGGAGTCGCTCGGGGACTACCACTGGCAGCGGCGCGATCGACGCGATTTTGGCTCGGCCGAACCGCACTACCGGGCCGCGCTCGATTGGTGGGCCGGTGCGCGCGACACGGAAGTCGCGCGCGCGCGCTATCTCGCGATCGTGTGGAAGATGGCTTGGCCGGATCGCGACGGATACGGACAAGCGTGGTGGCTCGGTCAATTGCCGCTCGACATCGTCGAGAACGCGATCACGATCGCGCGTGAGCCGCGCGATCAGGCGCAAGCGCGCTTCCTGTTCGGCATGACCGTGCGCCAGCGCGGCGCGAACGCGGAGCAAATGGTGCGTGCGGTCGAGTACCTCGAGGCAGCGCTCGGCACCGGAGAGCCGAGTGATCATGCCAATCCTTGGTACGACGATGCGTTGCACACGCTTGCGCAGTGGCTCGAGCAGCAGGGCGTACCGGATGCGCAAGGACAGTCGCGGCCGGACTGCGTGCGCGCGCTCGCGCTCTACCGCCGCATCACGACCGAGTTCAAGAAAGGTGACACGGCGTACTTCGACTCCGCGGAGGACGCGATCCGCCGCATCTTGCGCAAGGAACTCTCGGTGTCCGTGCCGCAGGCGTTCTTGCCGGATTCCGAGATCGGGTACGCGCTCTCCTGGCGGAACGTCGAGCGCATCGACCTCGCGCTCTACGCCGTCGATCTCGCGACGCATGTTCAATTGACATCGAACGGTCACGACATCGGCGCGGGCAATTGGCTCGCGCGTGTCGACGTCTCCGCACTCGAGCCGGTGCTCACGTGGACCCACGCGACGGGCGACAAAGGCGAACACCAACCTGGCTGGGCCGAGCTCGCGCTGTCGCGGAAGCTTCCGTCCGGTGCGTACGTCCTCGAAGTTCGAGGTGGCAATACGAGCGCGCGCGAGATCGTGCTCGTTGGCCGCAGCGCGCTCACCGTGAAGACCGGCGGCCGGCGCGCGCTGGTGTGGTTCTGCGACGCGCTGACGAGCGAGCCGATCGGTGGCGCGCGTGTCGTCGTCTGGGAGCGCTACCACGACGGCAAGCGCTGGAAATGGCGCAGGAGCGATCACGTCACGGCGGCGGACGGGACGGTCGCCGCCGAGCTCGCCGCGCGCGACGGCAACACGGAGCTCTTCGTCGCTGCAGTGAGCGGCGACCGCCAAGCGTTCAGCCTGTGCGGTCGGCAGTGGTGGTCGCGCGACGCGCAAGCGTGGAAGGTGTACGCGTTCACCGACCGCTCGACGTACCGACCGGGTCAGACGGTGGAGTTCAAGGTCATCGCGCGGACGCGCGCGAGCGGCGCTTACGCCACGCCCGCGAACGCGAAGCTCGCGTACACGATCGCGTCGCCGCACGGCGAGGAAGTGCGCAAGGGCGTGTTCACGCTGAACGCGTTCGGATCCGCCTTCGCGAGCTTGGACGTGGGCGAGAAGCTCCCGCTCGGCGAGTACCAGATTCGCTTCGAGCACGAGGGTGCGGGGATCGGCGCCGCGACGCTCTTCCGTCTCGAGGAGTACAAGCTGCCCGAGTTCGAGGTGAGCGTCCGCACCGGCGAAGCGGCCGGCAAGCCGAAGCTCTTCCGCCTCGGCGACGAGGTCGAAGCGCTCGTCGAAGCGCGCTACTTCTTCGGCGGTCCGGTCGCCGACGCCGACCTCGAGGTCGTGATCCATCAGCGTCCGTACTGGCGGCGTTGGATTCCGCAGCGCGACTACGGCTGGTACTACGCGGATCACGAGCGCTCGTGGCGGGGCGGCGGCGACGGACAGGTGTTGCAGCGTCAAACGTTGCGCACCGATGGCGACGGACGCGCGACGGTCCGCTTCCCGACGCCGCGCGGCAGCACGCAAGACCTCGAGTTCACGGTCGAAGCGCGCGTCGTCGATCGCTCGCGCCGCGAGATCACCGGCCGCGGCACGGTGCGCGTGACGCGCGAGCTCTACCACGTGACCGCGGAAGCGACGCGCAGCATCCATCGACCCGGCGATCGCGCCGAGCTGCGCTTTCATGCGCGCGACGCCAACGACCGCGGCGTGGAAGCGGAAGGCCGCGTGAAGACGGTGCGCAGTCGTTGGGTCGAGATCTGGATCGATCCGAAGGGCCGCGAGATCTCCGGTCGCGAGCTCGACGCCGTGCAGCGCTCGAGCGAGCCGCCGTCCACGCAATCGGGTTGGAAGATCAAGTTCCGCGGCTACGAATCGGAAGACGTGGCGGAGACCGTCGTGCGCACCGATGCGCAGGGCGAAGCGCGCGCCGAGATCGCGCTCGCGAGCGAGGGCTTCTATCAGGTGACGTGGACGAGTCGCGACGCGCGCGGCGCCGAGGTCACGGCGTCGAGCTCGTTCTTCTGCGCGAGCGGCGACACGCGCGAGCTCGGCTATCACGCCGGTGGGCTCGCGATCATCGTCGACGACGCGGCGTTCCGCGCCGGTGACCAAGCGCCGGTGATGCTCGTCACGCCGCGCAGCAATACGTGGGTGCTCTTCAGCGTCGAGAGCGAGACGCTGCACTCGTGGCAAGTCGTCAAGGTCGACGGCACGGCCAAGCTGCTCACGCTCGCGATCGGTCCCGAGCACGTGCCGAACGTGTTCTTGTCGGCATTCACCGCGCTCGATGGCGACGCGCTCGTCGACACGCGCGAAGTGGTCGTGCCGCCGGTCGAGCAGTTCTTGACGGTCGACATCGAGAGCAGCAAGCCGGAGCTGCAACCGGGCGAGCAAGGCCAGCTCTCGCTCTTCGTGCGCGATCACACCGGCGAGCCGGTGAGCGCCGAGATCGCGCTGTCGCTCGTCGACGAGTCCGTGGCGGCGATCCAAGGCGAGTACGCCGGCGATCCGCGGCCGTTCTTCTTCGGCGAGAAGCGCGCGAACTGGACGCAGACGCAGTCCTCGTTCCAGTCGAAGCGCTACACGAAGCTCGTGCGGCGCGAGGACGGGAAGCTCGGTGTCGATCGCCAGGCGGGCGTGTTCGACGAGCGCGAGCGCGACGACGGCGGCCTCGCGTACGGTGCCAAGGAGGAGGGGAAGAACGGTCGCTTTCGCGGTCCGGGCGATTCCGTGCCGACGGGCGCGATGGCCAAGATGTCCCGCGAGATGGCCGATGGTCCTTCGTCGCCCGCGCCGGCGATGGCGAGCCTCGGCTATGCCGGAGAGTCCATGGCGCAAGACGCGGCTGCGAATGCGCAGGAGCCCGCCGTCCAAGTGCGCACCGACTTCCGCGAGACGGCGCTGTGGAAGCCGGACCTCGTCACGGACGCGCGCGGGCGCGCGACCGTCGACGTGAAGTACCCCGAGTCGCTGACGCGCTGGAAAGCGACCGCGCGCGTCACCGATGCCGGCACGCGCGTCGGTCTCGCGACGCTCACGACCCGCACGCAGAAGCCGCTCATCGCGCGCTTGCAAGCACCGCGCTTCTTCGTCGTCGGCGACGAGTGCTTCGTCTCGGCAGTGCTCGACAACCGCACGAGCGAGCCGCTCGACGTGCGTGCCGAGCTCGCGATCGACGGCGGTCTCGAGATCGCCGTCGCGCCGCAATCCCCGGTGAAAGTGCCCGCGCAGGGCCAGCAGCAACTGAACTGGAAGGTGCGCGTCGTGCGCGCGGGTCCGCTCGTTCTGCGCCTCGTCGCGCGCGGCGGCGCGCACTCCGACGGCATGGAGAAGCGCTACCGCGTCGAGGCGCACGGCATCGAGGCACTCGTGGCGGGCGCGTGGAAACTGTCCGAGGGCGAGCTCGCGGTCGCGCTCGACGTGCCCGGCGCACGCACGAAGGAGACCACGCGTTTCGTCGTGCACGTGACGCCGAGCGTGGCGGTGACGATGCTCGACGCGCTGCCGTACCTCGCGGGCTATCCGTATGGATGCACCGAGCAGACGCTGTCGCGCTTCCTGCCCGCGGCGATCGTCGCGCGCACGCTCGAGTCGCGCGGCTTGTCGGCCGAGATCGCGCTGCAGCGCGCATTCGGCGGCATCGAGGAGGGCTCGGCCGCGGCGACGCATCCGAGCGGCAAGCAAGCACTCGAGGAGCTCGATCGGATGATCCAGCAAGGCCTCGCGCGCTTGCGCGATTTCCAGCACGCGGACGGTGGCTTCGGCTGGTGGAAGGACGGCGACAGCGATCCGTTCATGACGGCGTACGTGGTGTGGGGGCTGTCGCTCGCGCGCGACGCGAAGATCGCCATCGAGCCGGCGCTGCTCGAGCGTGCGTCCAAGTACTTGCTCCTTGAACTCGTGGATGCCGAGCGCAGCCCGGACCTCGCCGCCTGGATGCTGCACGCGCTCGCGGCGTACTCCGGCGAGATCGGATCGCACGAGCATGCGCGCGCCGCGTTCGACAGGCTGTGGGCGCAGGAGCAGTCGCTCAATGCGTACACGCGCGCGCTCTTCGCGCTGGCAGCGCACGGCTTCGGACGCGCGCACGAGGCGTCGGTGCTCGTGCAGAATCTCGCCAACGGCGTCATCGTCGACGAGACGCCGGCCGGCTCGCGCATCGATCCGCGCGCGGGCGAGCCGCGCGCGATGAACCAGAAGACCGCGCACTGGGGCGAGGACGGCCTGTGGTGGCGGTGGTCGGAAGGCGGTGTCGAGGCGACCGCGATGGTGCTGCGCGCACTGTCGGCGATCGATCCGAAGAACGAGCTCGTCGATCCGACCGTGACCTGGCTCGTGCAGAACCGGCGCGGCGCGCAGTGGAACAACACGCGCGACACGGCGATCGTGGTGCTCGCGCTCGACGACTACCTGCGTACTTCGGGCGAGCTCGCGCGCGAGGTCGAGTACGAGCTCTCCATCAACGGCACCGTCGTGGCGAAGCGTCGTCTCTCGCCGGCGGACATGCTCGCGGCGCCCGCGGAGTTCGTGTTGCCGCCCGAGAGCGTGCGCGACGGCCGGAACGACATCCGCCTCGCGTGCACGGCCGGAGCCGGTCCGCTCTATCTCTCCGCACGCGCGACGTTCACGAGCCTCGAGGAGCCGATCCCCGCGCGCGGCAGCCAACTGTTCGCGCGCCGGCAGTACTTCAAGTACGTCGGCCGGCCGACGCTGCTCAAGGGCTACGTGTACGACAAGGTGCCGCTCGAGGACGGCGGCACCGTCGCGAGCGGAGAGCGCGTCGAGGTCGTGCTGACGGTCGAGACGAAGAACCACTTCGACTACCTGCTGTTCGAGGACTTGAAGCCCGCGGGGCTCGAAGCGGTGCAGCTCTTGAGCGGTGAGCACATCGCGCTGCGCGAGCTGCGCTCCTCCGAGGTCGACCATCGCTTCGGCGCGAACGTGCCGGCGCTCGTTCCCGATCCGAACGACTCAGCGCGCTACACCGGTCGCGCGGTGTCGCTGCACCAAGAGCTGCGCGATCGACAGGTCGCGCTGTTCGCGGATCACCTGCCGCAAGGCGTGTGGGAGGTGCGCTACGACTTGCGCGCGGAGGTTCCAGGACGCTTCCATGCGTTGCCGGTCCTCGCGCAGGCCATGTACGTGCCGGAGGTGCGCGGCAACTCGGACGAGCTGCGAATCACTATTCGCGGCGCGGAGCGCCACGAATAGTGCGTGGCAGCTCGTCCGAGTTG
>JBJXHG010000051.1:0-69358 GCA_046160865.1 Planctomycetota bacterium | reverse complement strand
CCCCACCCCGGCGCTCGCGCGCGACGTCGCTCCGCTCGCGAGCATGCCAGCGCCAGCTCCCGTCGAGTTCGCGCAGCCCGACTCGCTGTCGCGCAGCGCGTCGTTGCCGCACGGACACGCGCGGCCGCCGTTCGCGGCGCCGTCGCCGAAGCAGAACGGTGTGCCGCCGCTGCCGCGGCAGTCATCGGGAACGGAATCGAAATCCAGGTCCGCGCTCGCTCCACTCGCGATGTCACAAGGATCCGGCACTCCGTTCCGGTTGCAGTCGGGTGCTCCGGCCGCGATCGCGCACGCGTCGCCGGTTCCGTCGCGATCGCAGTCACCTTGCGCGGCGTCGGCGATCGACGGACAGACGTCGCACGCATCGCCGAAGCCGTCGCCGTCGGCGTCCGATTGATCCGCGTTCGCGATCGACGCGCAGTTGTCCGCGCAGTCGGGCAGCGCGTCGCCATCGCGATCCGTTTCGGCCACGCCGCAACCGCAGATGCCGGGCGTCGTCTTCGCGGGATCGAATGGACAGCCGTCGACGCAATCGGCGCTACCGTCGGTGTCCGTGTCGGTATCCGCGACACCGCAGCCGCAAGTTCCCGGAGCCGTCTTCAGCGGATCGCGCGGACAACCGTCGACGCAGTCCGCACTGCCGTCACCGTCGGCATCGACGTCAGGGACGCCGCAGCCGCACGCCCCGGGTGCGACCTTCTCGTCGTCGTGCGGGCAGAGATCGAAACAGTCGGGAACTCCGTCGCCATCCGTGTCGGTGTCGGCGACCCCGCAGCCGCACGCACCCGGCTCCGTCTTCGACGCGTCGAACGGACAACCGTCGTTGCAATCGAACGCGCCGTCGAGATCGAAGTCGTCGTCGGCGACGCCGCAGCCACAGATCCCGGGTTCCGACTTCGTCGGGTCGTTCGGGCAACCATCGGCGCAATCCGCAGTGCCGTCGGCGTCCGCGTCGGCGCTGTCGATCGAGAGCAGCGCCGTCGAACTCGCGGCAGAGCCGCACGCATTCGTCACCACGACGTCATAGGCGCCGGATTCGAACGCGCCGGCGAAGGCGATCGAGAGCACCGGCGAGTGCACGCCGGAGAACGGCGCACCTTCCGTGAGATCGGATCCGTCGAGCCTCCACTGATACGACAGCGTCTCGCTCCCTGCGGCACCGACGGAGAAGCTCGTCGCCGTGCCGACGCACACGTGCGAGTGCGCCGGCTGCGCTGTGATCGACGGCGACTGGCACGAGCCGACGAAGATCGAGCCCGACGGCAACGTGCCGCTCGCACCGAAGATCCAGTTCGCCGGATCACCGATCGCGGCGAGCCACTGCGCTTTCGTCCCGGTGGTCAGCGAAGTCGTCTGGAACCCCATGAAGCTCTGCCCCGACCCGCTCTGCGCGAACGTGAGCGCGGTGTGCGCGACCGTCGACAGGCCGGGCGGCACCGCGCCGGTCGCGGTCGTCGTCGCAGGCTCGAACGCGCCCGTGTCGTCCAGCACGAACAAGTGCTCGTGCACCGGAGTGTTGAGCGGGTTCTGTCCGCTGTCGTGCTGGAACGCATACAGCTGATCGCCACTCTGAGCGAAGCTCGGAACGCTGAAGCTGCCCGTCGTCGCGCCAGGGATCGCACCGCTCGACGTCCACGTGAAATCCGGCCCGCTGCTCTGCGTGTTGACGATCGTGCCGGCTGCGATCGGTGCGAGCGCGGTGAACACCATCAAGCCTTCGTTTCCGGCGCCGTTCGAAGGTCCGGACGTGTTGCGGAACGCCGTACCGGTCCAACCGCTGTCCGTGAAGTAGAGCTTGACGCCCGTCGGCAGCGGCGCGAGCGCGACGAACGCGAACGCATCGTTCGGCGAGCCATTGTCGATCCAGCCAATGAGCGCGACGTCACCGCTCGAGAGCTGGATCTGGGCCTGGGACGTCGTCGCGAGAGCGAGACACGTACAGCCGGCAGCGACGAGCCGCCGGCCGAGAGCGCGGAGCGAGAGCATGAGACTTCCTCCTCGGATGCTTGCGCCCGAGCGGAACACGGCCGACCACGGCCGCGATGAATCTCCGCTCGGAACGGAACGCTCCAGGGACTGCGCGCTCATGCGGCGGTTTCAGCCGCGTTCGAATTTCGCGCCCGCGCGCAGCGCGCCTTGCGCGCGGAGCGCCCGCGTGTGGCGCGGCCTTGGCAGCCACACGCTTTAAACGTTGGGGACCCGTGTCGACTGCTTACGCTCGCTGTGCCTTGCATCTCGCGAGGAGTGGCAAGTGCCTGCTGCGTGGTTGCGACGCACAGGGACACCGCGGGCGCGAGATCGACGGCGGGACCGCTCTCGCATCCGCGCCGAGGCGATCGAGAGGCAACGGCAAACTGCAGAGGTCCAGTCGAGCGTAAGCAGCCGACAAGGGTCCCCGCCGTTTAAAGCGTGCGGCGCGAGGGCGCGCCGCACGCATGCGCGCGCGCTACGCGCGCGGGCGCAAGCCGTAGCGGTCCAGCTTGTTGTAGAGCGTCTTCAGCGCAATGCCGAGCTGCGCCGCGGCGACGCGCTTGTCGCCGCCGTGCAGCTCGAGCGCCTTGATGATCGCGCGCCGCTCGAGCTCTTCGAGCGACAGCGTCGGCAACTCCGCGCGTGCCAGACTGCGCGGGACGTAGCGCTCGACGGCAAGCGCGTCGACGACGTCCGAATCGGCCATCACGCACAAGCGCTCGGCCGCGTTCTCGAGCTCACGCACGTTCCCCGGCCAATCGAGCTCGCACAGGCGCGCCAGCGCGGCGTCGTCGAACGCGAGCGGGCGTCCCATGCGCGCCGCGCTGCGCGCGAGGAACGTGCGTGCGAGCTCGGGGATGTCGTCGCGGCGCTCCCGCAGCGGCGGAACGTGCAGCGGAAGCGCGGCGACGCGGTAGTACAAGTCCTCGCGAAACTCGCCGGCTGCGATGAGCGCCATCAGATCGCGGTTCGTCGCCGCCACGACACGCACGTCGAACGAGCGCACGCGGTCGCCACCCACGGGCCGGACCTCGCCGAACTGGAGCGCACGCAGGAGCGCGGGCTGCACCTGCTTGGGCAGCTCGCCGATCTCGTCGAGGAACAGCGTGCCGCCGTGCGCGGCCTCGAACAGGCCGATGCGCTTGCGATCCGCACCCGTGAACGCGCCGCGTTCGTGGCCGAACAGCTCACTCTCGACGAGGTTCTCGGGGATGGCGCCGCAGTTGACGACGACGAACGGCAACTCGCGCCGCCGCGAAGCACCGTGCACGGCGCGCGCGACGAGTTCCTTGCCGGTCCCGTTCTCTCCCAGCACGAGCACCGCACCGTCGCTGCTCGCGACACGCAGCGTCTCCGCGCGCAAGCGCGTGATCGCGGCACCGCTGCCGATCATCTCGAACGCCTCGGTGCGATGTTCGAGCACACGCCGCAAGCGCGCGTTGTCCTCGATCAGCGCGCGCTTCGCGATCGCACCACGCAGCACTTGCTCGAGCACGTCGAGTCGCGCCGGCTTCGTGAGGAAGTCGTGCGCTCCGAGGCGCATCGCCGCGACCGCTTCCGGCACGCTGCCGTGACCGGTCAACAGCACGACCTGCACCGCCTCGTCCACGCGTCGCATCTGTCTCAAGAGCTCCAGGCCGTCGACGCCCGGCAGCCGCAGATCGAGCAACACCGCGTCCGGGATCCACGTGCGCACGCAATCGACTACGCCGCTCGAGCTCGCGAACGCGCGCACTTCGAAGCCCGTCTCGGCGAGCTCGAGCGAGAGCACGCTGCGCAGAGAATCGTCGTCGTCGACGAAGAGCACGCGCGGCTTCATGCGTGCTCGGGTTGCCGCGCCGCGGCGCGCGCGTCGGGTGCCTTCACGAGGACGCGCATCGTCGTGCCGTGCTCCGAGGTGTCGACCTCGATGCGACCACCGTCCGCCTGCACGATGCGGTGCACGATCGCGAGCCCGAGGCCCGTGCCCTTGCCCGGAGGCTTGGTCGTGAAGAACGGATCGAACATGCGCTCGCGATCCTCCGGCGCGATGCCGACACCGCTGTCCGCGACCTCGAGCGCCACCATCGAACCGATCGAACGGCAGCGGACGCGCACCGTGCCGCGCGGTGGGCTCGCGTCGATCGCGTTGTCGATGAGGTTGAGCAACACTTGCTTGTACGCGCGCGGATCTCCCAGCAATGCCGGAACGCCCGGATCGCACCCGACGACGAGGCTCACGCCGAGCGAGCGCAGGCGATGCTCGAGCAGCACCTCGAGCTCGCGCAAGAGCACGGGCAGCGTGAACGGCACGCGCGCGCCGGGCTCGCTGCGCGCGAAATCGAGCAGCATCGACGTGATCCCGTGCGCGCGATTCGCTTCCTTCCCGATGATGTGCAGGTACTCGCGCAAGCGTTCCGGGCTCACGCCGCCGGCACCGTGCTGGTCCAAGCGGCGCTCCAACCCTTCCGCGCACGACACGATCGACGCGAGCGGATTGTTGATCTCGTGCGCGATCCCGGCCGCCATCGTGCCGAGCCCCGCGAGCCGCGCGGCGCGCACGAACTCCTGCGTGCGCGCTTCGACGCGCTGCTCGAGCTCAGCGCGCATGCTCTGCAGCTCGCTCGCCATGCCGTCGAACTCGCGCGCCAGGTCACCGACCTCGCCGCCCTGAGCGACTCCCACCCGGTGCTGCAGCTCGCCGCGCGCGACGCGCAGGACGCCTGCGCGCAACGCTTGGACCGGCCGCACGATCCAGACGCGCACACCCCAGAATGCGAGCGCGAGGATCAGCGAGAACCCGACCATCGTGCCGACGACCTCCGTCCGCAGCGTTTCGCTGCGCGCGCGCAGCTCTTCCAGAGCGCGCCGCGCTTCGCGCTGCATCTCGTGTGCGAGCTCCTGAGCACGTGCGCGAACGCGCTGGACATGCGGTTCGAAATCGGTGGAGCCCTCCGAGCTCGCCAGAGCCTGGGCGAGGGCGAGCAGGTCGTCGTCGAGCGCACGGAAGATCGCTTGCTCGGCGTCCTCGTGCTTGCCGCGCGACGGATCGGCGCCGGGTGCGCCGCTCGCGAGCGTCGCCACGAGCACGCGCGCGTTGGTGATGCTCGCACGTGCGAGCTCGCGCTCGGTCTCGGTCGCCGCGGGTCCGCGCACGCGCGCGAAGTGCTCTCCGAAGGCGCGCAGCTCGAGCACGAGCGCGCGCCACGTGTCCGCTTCGCGCTGCTCTTCGACCGCGCGCGCGACCGACGTGCGCATGTCCTGCACTTGGATCGACACCAGCACGCCGAGACCGAGCGACAACACGCCGAGGAGCGCGAAGCACCAACCGAGGCGCGATCCGAGCCCGAAGGCGAGCATTCCGCGCCGACGCTCCGAACCGGGAGCCTGCGCTTGCGGATTCACGCTGCTCTCGTTCGGTTCAATCATCGTTGCGCAGCACGAGGTACAACCCGAGTCGCTGCGCGCGCGGCTCGCCATCGTAGGTTCGCAGAGCCCGCACGTCTCCGTCTTGCGCGATGCCCGCGTGCGTTCGCACGGCCAAGTGCATGCGGCCCGCGGAATCGAACGACCAGGCTGCGACCGCGAACGCCGCGCGCGAGCGTCCGCCGACGCGCAGACGCATCCCTCCGGTCGCGACGCCGGGGATCGGCGACGCGGCGGAAGCGCGCGACAACTCGCTCGCGTGGACCGCGCAGCGCTCCCGCGCGGTGGGGAGAGCAGGAACGAGCTCGAGATCGAGCGCTGCGAGCGACCCGTCGCGTGCGAGCTGCACGCGCCCTTCGACACGCAGCGTCGGGCGCGATCCTCCGTCGATCACCGCCGTGCTGGCCTCGGCGTCGACCGACCACGTCGAGCGCGCGTCGCGCGGCGGCTCGGCGCGCAAGGCGAGGCTCGGCAGGACGGCCTGCGCCGCTGTGCGCGCGGCCACGGGCGCCCCGAGCTCTGTGCGGCGCCGCAGCCCTTCACGCGCGACGAGCGCGAGCGACGCGAGCGCGAGCGGAATCCACGGCACGGCCGCGAACGCGGATCGCGTCGGAATCGCGCGCGCGCTCAGTCTCCACCTCGCGACACGTGTGCGCCCGTCGCGGCGTTCCAAAGTACGCGGGGTCGCAGCGCTTCGCACAGCGGCGCGTAGTCGCCGGCGACCGAGACGAGCCAGTCGGCCACGCTCGAGCGGCGCTCGAGCAGGCGGATGGCGACCTTGGCGAACGACGGATGGCGCAGCGCACGCTGCACGAGCAACGAGGCGCGGCAGCGTGCGCCGATCTCGCGCGCGTGCGCCGACTCGTAGTCCGCGAGCGCGGCGTGGTCCACGCGACCCGCGTGCAACGCGCGCGCGAGCGATTCCCCGAGCAGACGTCCCCCGAGCAACGCGAAGAAGATGCCTTCGCCCGTCAGCGGGTCGACGTAGCCGGCCGCGTCGCCGACGAGTGCCGCGCCGCCGAAGACCTTGCGCGTCGTACGGAATGCGAGCGGTCCGACGCCACGGATGCGTTCGACGCGCCGTCCGCACGCGAGCTCGGCCTCGAGCTCGGGCATCGACGCGAGACCGCGCGCGAACTGCTCGTCGGGCCGCGCGTGCGCGTCGTTCACTGCGCACTGGTCGAGCACCCAGTTCACGCTGAGCAGGCCGCCGTCTACCGGCGCGCACACCCAGTAGTCACGCGCGCCGAAGTGCACTTGTGCGCCGTCGCCCCACGGCACGCCGGCGAAGTGCGTCGTGAACGCGAGCTTCCGCAGCCAGGGAATCTCGCGCCGCACACCGAGCTCGCGCGCGACGCGCGAACGCACGCCGTCCGCGGCGATCGTCCAGCGCGCGCGCAATGCGCGCGTTTCGCCCGCGCTGTCGCGCACGACGATGCCGGTCACGGCACCGTCCGGCGCGCGCTGCAGCCGGTCGAAGCGCGTGCTCTCGTGGACGACGGCGCCGGCGCGCGCGGCGGCGCGGAGCAGCACGTGATCGAGCCGGTCGCGCCGCACGGCCCAGCCGTACGGTTGCGGCGGTCGCGCACGGCCGATCGGCACGAAGCGTCCCGCCGCTTGCCGGCCGTGCGCGTGGAGCTCCATGCTGCTCACGCGCCGCGCGCCGAGGCGCTCGACCTCGTCGAAGACGTCGAGCTCGCGCAGGTGCGGCAAGCACTCGGGGCTCATGAACTCACCGCACGGCTTGGAGCGCGGGAACCGCGCGCGATCGACCAGCGCGACGGAGAACCCCGCGCGCGCCAAGCGCAACGCCGTCGAGGATCCGGCCGGACCGCCGCCGACGATCACGACATCCCAGGTGACGTCAGGCATGCACCACCTCGGCTCGCACGGCGCGGCCCGCGCGCGTGCGCGACGAAAGCAGCGCGGGCACCAAGAACAGATCGCACGCGAACGCGACGACGATCGTCACGGTCGCGACCGCGCCGAACTCGACCGTGCTCGCGAGCGTGCCCGACAGTGCGCTCGCGAAGCCCGCGGCGAGCACGACGGTCGTGATCGACACCGCGCGGCCCGAGCTCGCAAATACTTGCTCCAACGCGACGTCCATGGGCTCGCCGCGCACACGCGCCTCGCGCACGCCGTGCAAGAGATGGATCGTGTCGTCGACGATCAAGCCGAGCATGGACGACGCGATCATCGTCGTGGCGAACGACAGCGGCCGGCCGATCGCGCCGAGCCCGCCGTACACGCAGAGACACGGGAGCACGTTCGGGATCATCGCAAGACACGCGAGCACGAACGAGCGGAACCCGACCCAGAACACGCCGAGTAGTGCGCACGCACTGAACAGCGCGCCGGCCGCGCTGCCGCGGATCAAGCGCGCAGAATCGCGCGTGACCTGCACGGACATGCCGGCGAGGCGCACGTCGTCCGCACCGAGATCTGCCGCGAGCGCCTCGACTTCGTCGAACGTCCGCTCGCGCGCAGCGCTGCCGCCCGGCGCGAGCAAGAAGCGCAGCGCGAGCTCGCCGTCCGCGGCGCCGGACTCGGTAACCGCTCTGAGAGGCAGCCCGGCCGCGCCGGCGACGCCGTGCACCTGCAGGACGTGCGCCGCGAACAGCGCGAGCTTCTCGGGCGTGGCGAGCGCGCCGTCCCGTGGAATGAGCACCTCGAACACGTCGTCACCGCCGACCAGCGCGGCGATCTGCGCGGAATCGCGGCGCACCGGGTGGTGGCTGGGCAGCACGCGCAGCGGATCGTTGTCGACCGTGACGAGCGTACACGCCCACACCGCGGCGAGCGCGCCGGCCGCACCGGCCAACCGGACCGCGCGTGCATGCTGGAGCGAGAACCGAGCGATCCAGGTAGTTGCACGGGACACGTGGCCGCCGCGCCGAGCGAGCAGCCGCGGCGGCGGATGCGCTGCGCAAAGCACGAGCAACGCCGGTGTCGCGACGCTCGCGAACGAATACGTGAGCGCCACTCCGAGCGCGGCGAAGATGCCGAAGTCCACCACCGCCGGAATCGAGTTCACCCCGAGCGCGAGGAACCCGATCACCGTCGTCAGGCAAGCGAGCAACGCCGGCCGACGCAGCTCCATCACGGCCGAGCGCGCCGCACGTGCGGCCCGCTCGCCGGCGGTGATGCGATCGAGGTACGCCTCGACCCAATGCACTCCGCTCGCGACGCCGACCGTCAGCAGCACCGGCCGCAGCAGCACGGACACGGGATCGATCGCGCGGCCGAGCAGCGCGGCGATGCCGGCCGTCCACGCGATGCCGATGCCGGCCGGAACGAGCACCGCGAGCACCAAGCCCGCGTGGCGATAGAACGCGCAGGAGAGCGCCACCAGCGTGACGACGAGCACGCCGACGACGCGCTTCTCCTCCTGCCCCACGGCGCGCGCGACGGCGACCTCCACCGCGGGCCGCCCGGCGATCGAGCACGAGAGCGACGGTCCCGCGGTGTTGCGGATCGCAGCGGTGACCGCATCGACGAGCCCCGCGAACGCGCCGTGCTGCGCGTTCAGCGCGACGTGCCACACGAAGGCCGGCGCCGCGGCGGACGCGCTCACGGGCAGCGCGTGAATGCCCTGCACGCCGTCGATCGCGCGCACCGCGGCGGCGACCCGGGCGACTTCGGTCGCGAACCTGTCGGCGCCCGGACTCGCCGGTCGCAACAGCACGACGAGCTCGTCCTCGCTGCCGAAGGTCTCGATCCGGTGCCGCTCGACGAGCGCCTCGCGCGTGCCGACCGACTTCAACGCGCGGTTCTCGAGATCGACCGGCGCCCGCAAACCCACCCAACCGAGCGCGAGCGTCGGCAGCGCGATGAGCACGAGGGCGAGTGCAGCGTGACGTCGCGAGCTCATCGCGCCGCCGAGAGCACCGCGCGTGCCACGGCGTCGTGTTCGCGGCCGATCGCACGCACGCGCTCGCGATGCGGCTTCCCTCCGCTCACCGAAGTCATAGCAGTTGTCGGAACGGGGCCTCCGTTGAACTTCCTACAACGCGCGCATGCCCTGCGAGCCCCACGACGCACGCTCCACGCGCCGCGCGCTGGCGGACCGGACTTTGCCTTGGCCGTGCCCGACTGGCCGCTCGCCGTCCGCGAGAGCCGCGTAGGAACATGAACGTGAAACGCATTCTCCAGTGGATAGGCGCGGCCGCTTGGCTCGCGCTCTCGGTCGGCTCGCTCGCAGCGCTCTTCGTGGTGCGCGAGCGCGTCCGCATCGTCGTCGAACAGCCCGGCTCGAGGACAGAGCAGGAGCCGAATGACCTCGCGCTCCTGCGCGCCGACATCGAGCAGGCGCAGGTCGATCTCGCGGCGATCGCGGAAGGACTCGCGCAGCACGTGGAGCTCGTGCGCGACGAGCTCGACGCCGCGTCCGAGTCGCGTGCGCGCTCCTTGCACGATGCGTTGCGCACGGCCGATGCGAACGTCACGGCGCTGCGCGACGAACTCGCGCGAGCGGCGCCGTTGCCGCCGACGACGCAGGCAAGTGCGCTCGCCGTGAGCACACCCGCTGCGAGCCCGACGGATCTCTCGCCGCCCGTGCCGGCGAGCGACACGGCGCCTTCCGTCGCCACGACGGCGACCGCTGCGCCGCGCCGCTTCCTCTCGTTCCAGCTGCCGCACACGAGCTTCTCGTTCGAAGGCCCGCAGCGCCTCGCGCTCGTACCCACGCTTTCGCGCGTGGGCTTCGATGCGCGCAGCACGCTGCACGACTTCAGCGGCGTCACGCAACGGATCGAGGGCGAGCTCGTCGTCGACCTCGCGCATCCCGAGCGCGGTTGTGCAGGCACGATCCACGTCGGCGCTGCGACGCTCGACACCGGATCCGCCGGCCGCGACGAAGAGATGCGCACGCGCCTCGATGCCGTCGCGCACCCGCTGCTCACGTTCGACTGGCGCCGCTTCGAGCCGAGCGCGATCGACGTCGCAGCGCAGACGCTCTCCGGAATCGCGCATGGCGAGCTCACGATCCGCGGAGCGACGCGCGCGTGCTCGATGCCGGTGACCGTCGCCGTCGACGCGAGCAAGCGCGTCACCATGCGTGGCGAGACGCAGGTCTCGTTGCGCACGTACGGAATCGAGCCGCCGAGCCAGCTCGGCGTGATCTCCGTCGAGGACGAGGTCCGCATCTGGATCGCGCTCACCGCGCGCTCGCTCGGACGCACGCAACCGGAGGACGCGCATGCGCACTGATCGCGCGTGTGCCTTGTTCGCGCTGGCTGGCGTCGGCTGCGTCAGCTCGCACGTCGTCGACGGCGCGAGCCGCGCGGTGCGTGTGGAACGCGAGGAGTCGACGTGGCGCGCCGCGACGCGCGACGACCTCGTCGGCTACTTCGAGTCGGTGCGCATCGACGGAGAAGCGGCTGCGGCACTCTTGCGCGTCTACTACAGCTTCGAGCGCGCAGGCACCTACTCGGGCGCGGCGCTGATCGCCCTGGAGAGCGGACCGCAGTTCCAAACGCTCGGCGGCACATGGTCGCTCGAGGGCGGTGTGCTCGATCTCGAGGGCGGCGCGCTCGCGCATGCACAAGTCGCGGGCGAAGAGCTGCGCCTGCGCTCCGACGCGGGCGAAGTCGTGCTGCGGCGCGCAGAGATCCAATGAGCACACACGCTTCGTCGACGGACGGCGCGCGCACCCCGAGCGCGAGCAGCGCGCGCGCGGGATCGCGGCGGCGGAAAGCCTGGGCGCTCGCGTGGGGTGTGCTCAACCACGCGGCCTTCGTGTGGGCGATCGCGACGATGTTCTGGCAGTTGCACGAAGGTCTGCGCGCGGGACGCGGCGCACTGACGGGCGCGGGCGCGTGGCTCGCGAACGCGCTGCTCGTGGCGCAGTTCCCCCTCTTGCACTCGTTCCTGCTCTCGGCAGCGGGTCGGCGCGTGCTCGCGCGCTTGGGGCCTGCGGATCTCGGACGCGATCTCGCGCCGACCACGTTCACGCTGATCGCGAGCTTGCAGACGTGGGCCACGTTCCATTGGTGGTCGCCGAGCGGGCTCGTGCTGTACGAGCCGCACGGCACCCTGCGCTGGGCCTTCGAGCTCGCGTTCGCCGCGAGCTGGCTCTTGCTCGTCGTCGCGCTGCGCGACGCCGGACTCCGAACGCAGACCGGTGCCGTCGGCTGGTTGTCCGTGTGGCGCGGGACGCGGCCCGACTTCGGCTCGTTCCCGACGCGCGGACTGTTCCGCGCGTGCCGCCAGCCGGTGTACCTCGCGTTCGCACTGACGCTGTGGACCGGACCGGTCCACACGCTCGACGCACTGCTCCTCGCGCTGTGTTGGACGACGTACTGCGTCGCCGCGCCGCTGCACAAGGAGCTGCGCTACTTGTCGTTCTACGGCGACGCCTTCGCGCGCTACCGCGCCCGCGTTCCGTACATCCTTCCGAGAACCAGACCATGAGAATCGCTTCCGTCGCCAGCGCCTTCCCGCCGAACCGCACCGCGCAGCCCTCGATCACCGCCACGCTCGAGGAGCTCTGGCGCGACGAGCCCGCCGCGCAACGGCGCTTGCGCACGATCCACGCGAACTGCGGTGTCGAGCACCGCGACCTGGCCCTGCCGCTCGCGCGCTACGCACAGATGCGCACCTTCGGCGAGTTCAACGACGCGTGGATCGAGGTCGCGCTCGAAATCGGCGAGCGCGCCGTCGTGCTCGCGCTCGAGCGCGCGGGCCTGACGCCGCGCGACGTCGACGTGATCCTGTTCTCGACGGTGACGGGACTCGCGGCGCCGTCGATCGACGCGCGACTCGTCAATCGCCTCGGCTTCCGAACGGACGTACGGCGCATGCCACTCTTCGGCTTGGGCTGCGTCGCCGGCGCCGCCGGCGTCGCGCGCGCTGCGGACCTCGTGCGCGGCGATCCGCACGGCGTCGTGCTCTTGCTCAACGTCGAGCTGTGCTCGCTCAACTTGCAGCGCGACGACGTATCGCTCGCGCACATGATCTCGTCCGGACTGTTCGGCGACGGCGCGTGCTGCGCGGTGATCACGGGCGCGCAGCACCCCGCGCGCGGAACGCGCATCGACGCGACGCGCTCCATCTTCTATCCCGACACCGAGGAGATGATGGGCTGGCGCATCTCCGAGCGCGGGTTCCAGATCGTGCTGTCGCCCGAGGTGCCAGTGCTGGCGCGCGAACGGCTCGGCCCGGACGTGCACGCGTTCCTCGCGACGCACGGACTCACACACCGCGACATCGATTTCTGGGTGTGTCACCCGGGCGGACCCAAGGTGCTCGGCGCGGCGCGCGACGGGCTCGGACTCACGGACGAGCAACTCGCACTCTCGTGGGAGTGCTTGCGCGAGCACGGCAACCTGTCGAGTGCGTCGGTGCTCTTGATCCTGGAAAAGACGCTGCGCGAGCGGACGCCGCGCCCCGGCGCGCGCGGCGTGATGCTCGCGATGGGACCGGGCTTTTGCGCGGAACTCCTGCTCTTGACCGCGTGACTCGCGCGCGTGCGCGCCACGCACGCGCGTTGCGGCGCGCGCCAGGGTGAGAACGAGAACGACCGGACCCCGCCGTGCGAAGCCCGGTCGTCCATTCACTGCGAGAATTCGCCCGAGTGTGTCCGCGTGCGCCGACGGCCGAGGGAGAGCGAAAGCGGTTGACACGACCGCCGGTCACACGTGGAGCTCAGGACAACCTCCGGTGAGGGCCTCCCCCACCGCATGTCGTGAACGGTGCCGCTCCGCGAAGTGGTTCAGCGCGTCCCGAAAACTTTCGCGCGGTCACGCGCCCGTCCAAGAGCGCCTTTCAGAGTGAACCGCCTCGGCGAAGGCTGCGACGAGCCGAGGCGAGCAAGGCGCGCCGACGATGCGTATTGCGTCGCAGTACACAGAGGAGGCGCAACGCCGCGAGCCCGGTTCGGCGCGGCGTGTGACGGGGCGGGGCATTCTGAAAGGTGCTCCAAGCGGCGGAGCGCGCCCTCCCGCCATCGGGAGGACGCGCTCCGCCATTGCTAGCAATGCGTGCGTCGGGTTACGGGAACCAGACCACCGACAAGCCGTTCGTGGTGTTGAACGTGTCGGGCGTGCAGAACGGGATTTGGTTGCGGTACCAGGCCTGGTACACGCGCACTCCACCCGCGGGCGGGATCAAGCCCTTCACGGACACCGCGAGGTCGGCGCCGACCGGGTAGCTCGCATCGCCCGACGCGGTCGACACGTGGTCGCCGAGCCGGACGAGCGGGCCCGTGATGCACAGCTTGCCGTCGCCGAAGGGCACGTTCTGCGGCGCCGACGCCTGGAACCACTTCGTGAAGACGGTGCCGTGCAAGCCACTGACGTTCAGCGACAGCGTGTCGTTCGAGACGCTCGTCGTGCCGCTGCCGACGAGCTTGCCCGCCGTGCCGAGGTGGTTGAGGCAACCGGCCTGCAGCGCGGGCGCGCTGTTGTTGGCGCACGGGCAACCGCTCGAGCCGAAGCAGAAAGGCGTACCGCCGTTCTGCTCGCACTCGTCGGGCACCGCGTTGCCGTTCGTGTCCATGCTGAACAGAGCCGCGATGTCGCACGCGTCCGGCACGCCGTTGCCGTTGCAGTCCGGCGTCCCGCCCAGGATCGCGCACGCGTCGCCGATGTTGTCGTTGTTGCAGTCGGCCTGCGTCGCGTTCGCGGTGAACGCGCAGTTGTCGCACGCGTCTCCGACACCATCGAGGTCGCCGTCGGCTTGCGTCGGGTTCGCGATCGAAGCGCAGTTGTCGATGCAATCCGCGTCGCCGTCGCCGTCCGTATCGGTGTCCGCGATGCCGCAACCGCACTGGCCGGGCGACGTCTTGTTCGGATCGCTCGGGCAACCGTCGATGCAGTCCGCCGTACCGTCGCCGTCACCGTCCGTGTCGGCGAAGCCGCAACCGCACTGACCCGGCGCGATCTTCAGCGGATCGCTCGGGCAGCCGTCGACGCAGTCTGCCGTGCCGTCGCCGTCGGTGTCGGTGTCCGCGATGCCGCAACCGCAGATGCCAGGCGCGACCTTGTCCGGGTCGAGCGGGCAGCCGTCGATGCAGTCCGCCGTGCCGTCGCCGTCCGTGTCGGCGTCCGAGATGCCGCAGCCGCAGATCCCCGGCGCGATCTTGTCCGGATCGAGCGGGCAGCCATCGATGCAGTCCGGCGTGAGGTCGCCGTCCGTGTCGGTGTCGGGCACGCCGCAGCCGCACTCGCCGGGTGACGTCTTCAATGGATCCGCCGGACAGCCGTCGGCGCAATCGAGCGTGCCGTCGCCGTCCGTATCCGGGTTGCCCGTGCACGTCGTGCAGTCGTCGCCGTCGGCCCAGATCTTCATATGGAAGCCCTGGCGTCCGCTGCCGAACGTCGTGCACACCGTCGTCATCCCGGACGTGCCGCCGTCGCGGAACACCGTGAGATCGTTGTCGAGACCGGTCGCGCTCGTGGTAGCCGGCGTGTTGAACGCGGTGCCTTGACCGACCGGGCACGGCACGGCGGTGCCGACACCCGGCGGAATCACACCCGCGAGAAACGGACCGCCGACAGTCGCCGTCGTGATACCGGTCTGGCCGAGCATCGTGATGCCCCAGCCGAAGCCGTCGCCGAACGCGTCGGCGTTGAACGCGCCATCGGCATCGCCTTGCATGCAGAACTCGAAGCCGCCCGCGAGGTCGATGTCGAGCGCGTAGCACGTCAGCGTGCCGACCGTCGGGGCGCCCGGGATGTTCGTCAGCGTGAAGTCCGCGATCGGAACGCCCGCGCCGGCGAGCGTGGTGCACGTGGTCGTGTTCTGCAGGAAGTTCTGCCAGAAGCGCACGCGAATCGAGAACACGCCCGACAAATCGCGCGTGCAGTAAGCGATCTGGAACTTGTTGACGCGGTAGTTGTTCAGCGTGCCGACGTTCGGCGCGGGAGACGTCGTGCTCGGGACACGACCGTCGTCGAGCCATGTCGCGCCGTTGAGCGTCGCCGTGAACGACGGCGTCGGGCACGTGTTGTTGTAGATGACGATCGGGTTGACGCCGAGATGCACTTGGCCGGAGTTCATCTCGATCTCACCGCTCGCCATGCGGTACACGCCGTCGACGTGCTGGATCGTGGTCGCGGGGAAGACTTCGACCTCGGTGCGTTGCGCGCTCGCTGTCGAGCAGAGGAGCAACGCCGCACCGATACACGGGAAAGTTCGTTTCATGAGAACGACTCCTTGGATGGTGGAGGAGCAGAGAGTGAAGCTGGGGAAGCGCCCGCGCGCGGAGAACGAGCGGCGGGCGCGCACGCGAAGCAAGGTCGTGCGTCAGGCTAAGCGTACCGCGCGGAATTCGATAGCCGCGCGCACGGGCGTCGCTCGATTCGCGCTGGAAGATTGCAGAACATTCATCATCACTCGCAGCGTGTGGTGAAACTCCTCAGCGCGCGTGCATTGCATTCCGCGAGCGCGCGTGAGCGAGGACGCGTGCGCGTCGAACTCACCACGTCACGCGATAGCCGCTCGTGAAGTTCGCGGTGCCGCTCGTGCAGAAGCCCGCCGCCGCGTTGCGGTAGTACACCTGGTAGTACTTCGTGAGCCCGCTGCCCGGCGTCGTGCCGCTCACCGTCGAGAGCGGTGACGTCCAACCGACGTCTGGATTCGGATACTTCACGCTGCCGCACACGGCGTTCTGCGAGCCGAAGCGCGTCAGCGCTCCGCTCGCACAACGCACACCGTCGGCGACGGCGATGCCGCTCGTCACTTCCGACGTGCCGACGAAGAAGAACGAGAAGCCGATCGGCGACTGGCCGGTGCCCGTGAGCACGACATCGTTCGCCGACGTGCTGCCGCTTCCCGACAACAGCGCGCCGTCGAGGTTGAACGAGTTCGCGCAACCGTGACCGATCGCAGCGGGCGGATTCGGAACGAAGTCCGGCGGCGCGCACGGACACGGCGTCGAGAGCGAACCGTCGCCGAAGCAGAAGCGCGTGCCCGGCGGCACGCCGCAGCCCTTCCACACCGCGAAGTGCGACGAGACGAGCTCCGCCGCGGAGACGCGTTGCAGCTTGCCTCCGACACACAGATCGGGCCCGCGCGAGGGGTCGCTCTGGAACGACTCCAACGCCGCGACGATGGGCCCGTCCCCCGTCGTTTGCGCGTAGACACCGCCGCCCACGACTTGCCAAGCCGCCCCGTCCCAGCGCAACAGATTCGGAGGTGGGGGCACGAACAGGAACACGAGGCCCGTCTCACCGCCCGCGTACAGCGACTCTTGCCCCGAACCGTCGTCGAAGGCTGAGAGCGCGCGCACTCTGCCGGACAGTGCTCCGACGCCCGTCCACGCACTCCCGGTCCACTTCACGACGCGCGGAACGACGGCGTCGCTCGGCGTCAGTCTTCCGCCCGCGTACAGCGCTTCGCCCGTGCCGTCGTCCCACACGAGCAGCGCGTAGACGTCGTCCGCGAGCGACACAGCCGGCTCGTATCCGCCCGAGCCGCTCCACTTCGCGATGTTGACGATCGACTGCGTACCGTTCACGCCGTCTGACACGGAGCTGAACGCGCCGCCGACCCACAGGCGCTCGCCGCCGCCGTCGTCGAACACCGCGAGCGCATTGACTTGCCCGGCGATGCTGCCCGCGTGGGTCCAGCTCGTGCCGTTCCAGCGCACGAGGTTGCCAGCCGGCGCACCGCCCGCGCTCGTGATGATGCCGCCGGCGTAGATCGTCGGGTCGACCGAAAGTCCGTCGTCGTAGGCGGCGATCGCGATAACCGAGCCCGCGACTCCCGAGTCGTCGAGTCCGCTCGTCAAGTACTCCCACGTCGAGCCGTTCCACTTCGCGACCCCGCCCGGGCGCAGATCCGGCTCGATCGTGAACGAGCCGCCGGCGTACAGCTCGGCGCAGCCGGCCGCGCCCGTCGGAAGCGCGGCAAGCGTGCGCACCACGCCATTCAAGCCTGCGCCGACCGAGCTCCAGCTCGTTCCGTCCCAGCGCGCGACGTTGCGCGCCGCGACGTCGCCGGCCGATTCGAAACCGCCGCCGACGTAGAGCGCGGAGCCACTGCCGTCGTCGAAACGCGAGAGCGCGTAGACGATGCCGTCGACGCCGTTGCCGGATGTCATCAAGCTCGACCATGCGCCGGCGCGGAAGCGGACGAGGTAGTCGCCGCGCAGACCGTCACCGGTGAACGCAAAGTAGCCGCCGACGAACACCGCCGGTCCGACGCCCTCGTCGAAGCGCGCGAACGAAGTGATGTACGGTGCGTCGACCGCTACCAGCCCCGCGATGCCGCTCGCCATCCCGCTCCACGCGGAGCCGTCCCAGCGCGCGACATCCTGCACGGCGAGTGCGCCCGCCTGGCGAAAGTGACCGCCGACGAACAACTTCGCTCCGCTCCCGTCGTCGAGCGCTGCGAGCGCCGTGACGATCGGCCAGCACGACGTCTGCCCGTTGGGGACTTCGCAGACCGTCACGCCGCCGGCCGGATTCACGAACGCCGTGCCGTCCCAGCGCGCGATGGCGCTGACGCCGACTCCGCCGGCTTGATTGAATTGTCCGCCCACGTACAGGCGCGGCGCCGCCCCGCCCGGTCCGTCGTCGTCGAAGACCGCGAGCGCGCGCGCGGAAACAGCGCCGCTCCCTTCGAGCCCGCTCGAGAGCGCGCTCCAGCTCGACCCGTTCCACGACGCGACGTGTTTCGCCACGAGAGCGCCCGCGCGATCGAAAGAACCGGCGACGTAGAGCTTGCTGCCGCTTCCGTCGTCGAACGGCGTGAGCGCGAAGATGCGCTCGTCCGAGATCTCGACCGATTGCACACCAGGACCGAGCGCCGTCCACGTTGCGCCGTCCCATTTGGCGATGTTTCGCGCAGGCAGCGCGTCGGCCTCGCGAAAGCGGCCGCCGACGTAGAGCGCCGGACCGCTGCCGTCATCGTGAACGGCGAGCGCTCGCACGGCCACTGCCGGTCCCGTCCCCACGCTGTCGCCGACGCCGCCACCGACGTCGGTCCAAGTGCTACCGTCCCAGCGCGCGAGATTGCGCACGGGTACGCCGCCCGCCGAGCTGAATCTCCCGCCGGCATAGAGCGCCGGGCCGCTGCCGTCGTCGAACACGGTCAGCGCGAGCACGCTCTGCGACACGGTATCGCCGAACTGCGCCTGCCC
Source organism: Planctomycetota bacterium (assembly GCA_046160865.1). Classification (GTDB taxonomy): domain Bacteria; phylum Planctomycetota; class UBA1135; order UBA1135; genus JBJXHG01. The sequence goes on along the minus strand of JBJXHG010000051.1, from coordinate 50,895 downwards.
CGTGAGCCCGCCGCCGACCGCGGACCAGTCCGTTCCGTTCCATCGACCGATGTTGTGCACGGTGGCGGAGCCAGCGACCTTGAACAGGCCGCCGACGTACAGCGCTGGACCGCTACCGTCGTCGAAGACCGTCTGCGCGTACACCGTGCCGCTGAGCGGAGCGCCGCCGAAGCCGGTCTGCCACTCGAGGCATTGCGCGGAGCCGATTTCGCTCGCGATCACGACGCCGGCGGCGACGTGGGCGAGTCGACCGAGGAGCGCGAGTTGCTGCCGCATGCAATCACTCTACGCGCAACGATCGCGTTCCGGTTCGCGCGGAGCGTGGGATTCGCGCGGCTACGCCAGCCGCGCCAACCTGCACGAGCGCCTGCGCTCACCAAACGATGCGATAGCCGCTCGTCAGATTCGCGGTGCCCGCGGAGCAGAAACCCGCCGCCGCGTTGCGATAGAGCACCTGGTAGTACTTCGCGAGCCCGCTGCCCGGCGTCGTGCCGCTCACCGTCGAGAGCGGTGACGTCCAACCGACGTCTGGATTGGGATACTTCACGCTGCCGCATGCGGCGGACTGCGAGCCGAAGCGCGTCAGCGCGCCGCCTGCGCAGCGCACGCCGTCCTGGATCGCGATGCCGTTCGTCACTTCCGCCGTGCCGACGAAGAAGAACGAGAAGCCAGCGGGCGATTGACCGCTCGTCGTGAGCACGACGTCGTCGCTCGTCGTGCTGCCGTGCGCGAGCAATTGCGCCCCGTCGAGATCGAACGAGTTCGCGCAACCGTGACCGATCGCAGCGGGCGGGCTCGGCACCACGTCCGGCGACGCGCACGGACACGGCGTGGCGAGCGATCCGTCGCCGAAGCAGAACGGCGTGCCCGGCGGTGTCGAGCACGGATCGATTGCGGCGAAATCGTGAGCGACGTGTCCGCCGGCGTAATCGAACATACCGCCGACGCACAACGACTCCGCGTCCGACGCCGAGGGACGGAATGCCGCCATGCACTGCGCACCGGCATTCTGGACGACCTGCTGCTCGAAGTTGATGCGCTGAAGCCCGCCCGCGATGAGCGGTACCCACGTCGTGCCGCCGGTCCAGCGCACGAATCCGCCGCTCGATTGGCCGCAGAGCTCCTTGCCGTTGCCCGAGTCGAACACGACGAGCGGACCACCGACGTTGCCGGGACCGGCGGAGATCCATGCGGCTCCGTTCCAGCGATGCACGCCGAACCCGCCGTTCGCGAACAACGCAGGCCCTGATCCGTCGTCGAAGATCGCGAACGAGTACACGCCACCGTTGAGTCCTGCACCGAGCGCCGAGTAGCTCGTGCCGTTCCAGCGCGCGACGTTGTTGACGGTCTTCACGCCGGACGGATCGCCGGCCTGCTGGAACACGCCGCCGACGTAGAGCGCGCCGCCGGTGCCGTCGTCGAACACGATCATGCAGATCACGCCCGACGCGAAGGAGAGCTCCGAGCTCACGGAGCCCGCGTTGTTCCAGCTCGTGCCGTTCCAGCGCGCGATGTTCGCCGCCGGCGCGCCCCCTGCTTTCAAGAAGCTGCCGCCGGCATACAGCTCGGGTCCGTTGCCGCTGTCGTACGCGCACAGCGCGCGCACGATCGGAACGTTCGGACCGGGAAAGTTCGCCTGCGTGATGCCGCTGCCGAGCGGCGACCACGATGCACCGTTCCAGCGCGCGACGTTCGCGATTGCGCCGCCGCCAGCCTCGGCGAATTGGCCACCGGCATAGAGATTCGCCGTCGGCTCGGACGCGCTGCGGTAGGTCTCGAACGCGAGCACGTCGCCGCCGATTCCGGCGCCGAGCGAGCTCCACGCTTGTCCATCCCATTGCGCGACGCGGCGCGCGGCCGTCGCGCCTGCCGTGAGGAAACGACCGCCCGCGAAGAGTCGTTCACCGCAGCCCGCCGGATCGTCGGCGACGCGAAACACGAGCGGCATGTCGCTCAACCCGTTCGCCGGATGAACGAGTGGCGAGAACCCGCCGCCGTCGAAACGCGCGACTTGGTGCGCTGCGACGCCGCCTGCGATCGTGAAGTTGCCGCCGACGAAGAGCGCTGCGCCGTGTCCCGTGCCGTCGTCGTACACGGCGAGAGCGTTGACGGACACGTATCCGGCGGGATCGACCGCGCCCTCGACGCCCGTGCCGACGGACGACCAGTGCGCACCGTTCCATCTCGCGAGGTAATGCGTGCCGAGGACGGCATCGTCGAAGTCTCCGCCCGCGTACAGCGCGACGCCGTCACCGTCGTCGTAGCTCGCGAGCGCGCGCACGCCCTTGTACGTATTCGGGTCACCGATGCCGAGATCGAGCGCGATCCACGCGCTGCCGTCCCAGAGGATCACGTCGCGCGACAAGACCGGCACCGAGCCCGCCGAGCCCGCGAACACTCCACCGACGGCGAGACGCGCGCCCGTGCCGTCATCGAACGTCGCGAGCGAGTAAACCCACGCATTGTCGGCCGAGTTCGTCACGCCCGCGCCGAGCGCCGACCAATTCGATCCGTTCCACTTGGCGACTCGGTTCGCTGAGACACCGCCGATCGTCTTGAAGCCGCCTCCTGCGAACAGCGATGGTCCGCCGCCGTCGTCGTGGACGAGCAACGTGTACACGCCTCCTGCATTCGTCGACCCGATGTTCGACCATACCGACCCGTTCCACTTCAGAACGCCGCGGCTGGTCGCACCGTAGAGCGCTGCACCGGAGCCGTCGTCGAAGACCGCGAGCTCACCGATGAATGAGCCCGTTCCCGGAATCGCCGGGTCGTACACGCCGACGTCGTGCCATGCGCTGCCGTCCCAGCGCGCGATGCCGTACGCACCGACGAAGCCACCCTCCGGCGGATAGAAGCTGCCGCACGCATACAGCGATTCGCCGCTGCCGTCGTCGAAGAGCGCGACGTCCAGGATCACGGGGTTGTACGACGCGATCCCCGGATTGCCGCCGATCGCCGACCACTCGCCGCCGCGCCAACGCGCGACGAGCGGCGACGTGATGTCGCCCGTCGTCCAGAACGATCCGCCGACGAAGAGAGAAGGTCCCCCCTCCGTGCCGTCGTCCAGCACACGCAGCGCGCCCACGCGCGGCGCGAGCCCTCCGGATAGCAGCGCGTTCGTACCCGGGACCTCGAAGCCGGTGCGCCAGCTCGGACACTGCCCATGCGCTGCGCACGTGAGCAGGACGACGGCGCAGAATGAAAGGCAGTGCTTCCCCAGGATGTGCATCGCTCGGTGTCTCCTCGGCACCGAAGTGCACTCTACGCTCGAGTCGACGAATGCGGTTCGAGCCGCGTGTCCGCGTCTCTCGCGGCGCTCCTTATAGCGGACTCCCCACGACACGGAGCTGCGCACGCCCGGCGCGATGCGCACCAGCGCTCAGTCTTCGCGCGCTGGCCGCTTGCCGCCGGAACCTGGGGGACCCTTCCGCGTCACGCGGCCGAGCAAGCTCGCCGGCACGACCGTGCCGCGCCCGTACTTCCTGCGCAGCCGATCGAGGCCTTCCGTCACGCGCTCGAGCCGCCGTTGCACGTCGGGATTGCCCGCGCGCAAGAGCGGGCTGTGCTTGGGCGCTTCGTCGGCCGCGTCCACGTCGCCGAAGAGCTTCTCCTGCACCGGCGCGCGCACGTCGGACAAGTTGCTCACCTGGATGCCGACCAAGCGCAGCGGTCCCGGCGGCACTTGCTCGAGCAGCTCTTTCGCCGTCGCGTACAAGCGCGGGCCGAGGTTCGTCGCGTGCTCGAGCGTCTTCGTGCGCGTCACGGTGCGGAAGCTGCCGAAGCGCGCTTTCAACGTGACGGTGCGGCCGCGCAGGCCTTTGTCGCGCAGACCGTACGCGACCTCTTCGCAAAACGAGAGCAACATCAAGCGCAGCTCCTCGCGCGTCGTGATGTCTTTCGGGAACGTGCGCTCCATGCCGTGCGACTTCTCTTCGCGTCGCGCGGTGACGCGCCGCGTGTCGATGCCGTGCGCGAGGTCGTGGATCCACGCGCCCGTGGCGCCGAACTCCTTCATGACCTCGGCTTTGTCGCGACGCGCGAGATCACCGATCGTCTTCACACCGAGCGCGTCCATACGCAGCGCCGTGCGTTGCCCGACGCCGAAGACCTTCGACACGGGCAACGGATCGAGGATCGAGCGCACCTCGTCCGGACGGATGACGCGGAAGCCGTCGGGCTTGTCGAGGTCGGAGGCGATCTTCGCGAGGAACTTGCTCGGCGCGACGCCGACGGACGCGACGAGTCCGCACTGACGCAGGATGTCGCGCTTGATCGAGCGGCCGATCTCCGCGGCGTCGCCGAACAAGCGCTCGCAGCCCGCGACGTCGAGGAACGCTTCGTCGAGCGAGAGCGGCTCGACGAGCGGCGTGTACGAGCGGAAGATCGACATGATCTCGCGGCTCACCGCCGTGTAGCGATCGAAGTCCGGCGGCAGGAGCACCATGTCGGGACACAAGCGCCGCGCTTGCGCCGTCGGCATCGCCGAGTGCACGCCGAACTTGCGCGCTTCGTAGCTCGCCGCGGCGATCACGCCGCGCGCATCCGACGGACCGCCGACGCACACCGGCGAGCCGGCGAGCGACGGGTTGTCGCGGACCTCGATGGACGCGTAGAACGCATCCATGTCCACGTGCAGGATCGTGGGCTCTGCGGGGGGCATCTCGCGGTCCTCGTGGCCCGCGTGGGGCTCGACAGGATGCGTGGGGAAGTCGGATTCCGCAATCCGAGCGCGCGTCGGTTGCGAAAGCTCGTGCGCGATTGCCTTCGCGGGCGCGCGGCCTATTCTCTGCGGCCCGCCGAGGTTGCGCGGGGTTGCATGCGCACGAAGAGCGTCCACATCGAAGCGCTCGCGTACGTGCTCCCGGAGCGCGCGGTGACGTCGGAGGAGATCGAGCGACGGCTCGACAAGACGTACGGCCGGCTCGGACTCTCGCCCGGACGCATCGAGCTGATGAGCGGCGTGCGCGAGCGACGCTTCTTCGAGCCCGGCACGCGCCCGAGTCAGATCGCTGCACGCGCAGGCGCGCGCGCGCTCGAGCTGGCGCGCATCGACCCGCAGAAGATCGGCGCGCTCGTGCACGCGTCGGTGTGCCGCGACTTCCTCGAGCCGTCGACGGCGTCCGTCGTACACGACGCGTTGCAACTCGCGCCCGAGTGCACCGCGTTCGATCTGTCGAACGCATGCCTCGGCTTCGCGAACGCGATGCTGCTCGTCGCGGGAGCGATCGAGCGGCGCGAGATCGAAGCCGCGCTCGTCGTCGCCGGTGAAGACGGCGGTCCGCTCGTCGAAGCGACGATCCGTGCGCTCGAGGAGAATCCGAACGCCGGCCGACGCGAGATCAAGCGCGCGCACGCGTCGCTCACGATCGGGTCCGGAGCCGCGGCATGTGTGCTGGTGCACAAAGACAGCGCGCGCTCGTCGCGGCGCTTGCTCGGCGGCATCGCGCTCGCCGATACGGCGCAACACGCGCTGTGCCGCGGCGACTTCGAGCCGTCGCTCGGCGGTCCGGTGATGGAGACGGACTCCGAAGCGCTGATGCGCGCGGGCATCGCGCTCGCGCAGCGCACGTTCGAGCGCTTCCTCGATCACATGCAATGGACGCGCGACGACATCGAGCGCGTCGTCACGCACCAAGTCGGCTTGGCGCACCGACGGGAGATGCTCGCGGCACTCGGTCTCGATCTCGCGCGCGACTTCCCCACCGTCGATCGACTGGGGAACATGGGCTCGGTGTCGTTGCCGCTGACGTACGCGCTCGCCGTCGAGGCAGGCTTCATCACGAAGGGACAGCGCGTCGCCGCGCTCGGAATCGGCAGCGGGTTGCACTGCCTGATGCTCGCGATCGAGGAATGAGCGCCCCGCGCGGAGCGCTCGCGCGGATGCATCGGTGCGCCCGCCACCGCGCGAGCGTCGTGCGATCGCGGGGATGGGATCGCGCGTATGGAGATGGAATCGCGCGTATATCGGTGGGCCAGCCCAGGCACCTCCTCGCATCCACGTCTCGCCCTGGCCCAGCGCGACTCGTCTCGAGGAGGGCACGCCGATCCGGATTTTTCGGGCCCCGCTGTGGATTTCGACCGCGCCGCATGCGATCACTCCGCGGCCCGATATCTGAAAAATCTGAACTCCGCCGCGCCCCCCATGTCCGACCGTCTCGAAGTCTCCCCGCCTCCGACCGCGGGCCCCGTCGCGCCGCCGGGTGAGTTCCAAGGTCTCGACGCTCCGCTGCAGGCCGAGCTCCCGACCTTCGAGCTCTTCTTCAAGACCTTCGGGTTCAAGCGCGTGCACGGCCGCGTCTGGGGATTGCTCGTGCTCGCGGGACAACGGCTCTCGTCGCGCGACATCAGCCGCGTGCTGCGCTTGTCGCAAGGCGCCACGAGCACGGCGCTGAACGAGCTCACCGCCTGGGGCGCGATTCAATCCGAGTTCGACGCGGATCGCCGCTGCCACCTGCACTCGCCGGTCGGCAACACGCTCTCGATCGTCGCGACGGTGTTCCGTCGCCGCGAGCAAGTCGTGATGGGACGCCTGAAGCAAACCGCGCAGAGCACGCTCGGCTACGTGCGCCGCGAGTACGGTCCACGCGATCCGCGCGTCATCACGCTGCGCTCGATCATCTCGTCGCTCGAGATCGCGGACGCCGTGATGCAGCTCGTGTTCAGCTCCGTCGAGCGCGCGCTCGGCGACAGCCAGAGCATCCTGTCCAAAGCGGTCGGCACCGCGCTCAAGATTGGCATGCGCGGCGCTGGCAAGCGCGGCAAGCTCGCGAAGCACGACGCGCTCGCAGCCGGCGTGCTCGCGAGTCTGCCCGACGACGACGAGGAGCTCGCAGACGACGACGCGGAGGACGCGGAGCTCGCGAATGGTTGATCTCCCGCGCGTCGTCATCACCGGCGTGGGACTGACGAGCCCGAACGGCGACACGCTGCCGCAGTATCGCAAGAACCTCCTGAACGGAGTTTCGGGCGTGGAGCGCTGGTCGATCCGCCACGTCGGCGAAACGCTCGCGGGCGTGTGTCATTTCGATCCGTTGAAGCATCAGAAGCGCAAGGAGCTGCGCCGCGGCACACGCGCGGGCTCGATCGGGATCCACTGCGCGCAAGAGGCGCTGCTCGACGGCGGCGTGGCGCTCGCGTCGCTCGACGCGCACGCGCGCGCGCGCACCGGCATCTACGTCGGCACGACGGAGCACGGCAACGTCGAGACCGAGAACCAGATCCACGAGGTAGCGGGCTACGGCTTCGATCTCTCGTTCTGGTCGCACCACCACAACCCGCGCACGGTCGCGAACAATCCGGCCGGCGAGATCTCGCTGTCGCTCGGCATCACCGGGCCCGCGTACTGCATCGGCGCTGCGTGCGCCGCCGGCAACCTCGGTCTCGTGCACGGCATGCAGATGTTGCAGCTCGGCGAGATCGACCGTGCGCTGTGCGGCGGCGTGTCGGAGAGCATCCACACGTTCGGCATCTTCGCGAGCTTCAAGGCGCAAGGCGCGCTCGCGAGCCACGCCGATCCGACGAAGGCCTCGCGTCCGTTCGACGCGGATCGCAACGGCATCGTCGTCGCGGAAGGCGGCTGTCTGTACCTGCTCGAGCGCTACGACGACGCGCTGAAGCGCGGCGCGAAGATGTACGGCGAGGTCGTCGGGCACTGCGTGAACTCCGATGCCACCGACTTCGTGCTGCCGCTCGCCGAGCGCCAGAACGAGTGCATGCGCGGCGCGCTCGCGCGCGCGGGCCTCGCGCCCTCGGACATCGACGTCGTCAGCAGCCACGCGACCGCGACGCCGCTCGGCGATCAGCAAGAGTGCGAAGCCTTGCGCGCGGTGTTCGGCGACAGCGCGAACACGCACGTCAACAACACGAAGAGCTTCATCGGCCACGCGATGGGCGCCGCCGGCGCCCTCGAGCTCGCCGGCAACTTGCCGTCGTTCGACGACGGCTACGTGCATCCGACGATCAACGTCGATCGCCTCGATCCCGCTTGCGAGGTGCGCAACCTCGTCCTCAATCGGCCGGTCCAACGTGACCGGATTCGCCACCTGTTGAACCTTTCCTTCGGCATGCTCGGGATCAACTCGGCCGTCATCGTCCGAGCGCTCCCGCGCTGACCGCACCGCTCATGAACCGCGAAGAAATCATCGCAGCCGTCAAGGACATCATCCACACCATCGCACCCGACGAGGAGCTCGGAAGCCTCGCGACGGACGTGCGCCTGCGCGAGCAGATCGAGCTCGACTCGATGGACTTCCTCGACATCGTGATGGAGCTGCGCAAGCGCTACGGCGTGCAAGTTCCCGAGGAGGACTACAAAGAGCTCGCGACGCTCGACGGTTGCGTGCGCTACCTCGCACCGCTCTTGAAGGACAAGAAACTCAAAGTCGGAGTCTAGGGAACGATGCCCGCCTACGACGCGCTCGTCATCGGGGCCGGCATGAGCGGACTGGCGGCAGGCATACGCCTGGCGCAGTTCGATCGCCGCGTGCTTCTCGTCGAGCGCCATTCGCTGTGGGGCGGGCTCAATTCGTTCTACAAGCGCCAGGGACGGCGACTCGACACGGGTCTGCACGCGCTGACGAACTTCGTTCCGAAGGGCACGCCGAACGCGCCGCTCACGAAGCTCCTACGGCAGCTGCGCATCCCTTATGACGCGCTGCAGCTCGGCGAACAGACGTGGTCCGAGATCCGCACGCGCGACGTGAGACTGCGCTTCGCGAACGGGTTCGGCTTGCTCGAAGAGGACGTCGCCACGGTGTTCCCCGCGTGTCGCGACGGCTTCGCGCGCCTCGTGCGCGCGATCGACGCATACGAGCTGCAGCTTTCGAGCAACGCGCCGCGCAGTGCGCGCGCCGTGGTCGCCGAGTACATCGCCGATCCGCTGCTCGCCGACCTGCTCTTCTTGCCGATCGCGTACTACGGCAGCGCGCAGGAGAACGACGTCGACTGGGAGTCGTTCGTCATCCTGTTCAAGAGCCTCTACCGCGAAGGCTTCGCGCGCCCCGAAGGCGGCATCAAGCGCATGCTCGACTTGCTCATCGCGCGCTACCGCGAAGCCGGCGGCGAGCTGCGCATGCGCTGCGGCGTGCAAGAGCTCGTCGTCGAGCGCGCGAGCGGCCCCGCGCGCGACGAGTGCCGCGTGCGCGGCGCGATCCTCGACGACGGCACGCACGTCGAGGCGGAGCACGTGCTCTCGTCGGCCGGCTTCGTCGAGACGATGCGCCTCGCGGGCCGGACGACGCCCGCCGCGGCGAGCGGCCAAATGACCTTCGTCGAGACGATCGCGGTCACGAATCGCCCACTCGCGGCGCTCGGCCACGAAGCGACACTGACGTTCTTCCTGCACGGCGAGCGCTTCCACTACGCGAAGCCGGACGCGCTCGTCGACCTGCGCAGCGGAGTGATCTGCGCGACCGACAACTACAAGACTCAGGCGCCGCCGACCGAGGGGCTGCTGCGCCTCACTTCGATCGCGAGCTACGACCATTGGCGCGCGCTCGCGAGCGACGAGTACGCCGCGGAGAAGCTGCGCGCGTCGGAGCGCATGATCGAAGCGGCGTCGGCGTTCGTTCCGGATCCGCGCCCGCACACGGTCTTCTGCGACGTCGCGACGCCGATGACGATCGAGCGCTACACCGGGCGCGTGAACGGCGCCGTGTACGGCAGCCCACGGAAAACGGCGTCCGGCGAGACCGGCATCGGCGGTCTGTTCCTCGTCGGAACGGATCAAGGTCTGCTGGGCGTCGTCGGCGCGTTGCTCTCCGGCATCTTGATGGCGAATCGGCACGCGCTCGTCGCGCGCTGAGCCCACGACGACGACGCATGCGCGAGCGCAAGTACTTCAAGGGCAGCAGCGATGGCAAGGCGCCGAGCGAGCGCGATGCGCTCGCGGGTGCGCGCGAGCGCTACGACTTGATCGTGATCGGCAGCGGCCTCGGCGGCCTCACGGCGGCGAACGTGCTCGCGCGCGCCGGACATTCGGTCGCCGTGCTCGAGCAGCACTACAACTTCGGCGGGCTCGCGACGTGGTTCAAGCGCCGCGGCGGACACGTGTTCGACGTGTCGCTGCACGGCTTTCCCGTCGGCATGAAGAAGACTTGCCGCAAGTACTGGAATGCAGAGATCGCCGAGTCGATCGTGCAGCTCGAGAGCGTCCGTTTCTCGAACCCGCAGTTCGAGCTCGAGACGACGTTCACGGAAGCGGACTTCACGCAGAAGCTCGTCGACGTCTTCGGTCTCGCGCGCAAGACCGTCCAGGGTTTCTTCGCCGAGATCCGCGGCCGCGACTTCTTCTCCGACACCGGCGAGACCGTGCGCGACTTGTTCGAGCGCCACTTCCCCGGCCGCAACGACGTGCACCGCTTGCTGCTCGAGCCGATCGCCTACGCGAACGGCTCGACGCTCGACGATCCGGCGATCGCCTACGCGATCGTGTTCGGCAACTTCATGAGCCAGGGCGTGTTCACGTTCTCCGGCGGCACCGACAAGCTCGTCGCGGCCATGAAGGCCGAGCTGAAGAAGAACGGCGCGGATCTCTTCCACAAAGTCGAGGTCGAGCGGATTCGCGTCGAAGGCGGCCGCGTGGTGGGCGTTCATGCGGCTGAGCGCTTCCTCGCGTGTGACGCGATCGTCAGCAACGCGAGCTTGAAGACGACCGTCGAGCGCCTCGTCGGCATCGAGCACTTCTCGCCTGCCTACGCGACCGGCGTGCGCGCGGTGCGCCTCAACAACTCGAGCACGCAGGTCTACCTCGGCCTGCGCGCGGGCGAGAGCCTGCCGTTCGTCACCGACCTCTGGTTCACGTCGGCGCGGCCGGAGTTCAGCTCCGAAGCGCTGTGCGATCTGCACGGCGAGAGCCGCACGTTCTCCTTCTATTATCCGAAGACGCGGCCGGGCAGCGATCGCTACACGATCGTGAGCTCGACGAACGCGCACTTCGCCGATTGGGCGACGCTCGACGACGCCGCGTACGCGCGCGAGAAGGAAGCGCTCGTCGACACGACGCTGGCGTGCCTCGAGCGCGTGCTGCCCGGTGTTCGCCGGAAGATCGACCACGTCGAGGCCGCCACGCCGCGCACGTTCCAGTTCTACACGCAACACCCTCGCGGCGCGTCGTTCGGCACGAAGTACGAAGGCCTGCAGTACAGCTTCGACCTGCCGAAGGAGATCGCAGGCCTCTATCACGCCGGCAGCGTCGGCATCATCATGTCGGGCTGGCTCGGCGCCGCGAACTACGGCGTGATCGCGGCGAACAAGGCCGACGCGTATTTGCACAGCCGCATCCAAGCACTCGCATGACGCACGATGGCATGAAGTTCGACGGCGCGTTCGAGAACCAGGTCGCCGTCGTCACCGGCGGCACGCGCGGCATCGGCCGCGCGATCACGACCGCTTTCCTCGCTGCGGGCGCGCGCGTGCACGCGACGTACAAGAGCGGCGAGGACACAGCGCACGAGCTCGCACGCTCGCTCGGAGCGCGTGCCGAGCGCCTCGCGCTGCACCGCTTCGACGTCGCCGACTACGCGCAAGTGCAAGCTTTCTGGGAGGAGATGGAGTCCGTCGAGCCGAGCGGAGTGCACGTTCTCGTCTCGAACGCCGGTCTGCGCCGCGACGCGATCGTCGGCACGATGAAGCCCGAGGATTGGCAAGCCGTGCTCGCGACGAATCTCACCGGCAGCTTCCACATGGCGAAATTCGCCGTGCAGAGCATGCTGCGCAATCGCTACGGGCGCATCGTGTTCGTGACGTCGCCCGCTGCGCAGCACGGCTTCGCCGGGCAAGCGAACTACGGCGCGTCGAAAGCTGGACAGATCGGCTTGATGCGCTCGCTCGCGCGCGAGGTCGGCAAGAAGAAGATCACCGCCAACTGCGTGTCGCCGGGCTTCGTCGACACCGAGCTGCTCGCCGATCTTTCCGACGAAGCGAAACGCGCGCATCTTGCGAGCGTTCCGGTCGGCCGCTTCGGCGACCCGCATGAGATCGCGTACGCCGTGCTCTCGCTCTGCTCGCCGCACGCTTCGTACATCAACGGCGCCACGCTGGAGGTCACCGGTGGCATCTGAACGCGCGGCGTCGCCGGACGACGATCGTTCGGCGCTGCCCGGCACCGGCCGCACGAAAGCGATACGCGCCGACTGTCCGGCGCCGCTGCGCGCGCACGGCGCGAGCACCGACCGCGCTGCGATCGAGTCCGCGATCCCCCACCGCGATCCGTTCCTCTTCGTCGACCGCATCGTCGCGCGCGACGCGACGACGATCGTGACGCAGTGGCGCGTGCCCACGGATCTCGATCTCTTCCGCGGCCACTACCCCGGTCAGCCGATCTTGCCCGGTGTGATCCTGTCCGAGTTCGTGTTCCAGAGCGGCGCACTGCTCTTGTCGCTGCCGGACAGTGTCAACTCGGGCTCCGTGCCCGTGCTCGCGCGCATCACCGACGCGCGCTTCAAGAGGCTCGTCCGCCCGGGCGATCTCGTGCAAGCCGACGTGACGCTCGAGGACAGCGCCGCGAACGCGCGCTACCTCTCCGGCAAGGTCACGTGCGACGGCGCGCTCGTCGCGCGCCTCACGTTCACCGTCGCGATCCTCGACGCGCAGACGCAAGTCGCTCGCGAGCACGCGCCATGAGCTTCCTCGCGCTGGAAGGCAAGACCGTGCTCGTCGCCGGCGTCGCGAACAAGAAGAGCGTCGCGTGGCACGTCGCACAACGCCTGATCGAGGCCGGCGCGCGCGTCGTCTACACCGTGCACACGCAGAAGCGTCGCGACGACGTCGCCAAGCTCGCGCCGAGTGGGAAGATCCTCGTGTGCGACGTCGCCGACGCGGCCTCGATCGATCGTCTGCGCGCGGATCTCGAGCAGGACGACGTGCGCCTCGACGGCTTCGTGCACTCGATCGCGCATGCGAGCTACGCTCGCGGCCCGGTCGCGTTCCACGAGACGGACCGCGCCGACTTCCTGCGCGCCGTCGACGTCTCGTGCTACTCGCTGATCGCGCTCGCGAACGCGCTGAAAGGCCGCTTCACGAACGACGCGGCCGTCGTCGCGTTGTCGATCTCGACGACGCGCATGGCCGCCCTGAACTACGGTTACATGGCGCCGGTGAAGGCCGCGCTCGACTCGGCCGTCGTCTTTCTCGCCAAGAGCTTCAGCGCAGCGAACGTGCGCTTCAACTCCGTGAACGCGGGCCTCTTGAAGACGTCGTCGTCGGGCGGCATCCCGGGCTACGTCGAGAGCTACCTCTACGCGCAGGCCGCGACGCTGCGCAAGCGCGCACTCGCGACCGAGGAAGTCGCCGATGCCGTGCTCTTCCTCCTCAGCCCGCGCAGCTCTGGCATCAACGCGCAGAGCCTCGTCGTCGACGCGGGCATGAGCGTCAACTACTTCGACGAAGACATCGTGCGGCGCGCGACGCGCGTCGAGGAGCGCGCGTGACGATCGCTCCGCTCGCGCTGCTGGTGCCGGTTCTGCTCGTCGAGAGCGGCGACGAGTCGCGGCACGGTCCCGTGCGCGTCGCCGCGCAACGCGAGCGCGCGTACCGTGCGCTCGACATGGCGCGCAAGCAGATCGGCATCGACGCGATCGCGTTCGAGCGCGACGCGGACGGCGTTCCGCTCGCCGCGAACGGCTGGCATTGGTCCGTGAGCCACGCGCGCGATTGCGGCGCCGCCGTGCTCGCGCGCGCGCCGGTCGGCATCGACGTCGAGCAGGTGGCGGACCGCGATCCCGCGCTCGTGCACTACGTGCTGAACGACGCAGAGATCCGTGCGCTCGGCGGCGACGATACGGCGCGCTTCTTCCGCGCGTGGACCGCGAAGGAAGCCGTGCTCAAGATGCGCCGCGTCGGGCTCGCCGAGCTCGCGCTGTGTCGCGTCGTGGCCGTGCTCGACCTCGAGCGCACGCTGATCGAGCACCGCGGCCTGCGCACCGTCGTCGCGCACGCGGTCCGCGGCGCGCACGTCGCGGCCGTGGCCGTCGAATCCGACGCGACGCCCGGCGTCACGTGGACGTGGAGCGCGTGACATGGAGAGCGCCGTCGCCTCGTCGCCGTTGCCGCCCGAGATCGCCGCGGAGTTCCCGTTCGCGCGTCACGTGGTCGAGGTCCCGGCCGGTCGGCTCGCGTACGTCGATGAAGGTCCGCGTGGCGCGCCGCCAATCGTGTGCGTGCACGGCAATCCGACTTGGTCGTTCCTGTTCCGGCGCATCGTGCGCGCACACAGCCGCGAGCACCGTGTCGTCGCGCTCGACCACATCGGCTGCGGACTCTCGGACAAGCCCGCGAACGCGACGCTGCGTCTCGTCGACCATGTCGACAACCTCGAGCGCCTCGTGCTCGCGCTCGGGCTCGAGCGCATCACGCTGCTCGTGCACGATTGGGGCGGCGCGATCGGCTTCGGCTTCGCGCGCCGGCACCCCGAACTCGTCGCGCGTCTCGTGATCACGAACACGGCTGCGTTTCCGTCGACGCGCATGCCGTGGCGCATTCGCGCGTGTCGCACACCGATCGTCGGGCCGTTCCTGATCCGCCGCATGAATGCGTTCGCGGGACTCGCGACGCGCATGGCGATGCATCGGCCCGAGCGCCTTGGCGCGACCGCCAAGGCGGGCCTCCTCTTTCCTTATAGAAACGCCGCCGATCGCGCTGCGATCGCCAGCTTCGTCTCGGACATCCCGATGTCGCCCGCGCATCCGTCGTACGCCGAGCTCGCCGCGACGGGCGCCGCGCTGCAACAGTTTCGCGATCGTCCGGCTCTCGTGATCTGGGGCGAGCGCGACTTCTGCTTCACGCCCGCGTTCCGTGAGGAGTGGCAACGTCACTTGCCGAACGCCGAAGTCGTGAAGCTCGCGAGCGCCGGCCACTACTTGTTCGAAGAAGCGCCCGACGAGATCGAGCGCGCGCTGTCCAGCTTCTTCGCGCGCCACCCGCTGCCGTGACGACGCGCGTCAGCACGATCGCGACGAGCGCGGACACGGTCGGCACGAGCGACGCGAACGTCGCGAGCTTCCTCGCGCGCACCGCGCTCCGTGCACCGGCGCGCGCGGCGATCGTCGAGCCGTTGAGTCGCAGAGGGCGAGCGTGGCGCTCGACGACGTACAGCGAGCTCGACGCGCGCACACGCGCGATCGCCGCCGGTCTCGTCGCGAGCGGCGTCGAGCCGGGCACGCGCGCGGCCGTCTTCGTGCGACCCGGCGCGGAACTCATTGCGATCGTGCACGCGCTCTTCCTGCTGCGCGCGGTGCCGGTGCTCGTCGATCCGGGCCTCGGCAAGTCGGCGGTGATCGCGGCACTCGCGCGCTCGACACCGGAAGTCTTCTTCGGCGTGCCGCTCGCGCAGCTCGTGCGCGCGCTCCATGCAGCACGGCTGCCGTCGATTCGCACGGCGATCACCGTCGGCGCGCACGCGTTCCCGGGCACGATCGCGATCGACGAGCTCGTGCGCCGCGGGCGCAACACGCGTGTCGATGTGCGCACGTCGCCCGGTGACGAGGCCGCCGTGCTCTTCACGTCCGGCAGCACGGGGCCGGCGAAAGGCGTCGTGTACACGCACGCTCAGTTCCAGGCGCAGATCGCCGCGTTGCGCGCGCTGTACCGCTTCGAGCCTGGCGAAGTCGACCTAGCGTGCTTTCCACTGTTCGCATTGTTCGCGCCCGCGCTCGAGATCACGGCGGTCTTCCCGCGCATCGACTTCACGCGGCCCGGCCGCTGCGATCCCGCCGACATCGTGCACGCGATCGAGACGCACGCTGCCACCACCACGTTTGGATCGCCCGCGATCTGGCGACGCGTGCAGCCGTACTGCGCGGCGCGCGGATTGCGCCTCGCGACGTTACGACGCGTGCTCATCGCGGGTGCGCCGGTCGAGCCGACCTTGATCGCCGGCCTACGCACGCTCCTCGCGCGCGACGCCGACGTGCACACGCCATACGGGGCCACGGAGTGCTTGCCCGTGACTTCGATCGCGGGGCGCGAGATCGACGGCGACGTGCGCGCGCGCTCGGAATCAGGCGCCGGCACGTGCATCGGTCGCGCCGCGCCAGGCGTCGACATCGAGATCGTGCGCATCGGCGACGAGCCGATCGGCCATTGGAGCGAGGATCTGCGCGTCGCGCACGGCACGCTCGGCGAGATCTGCGTGCGCAGCGCCGCGGCGACACGCGCGTACGACGGCGATCCCGGCGCGACGCGTGCAGCGCAGATCGAGGACGGCGCGCGTTTCTGGCATCGCATGGGAGACCTCGGCTACTTCGACGGCGACGGACGCCTGTGGTTCTGCGGCCGCAAGTCGCACCGCTTGCAGACGAGCAGCGGTCTCATCGCGCCTGTGCCGACCGAGAACGTCTACAACCGCCATCCGCGCGTGCATCGCAGTGCGCTGGTCGGCATCGGCGCGCGCGGCAGCGAGCGGCCGCTGCTCGTCGTGCAGCCGAAAGACGGCGCGATGCCGCGCGGCCGGCGCGCGCGCGCGCGCTTCGAAGACGAACTGCGTTCGACGTTTTCGGACGGCGCGCGCGCGCGCGCCGTGCCACTCGCCCACGTGAGCGAGTTCCGCTTCCGCTCGTCGCTGCCCGTCGACGTGCGCCACAACGCGAAGATCCGGCGCGAGGAGTTGAAGCGCTGGGCGGAGAGACACGCGTGAGCGGGCTCGCGCGCCCGCGCGTCGCATTCGTGTCGCACGAGCCGGGTGTTCGAGAGCGGAGCTGCGCGCGTTGAAGGCCTTCGTCACTGGCGGCGGCGGTTTTCTCGGTCTCGCGATCGTGCGCGAGCTGTGTGCGCGCGGCGACGAGGTCGTGTCGTTCTCGCGCTCGAAGAATCGACAGCTCGACGTGCTCGGCGCGCAGCACGTCACGGGCGATCTCACCGACGGCACGAGCCTCGCGCACGCGATGAAGGGCGCCGACACGGTCTTCCACGTCGCCGCCAAGGCCGGCATCTGGGGCGCGCGCGAGGAGTACGAGCGCACGAACGTCGCCGGCACGCGCCACGTCGTCGACGCATGCCGTGCCAACGGCGTGCAGCGTCTCGTCTTCACGAGCTCGCCGAGCGTGTGCTTCGACGGCCGCGACCACGTGAACGCGTCGAACGACTTGCCGTACCCGACGAAGTTCCTCGCGCACTATCCGGCGAGCAAGGCGGAAGCCGAGCGACTCGTGCTCGCCGCGAACGACCGAGACGGTGAACAAGGCCTCGCGACGTGCGCGCTGCGCCCGCACCTCATCATCGGACCGGGCGATCCGCACCTCCTGCCGCGGCTGATCGCGCGCGCGCGCGCGCGCAGGCTCGTCATCATCGGTCGCGGCGACAATGAAGTCAGCTTGACGTACATCGACAATGCCGCGCACGCGCACGTGTGCGCCGCCGATCGCCTGGAGCCGCGCGCTCCGCACGCCGGCCAGGCGTACTTCGTGACGCAGCAGGAGCCCGTGCAACTGTGGACGTGGGTGAACGCGCTGCTCGGCGAGCTTGGCATTGCGCCGGTGACGAAGCGCGTGTCGTTGCCGGTCGCTTACGCCGCGGGTGCGCTGTGCGAAGCGGCGTGGACTTGGTCACGCCGAGAGGGCGAGCCGCCGATGACGCGCTTCCTCGCGCTGCAGCTCGCACGCTCGCATACGTACGACATGACGAGCGCGAAGAGGGACTTCGCGTATGTGGAGCGTGTGGGAATGCCGGAGGCGACGGCGAGGGTCGTGGCGGCGATGAGAAGCGCGCACTTGGCGGCGGCTCGGACCTGAGCAAGCCCTGGAGACGGCGCTTGCGAGCACGAAGCGTGAGCGACTCGCGTTGCGCCATTCGCGATCGCGACGCTGGCGCGGCCCACGCGCGCGCTCGAACGGCGTTCCGTGAGTCGCCGGCGATGGATCGCGAGCGAGTCGCTGCGACAACGGCGCCATCCCAGCAAGCATCCGAACCTGCAGCCGCTTCTGCCGAACGCCGAGCGCGTACTGGAATCCATGTACACGAGTGAGTCTTGGCCACGCGCGCGCGCCACGACGTGCTTCTTCGTGCTTCAGCGCATTCACTCGCTTTCGTACGATCTCGAGCCTGCGCATAACGAACTCGAGGTCGTCGAGCGGGATCGGTTTGCACGAGCCTATTCGGCGATGCGTCGCTCGCCAGTGCACGCCCTCCGTTGCACGCTTCGTCATGACTCGAATCGAGGAGACCCACGCCATGCGTTGTCGTCCGCATTCCTCCGCGCGCCGTTTTTCCGCGGCGATTCTTGCGTACACCTGCCTGATCGCCTGCACCGCCGATGGTTGGAGGCAGTACCACAGCGACATCACGAACACGGGCTTCTTCCCGGTCCACACCGGTGAAGCGACCAAGGTGAAATGGAGAACACCGGTGGGCGAGGTCTACAACAGCTCGCCCGTGATCGGCCCGCGGGGCCAAATCATCGTCGCCACCGTGGACGGGCGGGTCATGGCGCTGCGGCCAACCGACGGCGGCATCCTCTGGAGCCGAGATCTCAATCTCTCGCCCAACCTCGAGCTGCCAGAGCTGAAGATTCGATCGACCCCCGCAGTTCAAGACAATGGCGACGTCTGGGTCGTCGCACACATGACGTACGGGCCGACAGGGAAGCGGCACTCAGTACTGATACGCCTCGACAATGCGACCGGCTATCCCGGAACTCCGGAGCTCCTGAGCAGCGCTTCACCGGATCCGATGAAGCCCGACTACTACAAGTGGAACGATGCGCGGGGCTGGACGCTGTCCTCTCCGAAGATCATGCGCGGCGGCTACGCTTCGTACATCTTCGTGCACGCGAGAGACGAGGAGTATTCGAAACACTCGCTGTGCGTGTTGAGACCTCTCGGGGGAGGCAGTGGCGCGATCACGGACGCCGTGCTTCCGCTACCCTGCGCGACACCGAACAATGCGCCACCGCTGTCGGACTCCGTGCCGTTCTGGACGGATCCGTCCCCCGCAGTCGTTCCGATCGCGAAGTACAACGACCGCCTTGGATTGCTGAATCCGGTCCTGACCGACCACGACGGGGATCCATACCGCCCGTACGACTGGATCATCGTCGTGGCCAACAACCAGTGCGCGATCGGCGCGTACATGTGGGATCCGCAGGCACCGTCGAAATCGGCCCGCGCATTCAAGCAGCTGTGGTCGCACGACAGCTCGGCCGACGTGCTGTACACGACTCCATTCGTCACGCCGACGGATGAAGTCATCGTCGGCACGAGCGACGGCAAGGTGCAGTCGTACGACATCGTGACCGGCGCACCGTTCTGGACGCCGCCGACGCAGCTCCAGGGGCAGATCTGGGAGCCGCCGGCCTCGTTCGCGGGCACCGGGATCTTCACGTACATCGCAACCACGACGCGCCTCTACAAGCTCTTCAGCAACGGGGACATCGACACGTCAGTGCCGCTGCCGGAGAAGGTGCGCGCGACGCCGGCGACCAGCTTGGATCGCCTCTATTTGAACAGCAGTGCCGGCCTGCACACGTTCGGATTGGACCTCACTCCGACGTTCGTGGCACCCGAAGGCGCTTCGAACAATATGTTCACCTCGCCGACGATCGGACCCGACGGCACGATCTACGTGATCACCGCGAACGGGGACTTGGTGGCGTACGAGAGCGGCGTGCCCGAATGACGTCCGCGTGGCCGTACGCTCGCGCGTTCGGCCTCGCACCGGTTCAATTCCATGTGATCCGCAGCGCGTTCGTCAGGTTCGTCGTCGCGCTGCTGCAGAACATCGCTGTTGCGTTGCGGTAGTAGCACTGGTAGCTGCGCTCCGTTCCGCTGCCCGCAAATGTGCCGCTGACGAAGGAGAGCGACCGCACTTGGCCGATCAACGAGTTTGGGTAGATCGCCGTGCCGCACACGACGGTCTGAGATCCGAAGCGCACGAATCGTGGCGGCGATGCAGCGCGCCGAGCCGAAGCTGGCGCACGTTTGACGCGCGCGCAGACGACGCTCCTCGACCGGCGCGTTACGCTGCGAGCCGTGCGGGATAGGACGACACCATGAGCTCGCCCTCGGTTCGCAAGCGCCGTCGCTTCCTGGCGCTCGGCGTCCTCGCGTGCATCTGCGCCGCACTCGTCGTTGCGTGGCGCGCGTCGCGGCGGCCGGAGCACGCACCCGCGATCGAGCGCGTGACAGCCAGCGGCGATGCGGAAGTCGCCCTCGTCGAGCCAGCCTCGGCCACCGGTCGCAGTGTGGCGCACGAGACTTCCGCACCGCCACCGGCGCTCGACCCGCGCATCCGCGTCGTAGCGCTCCCCGCGCGCGAGCCAATCCCCGGCGCGCGGATCACCGTTCGTGCGCGCGGAGTGCAGGAAGAGCTCATCGTGACCACGAACGCCGACGGAGTTGCGACCGCTCCGGCGCGCGACGGTCCCATCGACATCGGAGTATCCGCGGACGGCTTCTTCCCAATCGCGGATGTGCGCGAGTCGCTACGAGCCGACGCGGACATCGAGTACGCGCTGCACACCGCGGGCACTCTGCTCGTGCGCGTGCGAGGTCCAGACGGATCGCCGGTGTCGAACGCATTTGTTCGAGTCGATCTCGAAGCACCGGTGGCGACGCTGCTGCACGACGCGGGAGTTCGGCAGCCGCGCGTGTGGCCCGCGTTCCACTCGCCGCGCATGGAATGGAGGGGCGCGACGAGTGCGATGCAGCTCGTGTCCGGCACGGACGAGAACGGCGAGCTCGTGCTCGCCATGATGCCGTGCGACGTCGCGCTGCGCGTCGGCGTGTCGGAAGTCGGTGCGCCGCTCTCCGCCGTGACGACGATTCCCTCGTCGTCGCGCCGCCAGGAAATCGAGTTCCGCGCATTCGAGCACGGTTGCATCCGCGGCGTGCTGCAGTGGAGCGACGGAACTCCCGCGTACAAGCACCCCGGTCACGCTGCGCCCATCACGCGCTCGCGCGTCGCGGTGCAGTCTCTCGAGCCGGACGATCGCGGTGTGCTGCCCGAGCCCACGTACTGCGATGTCGACGGCCGGTTCGAGATCTGCGGTCTGCCGTGGGGAGACGTGCGATGGCGCATCGAGTTGCTCGGAGAGCTCGCGCGCAACACCAAGATCGACGCCGAGGTCGTCGACGTCGGAGTGATCCGCTTGCGGGCGATGCACACGCTCGCGGTGCACGTCTACACGAGCGCGGCACCCGAGGGTCCGCTCTACGCGAGCGTGCATGCGCGGATCCATCACGAGGGCCAGTTCCTCGGCTCGGTGCCGGTACCGCACGCGGGGCTCGTGACAGAAAAGGTTCCGGCGGGCAACGTGCAAGTCGACATCGTGTCCGACGGGACGCTGCTCGTCAGCCAAACGGCGACGGTTCCGTGCGACACGTTGGAAGTGTGCCTCGACGGCGTCTTCGCAGAGCTGCGCATCGAGAACGCGCCGCTGACGCAGATGCACTCGTTCAAGCTACGCTTGCATCCTCACGCGCAGGACGGCGAGCAGCACGACGCCTCTTCCTCGCACGGGATCCATGTCGGAAGCATGTACGGTCCGAGGGCGTTCGAATGGGATGGCTCGACGCTGTGCCTGCCGATGGTTCTGCCCGGGATGTACGAGGTGTATCTGCACGGCCTCGGCAATGCGCCGCGACGGCTCGGGCTGGTGACGCTCGTCGCCGGACGGACCACGACGCTCGTGCCCGAGGAGGACGCACCCGGCACCATCCATGGAACCGTCATGGATGCGGCTGGCGCGCCGGTCGCACGCGTGCCGATCGCGGCCATGCCGGCCGCGTTCCGCCGTTGGAAAGCGGACATCACACAGACCCTGTCCGACGAGGAAGGGCGCTTTCGATTCGAGCACCGGTCGCCCGGGCGCTGGACCGTGTATCCCGTCTCGCTCGGCCCCTTCTCCCACGAGGCTCGCACTGTCGACGTGCGCTCAAATGCCAGCATCGAGCTGAACTTCGTCGGCGCCGCGCTCGGTCGCATCGTCGGTCGCGTGCATCGCGACGGTTCGCCGGTCGTATCGGCGACCGTGCCCATCCGATCTCGAGTCGGTGCGTGGAGCTCGGCGAGCCTCACGACCAAGTCCGACGCGGAAGGGCGATTCACTTTCGACGAGCTGTTTCCCGGCGAGTACGACCTCAATGTGCACATCGACGAATCCGCGACGACGTCCTACGCAGCGCTCTGCCGGCACGTGATCGTTCGAGCGGGCGAGACCGTCGAGATCGACGTCGATCCGGATGCTGGCATGGTGCACGTCCTCGTGCAGCGAAGCGGAGCCTTCTTCACCGAGTGGTACTACGGGATGTCGTTCTCTTCCGGCGGCGAGGCTTGGCTCACCACGAAACCCGGGGACCGGACGAAGTACTTCGCGCCCAAACTCGATGCGGGCCCCGCGCTCTTCTTGCTCGGAGCGCCGAAGGACCGAGCGACGCTGCTTACGGACCCAACCGGTTGGAGCTACTACGCGGCGTACGTCGCCGACGTGCCGAAGGACGCGGTGCAAGTCGTCGCGCGACTCGACGGCGCCGATGTCGTCGTCGTGACCGATTCACCCGGCGTCGCCATGCCGTGCGCGCGCCTCGCGGCGATCGGTCCGTACCGCGATGTGTTCGGACCCGACGATCGATACGAGCTCGTGTACGTCGACGAGGCGCCGGGACGCCGCCGATTCCCCTCGATCCCGGTCGGCGCGACGCTGCGGCTCGTTCCCTCCGGCATGAGCAACGCCAACGCGTTCGAGTTGCGCGTCGACTCCGCGCGCGAGATCGTCGTGCGGTGGCCGCCGCGGCGTTGACTCCGCGCGCGGCTCACGTCAGTTCCACGTTATCCGCACCGCGTTCGTCAGGTTCGTCGTCGCGCTGCTGCAGAACATCGCGGCGGCGTTGCGGTAGTAGCACTGGTAGCTGCGCGTCGCTGCGCTGCCGGCGAACGTGCCGCTGACGTACGACAGCGGGCGCGTGCTGCCGATCGCTTCGTTCGGATACAGCGCGGTGCCACACACGCTGTACTGCGAGCCGAAACGGACAAGCGCGCCGCCGACGCAGCGCACGCCGTCGCCGATCGCGATGCCGGCCGGCACTTCGCTCGTGCCGCTGAAGAAGAAGCAGAACGCGCTGGGCGAGATGTGATCGGCGGACAAGACGACGGTGTCCTGCTGCGCGCTGCCGGACGCGACGAGCCGACCTCCACCGAGGTGAAACGAGTTCGCGCAGCCGGCGTCGGGATCACCGCTCGGATTCGGCACGAAGTCCGGCGGCGCGCACGGACACGGCGTCGTGAGTGAGCCGTCGCCGAAGCAGAAGCCCGTGCCCGGCGTGCCGGGTCCGGCGCATCCGCGCCACGCCGCGATCCCGCGCGACGAATTGCCGCCGGCGATCGTGAAGTCTCCGCCGACGAACAAGCTCGTGGTGTCGCCGAACGTGAAGGGCACGAGCGCCCACACCGCTGGTGTCGAGTGCGTCCCCGTGGTGCCGCTTCCGAGCGGAGACCACGCGGTGCCGTCCCATTTCGCAACGCCGTTCGGGTTGCCGAGAGTGACGTAGCCGATCTCGCCGCCCGCGTACAGCGCGGGTCCACTGCCCGAACCGTCGTCGAACACGCTCAGTGACCGGACGGCGCTACCTCCCGAAGACCCAGCGAGCCCGCTCCCGAGTGCAGACCACGCTTGTCCATCCCAGCGCGCGACGTTGTGCGCGGGGATGCCGCCGACGGATTCGAAGTTGCCTCCGACGTAAAGCGCCGGCCCACCGCCCGAGCCGTCGTCGAACACCGCGAGCGCAGCGACGTACGGCGTCACGCCTCCGCCCACTTCTTGCCACTGCGTGCCCGTCCAACGCGCGAGGCCGATCGCGGTGATTCCGCCCGACTGCGCGAACGAACCGCCGGCATAGAGCATCGGTCCCGAGCCATCGTCGAACACCGCGAGCGCGCGCACGGTGTCGGCGCCACTACCCGCGAGCCCACCACCGAGACTTGACCACGCGGTCCCGCTCCAGCGCGCGATGTTGCGCGCGGGAACACCTCCCGCCGTGAAGAACTGGCCCGCGGCGAAGAGCGCCGGCTGGCCGCCGGCAACGTCGCGGTGCACCGCGAGCGCGTGCACGAGTCCACCCGGGATGCCGGAGCCGAGGCTCGACCACGCCGAGCCGTTCCAGCGCGCGATGTTGTTCGCCGGAACTCCGCCCGCGAACTCGAACGTGCCGCCGGCGTAGAGCATCGGTCCGGCGCCGAGCTCGTCGTCGTATTCACAAAGCGCGTAGCCGACGGCTTCGGTGCCGGATTGCTCGAGGCCCGTGCCGAGGCTCGACCACTGACTCCCGTTCCACCGCGCGATGCTCTTCACCGGCAGCGACCCCGCCGTCTGAAACTGGCCCGCGGCATACAACGACGGACCGGGATCGCAGCGGTCCTCGAACTCTTCGAGCGCGCGCACCGCGCCGTCGAGTCCGGTCGCGCTGCCGGGCAGATACTTCCAACGCTTGCCGTTCCAGTTCGCGATGTAGCGCGCCGGCACTCCGCTCACGCCGTGGAAGTAGCCACCGACGAACAGCTTCGGCCCACCGCCGAGGCCGTCGTCGAAGACCTCGAAGCACTCCACGGCGGTCGGCGAGCTCGCCGGATACAAGCCGGCCCCGACGCCTGACCAGCTCGAGCCGTTCCACTTCGCGACACCGTTGACGGTCAGCGCTCCGACGCGCCGAAAGTTGCCACCGACGAAGAGCGCGGGGCCCGAGCCGTCATCGAACATACGCAGGGAGCTCACGCGGTGATCGCTGCTGGTCGGCGAATCGATCGTGCCGGCAAAGCCACCTCCGACCTCCGACCACGCCGAGCCATTCCACTTCGCAAGGGAGTTCGCGTTCACGCTTCCGGCGTGGGCGAACCTGCCGCCGGCGTAGAGCGCCGGTCCGCTGCCGTCGTCGAGCGCCGCGAGCGTCATGACGCGCGAGCAACAACCGGTCTCGGAGCCAAAGGGGCCGACGGCGGACCAGCTCGTCCCGTTCCAGCGCGCGACGTACCCGGTTGTGACGCCGCCAGCCACCGTGAATCGTCCGCCGGCGTACAGCGCGGGGCCGGACCCGCCGTCGAACACCGCCAGCGTGTAGACGGCGCCGTTGGTTCCGCTACCGAGCGCCGACCAGTTGCTGCCGTCCCAGCGCGCGACGTTCGCGGCGGCCGTTCCACCCGCAGTGTTGAACGTGCCGCCGGCGTAGAGCGCCGGTCCAGAGCCGTCGTCGAAGACAACGAGCGCTACCACGCCGGTTCCGACTCCGCCTGTGATTCCGCTACCGAGCGGCGACCACGCGCTGCCGTCCCAACGCGCGATGTTGCGGCAGCTCACGCCATCCGCGCTTTCGAACGTACCGCTCACGAAGAGCGCGTCGCCCGCTCCGTCGTCGAACTGCGCGAACGCGGAGACGCCGCGTGACGAGATCGGCCCGCCGATTCCAGTGCCGAGTGACGACCACGTCGTGCCGTTCCAACGCGCGACATGGCTCACGACGGTTCCACCGGCGGTCAACAGGAGTCCTCCGAGGAAGAGCGACGTCCCGGCGCCGGAGCCGTCATCGAACGCGAGCATGTCGTACACGAGGTTGTCGGCGCCGATGGAACCGAAGCCTGGATCCCACGACGGGCATTGCGCGCGCGCGGCATCGAACCCAAGCGCGGCGACGGACAACGCGAGACCACGAAACAAAATGCGAGTGTGCATGCCTGGGGACTCCGTGCTCCCGACGACGATGGTACGAAGCAGGCTCCGATTGCGGTCCGTCGACGCGGCGCTTTCTCGATTGGAAGGCTCGGCGCGCGAGCGCGCCCTCCCACCTATCCCTTCGCCCCCCACTCGTCATTCGTCGCCGTCGGCGCCTGGCCCGTCTTGCTCCACCAACCGTTCATGTCGTCGCCGCGCGTGAGCAAGAGATAGCTCTCGACGCGCGCGGTGTAGAAGAGCGTGTACGTCCCGAACGCGCCGACGCAGCACAGGCAGAAGCCAAACAGCGCGACGACGACGGTGACGATGTAGAACCACAAGAGCGCTAGGCGATTCCCGCGCACGAGCGTCCACGACTTGTTGAGCGCGTCGAGCGGGTGCAGACCTTCGAGCGCGACGATCGGCTTCGCGAGCGAGAGCCCGAGCCCGACGTACGCCCAGATGCAGAACGAGACGAGGCTACCGATCACTGCGAGCGCCGCGGCGACGAACGGAAACGCCTCGCTGCTGCGGAACAGAAACGCGGCGCCAATCGCAAGACCGAGCGGGATCCAGCACAGGGCCTCGAACACTCCACCGACGAGTCGCGTGATCAGCATCGTCGGCATCCGTCCGCGCGGATCGAACAACGCGCCGACCTCGGTGCTCCCGGTCCGGAGCGCGCGCTCGACGGTGTTCGCGAATCCGATCCAGATCCACGAGTGCACGAGAAACGCGCCGATCGCGAAGCAGCACAGCCCGAAGCCTACCGCTCCCGCGAGGAGCACGAGGAACGCTCGCGTCGCGGCGTCGACGTCGCCCGCGTGCTGGTCGTACTCCCTTTGAAACTGTCCGCCGAAGTTGCCGCCGGATCCGCCCGGGTCCGTCAAGAACAGCAGCAAGCCGCCGATGAGCAGCGCGAGCGGAGCCGCGCGCAACACCTTCCACGAAGCGCGCAGCGAGCGGAACGGATCGAAAGCATCGGCGAACGTCATCGAGTCTTCTCCTTCTCCTGTTTCAACGCAGCAACGAACTCGGCCAGCATGATCGCGTCGAAGAGCACGAAGCGCACGCGCTCGATCGTGGGCAAGCCCGCGAGCTCGGCCGCAACCGTCGACAGCGCGACGTGCGCCGCTTCGTCCTTGGGATAGCCGTACGCGCCCGCGGAGATCGCCGGGAACGCGACCGTGCGCACGCGGTGCTGCGCGCACAGCTCGAGCGAGCGCGAGTACGCGTGCGCGAGCAGCTCGCGTTCTCGGCGCGCACCGCCGTGCCACACCGGACCGACGGCGTGGATCACGTGCCGCGCGTGCAAACGAAAGCCGGACGTGATGCACGCGTCGCCGGTCGGACAACCGCCGGGGTAGAGGCGCCGGCACTCGGCGAGCAGCTCCGGTCCCGCCGCGCGATGGATCGCTCCGTCGACACCGCCACCACCCGCGAGACGCGCGTTGGCGGCGTTCACGAGCGCGTCGACGCGCTCGTGAACGATGTCGCCGAGCGCGCACTCGATGCGGTCGTGCGCGCCACTGCGTCGATTCTCGTGAACCACCGCGAGGGCTCTAGCGCACTTTCGTCAAGCCGCCGATTCGGACCAGACATTCCATCGCAAGGGCGAGGTGAAGCGCTGTTTCTGCCACGCCGAGACCAATCTCTTTTTGCGATCCTGCGTCACTCGTGCCATGACGATCTGTCTGGGAAGTCCAGATACCCTCAAGCAGCGTTGTGATACTGCGCAATCCATCGCTGCCGGACTCCGTATCCAAGTGATAGCGATACTGCGTTGTTTGATTCTTGAGCGTGCCGATGATTCGTCCGAGCGTGGCTCTCTTGTCGGATGGCAGCACGACGGGAGCCAGGATCGACTCCAAAGCCTTGATCGTGTGAGCGAGGCTCGCGCTCGGATTCGGGTCACGCGAGTACGCGGACGTCCAAGCTTTCCGCAAACAGTCTGCGTGGTATCCATTGCTGTCTATCGCGCGTTCGAACGCTGCCTGATGAGCGGGACTTACTCTGCGCGCAAGACCGGGGCCACCGTCAAGCGTGCGGTCGACGCGCCACATCGATCCACCGGATATGAGGAGAGAATCCAGCTCCACAATCAGCTGGAGCGCGTCGAACATGTCCGCATATCCGCCTCGTTGGACCGAGTATGCGTGGAGGTTGTGAATGAGAAAATCAAGGACATCCAGCGCCTCCCGGTCATCCGCGCCCACAACATTCGCAACAACTCTCATGCAATCGTAGTCGGTGCCACTCGTCGGGAGCACGATTCGACACGCGCTTCCGACTCTCAAGCACACCGTGCTGATCGATGCAGTGCGCGACAGGGCTTGAACACCGCTTCGCACCCAGTGCTGGAGCGGAGCCACCAACCATTCTGGCACTCCCTCATGCAAGACATCCCAATCCGATTCCTCGGAACTCTGCCGCGCAGACAGCGGGCGCCAGCCCATAGCAGGTTCCCTCGTCACGTTACTCGAGTCGCCTCGCCGAGATCCAGCGCGCGCGTCTTGCGCAGCTCGCGCGCGAGCTTCAAGAAGTCGTCGAAGCGCATCACGTCCTGGTCGCGCGTGTCGCGGCGGCGCACGGCGACCGTGCCCTCCGCGGCTTCGCGCTCGCCCGCGATCAGCATGAAGGGCACCTTCTGCTGCTGCGCTTCCTTGATCTTCTTGTTCATGTGCCCGGCGTCGAGCATCGCGTCGACACGGAAGAGCTCGCTCTGCAAGCGACTCTCGAGCTCGCGGCAATACGGCGCGTGGTCCTCGCGAATCGGGATGACCGCGACTTGTACCGGCGCGCACCAGAACGGAAAGCGTCCGCCGAAGTGCTCGATCAAGCCGCCGACGAAGCGCTCCATGCTGCCGAGGATCGCGCGGTGCAGCATGATCGGCCGCTTCTGCTTGCCGTCCGAGTCGGTGTAGGTGAGATCGAACCGCTCGGGCAGGTTGAAGTCGCACTGCACGGTCGAGTTCTGCCACTCGCGGCCGAGCGCGTCGCGGATCTTGAAGTCGATCTTCGGGCCGTAGAACGCGCCGCCGCCCTCGTCGAGCTCGAGCGGCATGTTGCGCATCGAGGCCGCTTTCTCGAGCGCCGCGGTCGCCATCTTCCACACCTCGTGCTCGCCGATCGACTTCTCCGTGGGTCGCGTCGCGAGATACGCCGTGTACTCGAAGCCGAACGTCGACAGCACGGTGTGCACGAGATCGAGCACGCCCGCGATCTCGATCGCGAGCTGCTCGGGCGTGCAGAAGATGTGCGCGTCGTCCTGCGTGAAGCCGCGCACGCGCAGCATGCCGTGCAGCACGCCGGAGCGCTCGTAGCGATACACCGTGCCGAGCTCGGCCCAGCGCAACGGCAGCTCGCGATAGCTGCGACCGCGCGTCTTGTAGATCATGATGTGACCAGGACAGTTCATCGGCTTGACGCGATACGGCTGGTCCTCGATCTCCATCGGCGCGTACATCATCTCGGCGTAGTTCTCGAGGTGGCCCGAGATCGCGAAGAGGTTTTCGCGCGCGACGTGCGGCGTGTAGACCGCGCGATAGCCACGGCGGGTGTGCTCTTCCCACCAGAATTCTTCGAGCGCGCGCCGCACGGCGCCGAGGTTCGGGTGCCAGAAGATGAATCCGCCGCCGACGTCGCCGTGCACGCTGAACAAGTCGAGGTCGGTGCCAAGGCGGCGGTGGTCGCGCTCCTTCACGTCCTCGAGCCACTTCAAGTGCGCGTCGAGCGCTGCTTGCGACCAGAACGCGGTGCCGTAGATGCGCTGCATCTGCGGGCGCTTCTCGTCGCCGCGCCAGTAGGCACCCGCGACGTTGAGCAACTTGAAAGCGAACGGGCGATCGAGCCGGTCGACGTGCGGACCTTCGCACAGGTCTTCCCACTCGCCGTGGCCGTAGAACGTGATCTTCTCGTCCGCGGGGATCAGGTCGAGCGCCTCGACCTTGTACGCCTGCCCGGTCTTCTCGAGGCGCTCGCGCGCTTGCTCGCGCGTCACTTCGTGGCACACGATCGCGGGCGAGCGCTTGGCGATGCGCGCCATCTCCTTCTCGATCTTGCGCAGGTCGGCGTCCGAGAGCGGCTCTTTCAAATCGAAGTCGTAGTAGAAGCCGTGCTCGATCGAAGGGCCGAAGCCGAACTGCACGCCGGGGAAGAGCTTCGCCACGGCGGACGCCATCAAGTGGCTGGTGGAGTGGCGAAGAGTAGAGAGCGGAAAGGGCTCCACGACCTGCGGAGCGTCGGACTGGGACATCACTGTCTCCACGCGGCAGTCTCGCTGCGCGCCTCGACCTGAGACGTGCGGCTGCGCCGGTCCGCGAAAACGGCGCGCGAGAAAGATAGCCGCGTTGCCGAGGCCTCGGAAGGAAGACCGCCGGCGAACTTCTGAAGGGAGTGGTCGCATCTGGCACGCTCGTTCGGACTCTGAAGTCGGCGGCCGTCGCGGGGCGGAGGTCTTCTGGCGGCGTCCCGGCGCGGCCGGTATCGTTCTGCCCGGCCAGCGTCGTGGCAGACGATCGCTGGCCGCAGTGCGCGCACTCGGCGGTGTCGATCCGCCGCTTGCTCGAAACACCCATGACGGTTCAAGACCTCAGTCGCCTGGCCGTGCTCGTCCGCAACGAACGCGAGGCCTTGCTCGCACGCTGGCGCGAGCGCGTGCGCGAATTGCCGTCGGCGCGGCATCTCGACGCGCCGACGCTGAACGATCACTTGCCCGCGTTGCTCGACGAGCTCGCGGACGCGCTCGAATCCGGCTCCGACGCGACGATCGCCGAGGCACTGCGCGACGGCAGCTCGCCGGAGCACGGATCGCAGCGCGTGGTCGACGGCTACGACATCGAGGAAGTGGTCGCGGAGTACAACATCCTGCGCGGCTGCATCCACGATCTCGCGGAAGCGAGCAACGTGCGGCTGCAGGGTCCGCCGTTCCGGATCCTGAACCGCGTGCTGGACGGCGCGATCGCAGTCGCCGTCGCGACATTCGCGACGCGGCGCGCGCTCGAGATCCAGCAGCGGCGCGAGGAGTACCTCGCGTTCGTCGCGCACGACCTGCGCACGCCGCTGAACGCGATCGCCATGTCGGCGCGCGTGCTCGAGCTGAAGCATCCGCCCAGCGGCGACGCGGAGACCGCGCGCATGATCAAGGCGCTACGCCGCAACGCTTACCAGCTCGAGGAGCTCGTCGCGAAGGTGCTCGACGAGAACCGCAACGTGACGACCGAGACCGGCGTGAAGCTCGAGCGACGTTCGTTCGACTTGTGGCCGCTCGTCGAAGCGCTCGTCCACGACCTGCACCCGGTCGCCGGCAAGTCGAGCACCACGCTCGTGAACGAGGTGCCGGACGACTTCGTCGTGTACGCCGATGCGAGCCTCGTGCGGCGCATCTTCCAGAACTTGATCGCCAACGCGATCACGTACACGCCGCGCGGCGAGGTGCGCATCGCCGCGCGCGTGAGCGCGGATGACGGCGCGACCCTGTGCACCGTGAGCGACAACGGAGCCGGCATTCCAGCCGCGCTGCTCGAGTCGGTGTTCGAGAAGGGCGAAGGCGATCCCGAGCGCGCGGGCAGCAGCGGCCTCGGCCTCGCGATCGTGAAGACGTTCGTCGACGCGCACGCAGGCCGCGTGAGCGTGGCGAGCGTCGAAGGTCGTGGGACGACGATCACGTTCACGCTGCCGGCGCGGCGCTGAGATGCACGTACGGTGTCAGGCACGTTCCTCCACGATTGCAGCGGAGTCTCCGCGAAACGCCGCGTCGCTGCTGGAATCGTGGAGGAACGTGCCTGAGACCGTACGTCTGTCCCTCAAGTGGCTGACCGAGTGACGGAGCGTAGAGAGCGGAAAGGGCCCCACGAACTGCGGAGCTGCTTTGAGCTGAGACATCTGTCTCTGCTGCGCGGGAAAAACGTTGCGCGGCGTACCGACCTGGCACGCCGCGTTCCGCGTGCTCCCGAGGGAACGCGGGCGAGAAGTCCAGCCCAGGTTTGGACAGGCGACCAAGGACTCCCCTCGATCTCTCGGCGCGATCGCGCGCGACGAAGCACGACCCGACAGCGACGTCGATTGCCTGGTCGAATTCGACAAGCCCGTCGGCCTGTTCGCGTTCATCGGGTTGAAGCTCTACTTGGAGGAGATCCTGGGAACGAACGTCGATCTGGCTGAGCCGGAAGCGCTGCCGCCCAAGATGCGCGATCGGATCCTGAGCGAGGCCATTCGTGCCGCATAGAGATTGGTTGTTCCGCATCGAGGACATCCTGCTCGCGATCTCGACGATCGAGGATTACACGAAGCGTCTCGACCTGGCGCAGTTCCGACAAAGCACGACGGCGTTGGAAGCCGTCTACTACAACCCGACGATCATCGGCGAAGCGGCTCGCTTCGTTCCCAAGGAGATCGAAGAGCGGTACGCGGACATCGATTGGCACAAGATGCGCGCCATGCGAAACGTCCTGGTCCACGAGTACTTCGGGGCTCGATTGGAGACGATCTGGCAGACCGTGCGCGAAGATCTCGCGGCGCTCGCGCCGAAGCTCAAAGCGATCCAGGACCGCGAAGGCTGACGCACGATTCGAGCTCGTCGCTCGTCGCGATTACACTTCCTCGCGGCGGCGGAGATCGCGCGCGTACAGCGCCGCGATTATGCTGTCCGCCTCGCTCGCCATGACCGCAAGCTCGGGAGCTCCCCCGCCCGGACGTGACAGTCCACGTTCTTTCGCGGCACGCCTGCGCGCCAAGTATGGCGCGGGCGTGGATCCGGAGGTGTCGCTCGACGCACCGGCCGCGAGCAACGAGGGCCGCACGCCGAGCGGCGCGTCGAGCGAGCTCTTGCGCCGGCTGTCCGAGCACTCGCTGAACGAGTCGCGCTACACCCTCGAAGGCGAGGTCGCGCGCGGCGGGATGGGCGCGATCCTGCGCGTGTGGGACGCGGACTTGCGCCGGCATCTGGCGATGAAGGTGATCCTGGGCCGCGGCGACTCGCCGGCCAGCGGCGGTACACCGCAAGTCGACGCGACGCAGCTCGCACGCTTCCTCGAGGAAGCGCAGGTGACGGGCCAACTCGATCACCCGGGCATCGTGCCGGTGCACGAGCTGGGTCTCGACAGCGAGGGCCGCGTGTACTTCACGATGAAGCTCGTGAAGGGGCGCGACTTGAAGCACGTCTTCGATCTCGTGTTCGAGTCGAAAGAAGGCTGGAACGAGACGCGCGCTCTCTCGGTGATCTTGCGCGCGTGCGAAGCGATGGCCTACGCGCACAAGAAGGGCGTGATCCACCGCGACCTGAAGCCCGCGAACATCATGGTGGGCAACTTCGGCGAGGTGTACGTGATGGACTGGGGCCTGGCGCGCGTGCTGGGCCAGAAGGACCGCCACGACATCCGCATCGCGCCGGAGTTCGAGAGCTCGCTCGCTTCGGTGAAGACCGAGCGGCGCGACGAGCGCGAGGAGCTCTCCGATTCCCCCATCGTGACGATGGACGGCGACGTGATGGGCACGCCGGCGTACATGTCGCCCGAGCAAGCGCGCGGCGAGATCGAGAAGCTCGGTCCGCGCTCGGACGTGTATTCGATGGGCGCGCTGCTCTACCAGTTGCTCGGGCGGCGCGCGCCGTACATCCCGGCGGGCGTGCGGGTCAGCAATCGCACGGTGCTGCAATCGGTGCTCGAAGGGGCGCCGAAGCGCTTGCACGACATCCGCGGCGAAGTGCCGGCCGAGCTCGTTGCGATCGTCGAGAAGGCGATGGCGCGCGAGGCGTCGAAGCGCTACGCCGACACGCTGGCGCTGGCGGAAGACCTGCGCGCGTACTTGGAGCACCGCGTGGTCGGCGCGTACGAAGCCGGCGCTTGGGCGGAGACGAAGAAGTGGGTGCAGCGCAACAAGCCGCTGGCGGCGTCGCTCGCGGGCGTAATTGTGCTGCTCGCTGGTGGATTGACGACCAGCCTGATCTTCAAGGCGCGGGCCGATCAAAACGCAGCGCGCGCCGACGAAAGCGCGGCGCTCGCATCGAGGCGCGCCGACGAGACGGCCGAGCAAGCGCGAATCGCCAAGTCGAACGAGCAGACCGCGAAGGAGCAGGAAGCTCTTGCCAAGCGCGAGAAGTCGAACGTGCTGCGACTGTCGGCGTTTCAGACGTTGGACGACTTGACCGCGGAGGCGGACGCGTTGTGGCCAGCGGAGCCGGCGTTGGTGGAGCGCTATCGGGCGTGGATGGCGAAGGCGGAGACGCTGGTGGCGAAGATCGCGGAGTTTCGTGAGTCGTTGGTCGGGATCGAGCAGCGTGCGTTGCCGCAAACCGACGAGGAGCGGGACGCTGAAAGACAGAGCCATCCGCGCCTGGCCGAGCTGGAGCAGAAGGCTGCGCAGCACTTGTGGCTGTCGCGCATGCTCGGCGAAGCGGCATGGCCTTCGGAGTCGAGTGTCGAGGCGGAGCTCTCGACCGACACTCCGAACTTCGTCTCCGCCCAAGCTGCCGACGCGAACGCATTGAACGGTTTGGCGTGGACGCTGGTGGATCCGGAGAAGCCTGTGTACGGGTCGGAGGTGAAGGCGCTGCTCCTCGCACGGCGAGCCGTCGCACTTTCGAGCGACACAGAGCGCACGGCGAATCGCGACACGTTGGCTTGGGCTCTGTTTCGCTTAGGTCGATTCGACGAGGCATTGGCGGAGGGGCGACGGGCGCTAGACGAGGTCGAGTCCGCGAAGAAGCCAGAGTACGAGGGCTACGTGGCGAAGCTCGAGTCGGCGGTGAAGCGTTGGCAGGGCGACGGGCGGGCCGAGCGGGTCAAGGAACGTGACTCGTTGACGCAGGACGTGTCGGCGCTGGAAGCGGAAGTGTCGAAGCGCCGCAATTGGCGTTTCGCTGACGACGACGATCGTTGGTGGCACGCGCAGATGGAGAAGCTGGTGGCTGCGCTGAGTGCGTTCGGCGACGATCAGCAGGGCCTGATGCGCGGGATCTCTGCGGAGCGCGGTTGGGGCGTTGCGAAGCGACTTGAGTTCGCGGCGTCGATCGACGAGCGAAGTGTGAGCGGTCCTGACGCGCGCACGCGCTGGGACGAAGCGATCGGTGCGATTGCTTCATCCCCCAAGTACGGTGGGCTGAAACTGGCGCCGCAGCTTGGTCTGTTGCCGATTGGCGCGGATCCGGAGTCGGGACTGTGGGAGTTCGCGCACTTGCAGACGGGCGAGCCTGCTTTGCGTGGTGCGGACGGCAAGCTCGTGTTGAGCGAGTCGATGGGTCTTGTGTTCGTGCTGATCCCGGGTGGGACGTTCGCGATGGGCGCGCAGAGCACGGATCCGACAGGACCGAACTACGACCCGCAGGCGGATTCCACCGAGTCACCGGTGCACGACGTGACGCTGTCTCCCTATTTCCTGTCGAAGTACGAGATGACGCAGGGCCAGTGGTTGCGCTTCGTGAGTCGCAATCCGAGCCAGTACGGACCGAGCACTGACCTCGCCGGTCATCGTCACGACTTGCTGCACCCGGTGGAGCAAGTGACTTGGACGCAGTGCGTGGAGGTGATGACAAGGCTGGGCCTGTCGTTACCGAGCGAGGCACAGTGGGAGAACGGCTGTCGAGGAGGGACGGACAGTCCTTGGTGGACAGGAGTGGATCGCGAGAGCTTGCGTGGCAACGTGAATCTGGCGGATCAGAGCGCGGCGCGGGCAGGAGCGACATGGCAGGAGATCAAGGACTGGCCGGAGTTGGAGGACGGGTGGGCGGTGCACGCCGCGGTGGGAAGCTTCCCGGCGAACGCCTTTGGTTTGCACGAAGTGCACGGCAACGTTTGGGAGTGGTGCCGTGACGGGTTCGACAACTACTCCGATGTGCAGCAGCGCGATCCTGTAGTACCCACTGAGGGCGCCCAGAACCGCGTGAACCGCGGCGGCGGCTTCTTCAACGCCGCTTCGAGCGCGCGCTCGGCGATCCGCTTCAACTACACGCCCGAGTTCCAGAACAGCGCCCTCGGCCTGCGCCCCGCCAGGGCATCACAGCTTGCTACTTCACCACTTCACCCTCCAGTGAAGTGAGTGACTGACGCCGTATCACCTTCACCTCGCGCTCGAGATCGATGCCCGACTTCTCGAGCACGAGCGCGTGCACGTCGTCGATCAGCGCGAGCACATCGGTCGCGCTCGCGCGCCCGCGGTTCACGATGAAGTTGCCGTGCCGCGGCGAGACGATCGCGTCGCCACGCACACGGCCCTTGCCGCCCGCGCGCTCGACGAGCTGGCCGGCCGAGAGCCCGTCGCTCTTCTCCTTGGGCGGATTCTTGAACACGCAGCCGGCCGACCACTCGGTCACCGGCTGCACGGCGTTCTTCTCGAGCAAGTACTGCCGCCCGCGCGCTTGCACGTCGGCGGGCGTGTCGAGTTGGAAGCGCAGGACGGCGCTCGCGACCACCAGCTCGCGCAGATGCGCATCGCGATACGTCGGCTGGAATTGCTCGCGCGCGAGCTCGACGAGGCGTCCGTCGCGATCGACGACGAGCAGGCGCTCGACGACGTCCCACATCTCGCCGTAGCGACCGCCGGCGTTCATCGCGACGCCACCGCCGACGTTGCCGGGCACGCCCGCGAGACACTCGACGCCCTTCCAACCCATCTGCGCCGCGGAACGCACGAGCTTCGGCAGCGTGACACCGGCCCACGCGACGAAGCGCAGACCGACTTCGCGCGGCAGCGGAATCAAACGCGCGGAAAGCTCGTCGTTGCCGTGCTGCAGCGCGTCGTCCGCGGTGACATGGTCACTCGGACGGAACAGGCGCGACATGCGGTCGGTCGTGATCACGACGCCCGGCAAAACACCGTCGTCGACGATCAAGTTCGCGCCGCCGCCGAGGATGCGCGGCACGTAGCCTTCCGCGCGCGCGGCCGCGATCGCGGCCGCGAGCTCTTGCGGCGACGCGGGCTCGAGCAGCCATTCGACTGCTCCGCCCACGTGCATCGTGGTTCTATCCGCGAGCTCGGCGCGCGGCCGCGCCGCGCACGGCCAGCTCTTCAAGGAGGTCATCTTTGACGAGATCGATGTCACCCGCGCCCAGGATCAACGCCGCCGAGCCGGACGGCAAGCGCTCGCACAGCTTCTTCACACTTTCGGCGGGCGTGCCGCCGTGCGCGGCATCGAGACCCGCGCGCTTCAAGCGCACGACGAGCTCTTCCGAGCCCGCGCCGCGCACGTCGATGTGCACGCGTGCGCCGTAGACGTCCGCGACGACCACGCGGTCGGCGCCGCGCAAGCTCTCGACGAAGTCGTCGAGGAAGCGCGCGGTGCGGCTGTGCTGGTGCGGTTGGAAGAGCACGTGGATCGGTTTCCCCGGCAGCGCACGCCGCGCCGCTTCGAGCGTCGCGCGCACTTCCGTCGGATGGTGCGCGTAGTCGTGGATCACTTCGACTCCGCCGGAAGTGCCCCACGGCTCGAAGCGCCGCTCCGCGCCTTTGTAGCGGTGCACACCGCGCGCGGCACCGGCGGCTGCTTGCTCGACGTCGAGATGCCAGTTGCGCGCGACGAGGCCGATCGAGAGCGCGAGCGCGAGCGCCGCGTTCTCGACGTTGAACGCGCCGGGCACATTGAGGTGCACCTCGGGCGTCGCGAAGCCCGGACCGCGCAACCGGAAGCGAAAGAAGCCGTGGCTCTCGCCGCGCAAGTCGATCTCGATCTCGCGGCCGAGGCGCCACACGGCGCACGGGCTCGCGGCGACGACGCGATCGGGCACGTCCTTGCCGACGACGAGCAAGCCGTCGGGATGGATCTTGTCGACGAAGCGCGCGAACGCTTCCTCGATCGCTTCGAGCGTGCCGTAGTAGTCGAGGTGATCGGGCTCGATGTTCGTGATGATCGCGCCTTCTGGCGCGAGGCGCAGGAACGAGCGGTCGTACTCGCACGCTTCGCACGCGAACCAGCCGCCGTCGTCGCCCGCGACTGCGTTCGCGCCGACGGTGCGACACGCGCCGCCGACGAGCGCGCTCGGCGCCGGTGCGCCGCGACCCGCGGCTTCCGCCAAGCCACGCAGCGCGTGATACACCATCCACGACGACGTCGTCTTGCCGTGCGTGCCCGCGACGGCGAGCGTGCGCCGCGGCGGCGCGATGCGGCCGAGCAAGTCGCTGTACTTGAGCACCGGCACGCCGCGCCGGTTCGCTTCGACGACTTGCGCGTCGTCGAGCGGCACCGCAGCGGAGCGCACGACGAGCTCGACGTCCGGCGGCAACGCGGCCGCGTCGCTCGGGCCGAGATCGACGCTGACACCGAGCGCGCGCAGGCTCTGTACGAAGCGCCCGTCGGCGCGGTCGTGACCGCTGAGCGCGTGACCGCGCGCGGCCAGCAACAGCGCCGCACCGGAGACGCCCGCGCCGCCGGCGCCCAGCAAGTGCACGCGCTCTGGAATGCTCGCGGATGCGGGAGCGCTCACGAGCGGAGGGAGAGGACGCGAGTCGCACGCAGGTTTGGCCGGCGCGGGGTGAGGTTCGGATTGCAGACGCTTCATGCGCAGTCGTTCGAGTCGTGGATGCGGAGAGATTGGAAGACTTGGGGTTGTTGGACGCGCGTCGCGGCCATTCGGTTCGGCACTCACGCGCGACTGGCCGCGCCGCGCACGGCGGCGGCAGCGGCGAGCTCGCACAGCTCGGTGCACAAGCGCGTCGCGCCCTCGAGCGGCACAGCCGCGGAGAGCGCGCGCGACATCGATTCGCGCTCACCGGCGCCGGATGGGCCGCACAACGCGACGATCTCCTCGCGGAGCTTGGTCGTGAGATGCTCCTCTTGGACGATGCGTGTGCCGCCTTCGAGCTCCAGAGCGTTCTTCTCTTGGTGTCGGTCGGCGTGGTGCGGGTAGGGCACCACGATCGACGGCTGGCGCAGCGCGGCGATCTCGGCCAAGGTCGACGCTCCGCCGCGGGTGAGCACGAGCGTGGCCGCCGAGAGCGCGGTGAGCACGGGGTCGACATACGCGACCGAGCGGTAGCCGCTGAACGGCGCGCACGCTTCGCTCGCCTTCGCCGGTCCGGTCTGGTGCAGCACTTGAATGCCGCTCGCGACGAGCGCTGGACCGTGTTGCTGCACGAAGCGGTTGAGCGCGCTCGAGCCTTGGCTGCCGCCGAGCACGACGAGCAACGGCTTCGATGCGTCGAACCCGAGCTGCGCGCGCGCGGCGGCGGCGCGCGCCCGGCCGCTCGCGGAATCGGGCACGACGCCGGCGCGAAATGCCGGCGCGAGCGGCGGGCCGATCCACCGATGCTGCGCGCTCGGTGCACCGCTTGGGTTCATCGCCCGCGCGCTGCCGCGCCAGGCGTGATAGACGCGCGTCGCAAAGCGCGACAACCAGCGCGTTGCACTGCCGGGCACGGCATTGATCTCGAGCAGCGCGACCGGGATCGACAGCGAGCGCGCCGCGATCACGGCGGGCAGCGACGTGAAGCCGCCGAGTCCGAGCAGCACTTGCGAACGGTGGCGGACGAGCGCTTCGCGCGCGAGGAACACCGCGCGCGGCGCGCGCCAGACGAGCGCACCTTTCGCTGGCGCACCGCCGCCGGCCGGCTCGAGCGCGAAGCGCACGCGCTCGAACGCATTCCCGGCGGCATCGCTTTCCAAGCGCTCGAGCACACGGTCCTCGATCGCGCGCCCCGACGTGAACCACACGACATCGCCGATGCGCGGACCGCACGCACGCGCCGTCTCGAGCAAGTGCAAGCCCGGCACGATGTGCCCGCCCGTGCCGCCGCCCGCGAGCGCGAGCCGCAGATCGCCTGCGGCTGCACTGGCGGGCGAACGCACGGGTGCGCGCGCTTCGGTCGAGAGTGTGGCGGCGTGCCGCGTCACGGACGGAACGGGCTCCTGCCGAGCGTCCACGGCAAGCACGACACCGCCGCGAGACGCGGCGCGGCCCAGAGCCACGCGCCGATGCGCGCGGCCGTGTCCGGCACGCCGTCCGCGCGCGCGGCGGACGGCGGTGCATACGGCCCTTCGAAGTCCTCGAGCACGAGCAGTGCGGCGCGCGGAGCTTCGAGCCCCACGATCAAGAGACAACCGAGGAGCAGCGTGTTGCGCAGAGTCTCGCTCATCGCACGCGCGGCTTGCTGCTCGGCGTCGACGCGGGGACGTTCGCGGCGACGAGGGCGTTCGAGCCGGACGGAAGGCGCAGCGACTTGCCGACGAGGAGGCGCTTCGGATCGACGCTCGGGTTCAGCGCGGCGATCTCGTTCCAACGGTTCTCGTCGCCGAGCTCGCGGCGCGCGATCGCGCGCAGGCTGTCGCCACTCTTCACGACGTACGAGCGGCCGCTCTTCTTCGCGGGCGGCGTGGCTTTGTCGCTCTGCTTCGCAACCGGCTGCGCGGTGTTCGCGCTGGCCTTCATCGACTTCGCGGCGGCCGTCGACGTCTTCGCGTCGGCCGGGAGCACGATCCTCGCGCCGACACGCAAGCTCTTCGGCGAGAGCCCCGCGTTGAGAGCTTGGATCTCGGGCCAGCGCTGCTCGTCACCGAGCGTGCGCGCGGCGATGCGCGCCAAGCTGTCGCCCTTCTGCACGGTGTACGTCGCGTTCGCCGCGGCCTTCTTCGGCGCGTCGACGCGGGGCTCGCCGCTCGCGAAGATCGGCGCGTCGACGACGGGTGCCGGGACGTGAGTCGTGTACGGAGCCACTTCCGAGGCTTGCGTGCCGACGCCGCTCGGCAGCGTGCTCATCGGCATGTTCGCGCCGCCCTGCGGTGCGAGCATGCTGTCGCTCGTCGCAGCCGGAGCGACACCGCCGGCGAGCATGTCCGCCGGCGTGGCTTCGACCACGGGGCTCAGCGGAAGCGGATCCGCGAGCGCACGCTCCGACACGTGCAGCGGCGCATCGGCCGGCTTCTCGGCGTCGAGCTGCGCGACTTTCGTGTCCGCGGATTTGCCGGTCAAGCGCGACCAGAAGCTCGGCGACTTGCTGTCGCCCCAAAAGGAAACGGCCACGATCGTGACCAGCAGGAAGACGAGCGCGATGACGCCGTAGCGTTCGATCTGTTGCATGGGATCAGGTTCTCGGGGATGGAGGACTAGGGTTCGAGAGCCGCGCGCGGCTCCGGATGGAGGACGGATGGAACGTCGCCGGCACTCGGCTGCGACGGAACGATTGCGGGCGCGGAAGCGGCGCTCGAGCGTGCAGCACCGAGCGCGATTCCGACCGCCAGCGACGAAACCACGAGTGCGGTTCCGCCATGCGAAATGAACGGCAGCGGCATGCCTTTGGGAGGCGCCAGCCCCGTCACGACTTGCACGTGCACCATCGCTTGCAATGCAACCGAAAGCAAGAGACCGAACGCGCACAGTGCGCTGTAGCGATCACGGATGGAGAGCACGAAGCGCAAGCCGAACCAGATGAATGCGACGAGCAACGCGAGCACGAGCCACACGCCGAACAGCCCCAGCTCTTCCCCGACGAGCGCGAGCACGTAGTCCGTCTCGAGGTACGGCACGCGCGCATTGCGGAAGAGCCCTTGTCCGAGCCCGACGCCGAAGAAGTCGCCGCTCGCCATCGCATCCGCGGTACGGTCGACTTGGTTGTTCTGCGACGCGCCGAACCACATGAGCAGGCGCTGCCGCACGTACGACACGAACGTGACGAGCACGAGGAACGCGGATCCGCCGAGCCCGACGACCGGCCCAGCGACGTGCATCGACTGCGCGCCGCCGACCCACATCGTTCCGAACGCGCACGCGAGGAACAGCATCGCGCTGCCGAGATCCGTCTCGACGAGGATCAGGCCGAAGAACACGCAGGCGAATGCGAGCATCGGCACGACACCTCGTCGCAGGTCGCGCACGGCAGGCCCGAGACGGATGCAGCGGTCGGCGACCCACAGGATCACGACGATGCGCGCGAGCTCCGATGGTTGGAACGAGAAGCCCGTACCCGGGATCTGCAGCCAGCGGTGCGCGCCGTTCTTCGGATCCGCGAACGGCGGCACGAATACGAGCACCAGCGCGAGCGCGCTCAGCACACACAGCGCCGGAATGAAGCGGCGCAATCCGCTCGGTCCGAGGCGGAAGCCGACGAGCAGTGCCACGATCGCGACGATGCGGAAGCGCACCTGCGATCCGAACTGGCCCCAGAATTGATCCGCGGAGAGCGTCGTCGCCGCGTGGCTCGCCTGCATCAAGAGACCGAGGGCCGAGAGCGCCATAACGGCACAGAAGAGCGCGATCGCGGGCTTCGACGGATCGGCGGACTCGACGCGGCGCGCGAACGAGTCGAAGCGCTCGACGAGCGTGAGCTGCCGCTCGCGCGGGACCTCGACCCCGTCGGGCAGCGGTGTCTTGCCTCGGAATCTCGCCATCAGCGCACCTTGATCAGCGACAAGCTCGCCAACGCGCACACTGCGGCGATGATCCACGCGCGCACGACGATCGTGACCTCGTGCCACGGCGCTGCGCCGGGCTGGAAGATGCCGCCCTTCAACTGCAGCCCGTGGTGCACGGGCGCGACGGTGAACAAGCGGCGTCCACCGCTGCGGCGGAACCAGAAAGTTTGCAGCCAGCTGGAGAAGAGCTCGGCGAAGAACACGAAGCCGATCAGCGGGAGCACGAGCTCCTGCTTCGCGACCATCGCCATCCAGCCCATCAGTCCGCCGAGGGGCAGGGATCCCGAGTCCCCCATGAACACTTTCGCGGGGAACGCGTTGTACCAGAGGAAACCCATGCACGCGCCGCACAGCGCGCCGCCGACGACGGCCATCTCGGAAGCTGCCGCGACGTACGGCAGGTTCAGGTAGCTCGTCATGTCCGCGCGTCCGGTGATGTAGCAGAACACCGAAAGCGCGAGGCCGGAGATGACCATGCTGCCCGCGGCGAGACCGTCGAGTCCGTCCGTGATGTTGCACGCGTTCGACGTGCCGACGATCACGAGCCACTCGAAGAACACGAACAGGAGCCACCCGAGCGGCCCGATCACCGCGAGCGAGAGGCTCACGTCCTTGAAGAACGGCGGATACAGCGCGAGCAGCGTCGGCCGGCCCGTCGCGACGGCGAAGTAGCACAGCGCCGAGAGCGCCGAGAGCGTCACCACCGACAGACCGAGCATCTTCGCGCGCGGCGTCAGACCCTTCGACTTCGCGATCTTGAGCTTCTTGAAATCGTCGACGAAGCCGACCGCGGCGAAGCCGGCCGTCAGGAAGATCGCGAGCACGACGTGCAAGTTGTCGAGCCGGCACCACAGGAGCACGGACGCGAGCAGCGCCGCGACGAGGAAGCTCCCGCCCATCGTCGGCGTGTTCTTCTTGCCCATCTTCTCGGAGAGCTGCGCGAGCTCCTTCGAGTCGGTCTTCGTCACGTCCTCGCCGACCTTGTGGCGCTGGAGCCAAGCGATCGTCGGCCGTCCCCACCACAACGCGAACGCGAAGGCCGTGAGCGCGGCCATAGCGACGCGAAACGTGATGTAGCCGAACAAGCGCAGCGACAGCCACTCGTCGAGGATGCCCGGGATCACGACGCACCTCCGCGACGCGCAACCGGCCGCGCGATCGCACCGATCACGCGAAACTCGCGACGCGCGGCAAGCCGCGCGATCGCTCGGGCCGACGCGACGACGACGCCGCGCGCGCTCTTCTTCCCCTCCACCGATTCCCCCCTGATTGGACGCGCTCGACCTACGCCGCGTCCTCCTGTTTCAACGTGAGGAGGTGCGACACGAGGCGATCCAGCCCCGTGCGCCGACTGCCCTTGACGAGCACGACATCGCCGGCCGCGAGCAAACTCGGCACGCGCGCGATCGCTTCGTCCGTGTCCGCGACGTGCACGACGCGGTCCGGTGCGAGTCCGCTCTCGAGCGCACCCGCCGCGCTCGCGCGGCACAGGTCACCCACGAGGACGACGAGATCGAGTCCCGCGCGCGCGGCTTCGGAACCGATCCGGTGGTGCAGCTCGGCCGCGAGTTCGCCGAGCTCGAGCATCTCTCCGAGGACGAGCACGCGGCGCGTGTGTCCGTGCAGGCCGGAGAGGACACGCACACTCGCGCGCGCGCTCTCCGGATTCGCGTTGTAGCTGTCGTCGATCACCGTCATGCCGCCCGCTTGCAGACGCTCGAGGCGGCGGCGCGACGGCTTGAGCTTCGACACCGCCGGCAGCACTTCGTCGAGCGCGAGCCCGAGTCCGCTGCACGCGGCCAGCGCGGCGAGCAGGTTCTGGACGTTGTGCAGTCCGAGGAGCGGCGAGGTGATCTCGCGGCCGTCGAGCCGGAACGTCGTGCCGCTCGAGTGGAACCACACGTCGCTCGCGTTCAGATCGCCGTCGCCGTCGACGCTGAACGTCAGGACGCGCGCCCGCGTGCGCGCGCGCAGCGAGGGCGTCCAACGACAGTCGGCGTTGAGCACGCAGAAGCCGTCCGCGGGCAGCGACTCGACCAGCGCGCCCTTCTCCGCGGCGACACCGTCGACGGA
The DNA here is from genome assembly GCA_046160865.1 of Planctomycetota bacterium. Lineage (GTDB taxonomy): Bacteria > Planctomycetota > UBA1135 > UBA1135 > JBJXHG01. Next base: position 6,862 of record JBJXHG010000051.1, on the reverse strand, counting down.
GCGCAGGCCTTCGAGGTGTGCGGCGCCGATGTTCGTGATGATGCCCGCGGTCGGCTGCGCGGTGCGGCACAAGCCCGCGATCTCGCCGGGATGGTTCGTGCCCATCTCGACCACCACCGCCTCCGTCGAGCGGTCAGCGAGGAAGAGCGTGTGCGGCACGCCGATGTCGTTGTTGAACGAGTTCGGCGAGCCGACGACGCGCGCGCGTGACGACAAGAGGTCGACCAGGATGTTCTTCGTGGTCGTCTTGCCGCACGAGCCGGTGACACCGATCACCGGCGCAGCGAGCTGGCTGCGATGCCAAGCCGCCAAGCTCGACAGCGCTTGTCGCGGCGAGCGGTGGAAGAGAACCGGGGTGTCGCGGGGCAAGTCCCGGAGCGCCGGCGGGGGTGCGCCGCCTTCGTCCGAGAGCATGAGCCCCGCGGCACCCCGCTCGGCGGCCTCGGCAGCGAACCGATTGCCGTCGAAATTGGGCCCGGAGAGCGCGAAGAAGAACTCGTCGCGCGACAGGGAGCGCGTGTCCGTGCTGATGCCGCGCACCTCGCGGTGCGCGTCACCGCGCGAGAGCACCGCGCCGGTCGTGTCGACGACGTCTTGGACTTCACATTTCATCGCGAAACCTCGGCTGCGACCTCTCGGTCGTCGAATGCGAGCACCGCGGACCCGATGGTCTGCGTCGTCTCGTGTCCCTTGCCCGCGATCAGCACGACGTCGCCCGGCGCGGCGCGCTCGATCGCGATCTGTATCGCACGGCGGCGGTCGAGCTCGACCACGCGCTCGGCTTGTTGCGGCTGCATCCCGGCTTCGATCGCAGCGGCGATCGCGGCGGGATCCTCGCTGCGCGGGTTGTCGCTCGTCACGATCGCGATGTCGGCGAACTCGTTCACGGCACGCCCCATCGGCGCGCGCTTACCGGTGTCGCGATCGCCGCCGCAGCCGAAGACGACGATCAGCCGTCCGCGGCGCGTTTTCGCGTGCGACAAGCTCTGGCGCAGCACGCGGCAGACGTTCTCGAGCGCGGCCTCGGTGTGCGCGTAGTCGACGAGCACGCGGAACGGGACGTCGCCCATGTCGACCGCTTCGAGGCGGCCGGGCGCGCTGGACGCAGAGGCGAGCCCCTCCAATACAGAGGAAGGACTCGCCCCCGAGAGCAGCGCGGCGGCGGCGGCGGCCAGTGCGTTCTCTACGTTGAACCGGCCGATCAGCGGGATCGCGACTTTCGTTCTCGAGATCCCCATCCCGGAGAGGACGAAACGCGACCCCGACAGATCGGTCGAGAGCTGAGAGGCACACAGGTCACCGCGCAACCGCGCGCTGTACTTGAAGACGCGTGCGCCGTGGCGCTCCGCAAATTTCGCGAAGCGATCCGAAGTCGGATCGTCGGCGTTGAGCACGGCCGAGCCGCCCGGCCGCAGGTTCGCGAAGAGTTGCTCCTTCGCCGCGGCGTAGCCCTCGAGGTCGTGGTGGTAATCCAGGTGATCGCGCGTCAGGTTCGTGAACACGCCGACGTCGAACGCGAGGCCGGCGGTGCGCTGCTGGTCGAGCGCGTGCGACGACGTCTCCATCGCGACGCAATCGCCGCCGAGTTCGCGGTGATCGCGCAACAAGCGCTGCAATTGCGGCGCGTCGGGGGTCGTGTGTCCGGTCGGGCGCAGCACATCGTCCGCGAGCCGATTGCCGGCGGTGCCGAGCACGGCCGGACGGCGGCCGGCGCGGCGCAGGAGCTGTCCGGTCAGGTGCGCAGTCGTCGTCTTGCCGTTCGTGCCGGTGATGCCGACCACGAACATGTCACGCGCGGGCTCGCCGTACACGCGCATCGCCGCAACGCCGGCGACGCGACGCGCGTCGGGGTGCACCCACTGCGCGGGCACCGAGACGCCCGTCGACGGCAGATCGAGTGCGCGCGGCGTCAGCACCGCGCTCGCTCCGCGCTCCGCCGCGTCGCGCGCGAAGCGCGCACCGTCGTCACGCGTGCCGGGCAGAGCGGCAAAGAGATCACCGGCGCCCGCCAGACGGCTGTCCAGATGGACGCCGGTGATCTTCGGTCCGTCGCCCCTGGCGGGCGAACAGGACCCCCCCAACTCGTGAACCAGTTCAGCGAGATGCACTGGCGACCTCCGACCAAGGCTCTTCCGAGAGCTCGATGCTCGCAGTCTCCAGCAGCGTGAAGCCTGCGACGGGCTCGGTCTGCGGAAGGGCGCCGTCGCGCGTGTACCCGAGCGCCTCTTGCAGGATCGCGATCGCCGCGGGACCCGCGACGTCGCTGCCATACTTCTTCCCGCCGCGCGGCTCGTCGACGACGACGAGCACGAGCACTTCGCGGTCGCTGTTCGGCAGGCGTCCGAACGCGCACATCGACGACGTGTAGCAGGAGCTCTTGTGTACGCGCTGGCTCGCGAGCTTGGCGCGGCACGCACGCGCGCCGTTGCAGTGGTGCTCGCGGTTGTGGGCGAGCTCGACGTGCAGACACACTTCACCGGGAACCTTTTGCGCGGTGCCGGTCTTCGTCCCCATCACGATGCCGTCGCAGTACACCTTCTTGCCCGTTCCTTCGCGAGCACCCATGTACATCATCTCGCGCACGTGTGCACATGCTTCCGCGCCGAAGATGCGGCGCGGCGCGGCGAGCGGAGCGAAGTGTCGCGCGTCGCGTTGCTCGACTCCGCGCACGAGCGTGAGCGGCCGGTACTCGCCGCCGCGGACGACGGTCGCGAGCGCGGCGGCTTGCTGCCACAGGCTCACCATCATCTCGTGGCCGAAGCTGACGGATGCGTGCGCGAATTGGCGCTTCCACGGCAGCTTCGGGATGCGTCCGGTGCGCTCACCGCCGAGCCCGCTCTGCGGGTCGCGACCGTAGCCGAGCGCTTGGAAGCGCGCGTGCAGTTTCTCGGCCGGAACGCGCACGCCGATCTGAACGAGGACGGCGTTGATCGAGTACGCGAGACCTTGCGACGCGCTGATGCGTCCGGTCAGGGCGCCTTCCGCCTCGCGGATGACGCGCGACTCCATGCGGTAGTGGCCGTCGTGGGTGTCGAACATGGTCGACGGCTCCACGACGCCTTCGTCGAGCGCGGCCGCCATGATCACGACCTTCGTGGTGGAGCCGGGCGTGAACAGGTGCATGGTCGGCAGGAAGCCGCCGGCGTCGTACGGGTCGAGTGCGTCGACCGCCAGCACCTCGCCCGTCGCGACGTCGAGCGCGATCGCCATCGCGACCGCGGGCTGGTGCTTGTCCATGATGTCCTCGAGGCGCGCGCGCATCTGGCGCGACACTCCGATGTCGAGCGTCGTCACCATCCGCGGCGTCTCGGTCGGCGGCACGAGCTCCTGGAAGTAGCGCACCGGCGCTTGCCGCGGGACTTGGTTGGCGAGGAACGTGTACTGCTCGGCGCGCCGCTCCACGTGCTGCGCCCACTCCGGCCGGCGCAGGAGGTTGTCGCACAGGAGCTCGAGCCCGTTCATTGGGCTCGGCTGGTACACGCGCTTGCTGGTCTGGTCGGCGAGGAGCGCGAGCTCGAGCTCGGTGCAATGCTCGTCGTCCGGAAGGTGCAGCTCGGCGCGCGCGCGCTTGCGAGCGACGTGTGGATCCAACGTGCCCCAGTGGCCGAGCACTGCGAGCGGCGGGTCGTCCTTCACGCCGGCTTGCGCCGGATACATCCGCTTCGCGTGGCGGCGCAACGACATCTGGTGTCCGCCGACGCGCTCGTGCTTCAGCAGGTCGTGTACGGAGAGCGCCGCCGTCGCCGGCATCTCCTTGATGACGCTCTTGAACTGCGTCGGGATGAGCGCGTCCCAGACGGCCTTGCGCCAGCGCTTGCGCTCGTCCTCCGTGTCGATCGTGGCCGCGACCGCGTCGCCGGCGAGACACACGGTCAAGTCGTCGGCGATGTGCCGCGTCCAATCGAGCGGACGTCCGTACCCTTGCTCGGCGCGCGTGCTCTCCGAGAGCACGACGAGCGGCACCCAGCTCAAGCCGAACTCGCCTTCGTTCGCGAGCGGGCGGATCCACATGCCGCGGATCGGGCGCGCTTCGTCCTCCGGATCGAGACTGCCGCACTTGAGCCACTCGTGTACGCGGCGCGCGGCCGCACGCTCCATGCGCAAGCTGCGCGGATCGACGTGGATCACTCCGCGCTGCGCGTCCGGCAGCATGCGCTGGAGGAGCTCGGGCTCGCCGACGGTGCCCCCCAGCACGCCGGCGAGCACGCGAGCCATCTTGTCGGGTGTGTGCGCTTGCCACATCGCGTTCGGCGACATGACGAGCTCGAGCGTCTCGACCGAGAGCGCGAGCGGCACGCCGCTGCGGTCGACGAGATCGAACGTGACGTCCGGCGCGGGCAGCTGCGTCAGGTTGCGCGGCTGCTCGCCGTCGTCGATCAGGGTGACTTCGACGGACCGCAGACCGACGAGGACGAGCACCGCGCCGATCAGCACGAACGCGCTCGCTGGGCGCAAGCCGGAGGCGGATTCGAGCTCGCGCAAGCCGCTCACGGCGCCACTCCCGTCTTCGTTTCCGCCGGCGCAGCCGGACGCGGCAGCGGTCCGTAGTCGCGTTCGAGAATCTGCTCCGAGCGATCCCCGTTGATCGCCTCGAGCATCGTGCACTCTTCCTTGAGCGCGTTGAGCTGCATCCCGCGCTCGTGGTTCTCGGATTGGACGACCGCCGTGAACAGGCCCGTGAGCATGCAAGCGGCCGACAAGCCCAAGCAGAGCGCGGTGCGAATCATGGAGCGCCCGCCCCTTCTGCCGCGCGCACTCGCTCCGCGGCGCGCAAGCGCGCCGAACGGGCGCGCGGGTTCGCGTGGCGCTCGGCCTGGCCGGCCGCACGCGGCTTCTTCGTGAGCGCGTGCCATTCGTGCGCGCGCACCCCGCTCGCGAGGAAGCGCTTCACTTCGCCGTCTTCGCCGGAGTGGAACGAGATCACGACCAGGCGCCCACCGTGCTCGATCCACACCTGCGCGGCCTCGAGCGCGGCGCGCAACTCCTCGCCTTCTTCGTTCACCGCGCGGCGCAGCGCTTGGAAGCACTGCGTCGCCGGATGGATGCGCCCGCTGCCCGAAGATTCACCGAGCGCCCGCGCGATCGTGTCCGCGAGCGCGAGTGTGCGGAGGAACGGCGCGCGGCGGCGGCCCGCGACGAGCGCGCGCGCGATGACGCGCGAACGGCGCTCACCGCCTTCGTGGAAGAAGAGGTCGGCGAGATCGCTCTCGTCCCAGTGATTGACGATGTCGGCGGCTGTGCGGTCGCGCGTCGGATCCATCCGCATGTCGAGCGGGCCGTCCGTCTGGAACGAGAACCCGCGCGTGGGCTCGTCGAGCTGCGGCGATGAGACGCCGAGGTCGAGCAGCATGCCGATGGGCCGGACGATCTGCTCCTTGCGGATCAAACGCGAGAGGCCGCTCTGACGCGCGTGACGCAACCGCACACGGCGCTCGAACGGCGCGAGCACGCGGCGCGAGCGCTCGATCGCAGTCGGGTCTTGATCGATCGCGAGGACCGACAGCGACGGGAACGCCTCGAGCAGCGCACACGAATGGCCACCGAGTCCCAAGGTGCCGTCGACGATCCACGGCTCCGCCACGGCGTTCACGGCCGGCGCGAAGAGCTCGACGATCTCCGCGCGCAGCACCGGGACGTGCTGCGGATTGCCCGGCTCGTTCTCCGTGTGCATGTTGGCCATCTCCACCCCGAACATCGAGAACGCTTCCCTTCGCGCTCAGCCGCTCACCGGCGGCTTCGGGTTGCGGTTGGCGAGGATGAGGTCGATGCGGTCGAGCATCTCTTGGTGCGTGGACTCGTAGCGGTCCCAGACCTCGCGGGCCCAGATCTCCGCACGGTCCTTGACTCCCACGCCGACGAACACGACCTCCTTCTCGATGCCTGCGCGCGTGCGGAGCTTTTCGGGGATCAAGAGGCGCCCCGAGCCATCGAGCTCGACGCGCACGGTGTTCGCGAAGAACAGGCGCTGCGCGGCGCGCAACTCCTCACCGCTGAACAGGCCGCTCTTCAGCTCCTCGACGGCTTGCTCGAAGCCGGACTCGGAGAAGAGGTTGAGGCACGAGTCCTGGCCACGAGACAGATAGGCGACCCGCGTTCCGTCGGTGTCGCAGCTCAGCGACTCCTGGATGCGCTTCGGCACGAAGACCCGCCCCTTCGCGTCGAGCTGGTGAACGGCCTCACCCCAATGCACCGTTCACCCCCGCAAGATTCGGGATCCAGCCGCCCCCGATCCCCCACTTCCCTCCACTTCTCGACACGCGCGCATTCTTCACTGCCACTTGATGCCACGCAACGGCCAAGAAGCAAGATTTCAGCGTTGCCAGGCGGGTTCGCGATGCCGAGAAGTCCGGGCCCGCGAGCTCCGAAGTGCACAGTCAACCCGTGGGGCTGTCGGTAGCACTCACCACAATATGCAGGGGGTTCCGATCGCCGTTCGTTCGCGTCCCACAAATGGGAGCGCGCGGCTCGGGCCACCTCTCTCGCGGCGTCGGTCGCGAGGGCGTGACAGCTCGCGTCGGGCAAGGCGTTGCGTCGGAATCGACCGGAGCTCTCCTGTCAGGTCAGCGAGGATCGATTCCGATCCAACAGCGCGGGCGGAAGCGAGTTGACGCGAACGCAGCCGGACGTGGTGAGAGATGCGGGCTAGCAGCCCGTGGCGAAAGTCATTCGGCCCGAAAGCGGCCCATTCGCGCCAGCCCGGCGTCGCTCGATCCTCGGCGAATCTCGACGATTCGCCTGCGGTCTCGCTCCTTGCGCCGACGCGAACGGGCCGATTTCGGGCCGAATGACTTTCGCCACGGGCTGCTAGCCCGCATCTCTCACCACGTCCGGCTGCGGTCGCGTCAACTCGCTTCCGCCCGCG
>JBJXHG010000050.1:0-68085 GCA_046160865.1 Planctomycetota bacterium | reverse complement strand
CGAGGCCCTCGACCGGCTGGTGGAGGAACTCGTGCGGCCGCTATTCAAGCAGCTCTGCGCCCTGGTGGCCGAACTTCTCGGGGAACGGGCCCAGCCGGCCCAGGTGATCTTCTGCGCCCGATCGGTCGTGAGCCAGTGCGTCTTCTACCACCACTCGCGGCCGGTCCTGCAGCGGCTCTCCCCGGGTGAGGTCCTGGGCGAGGAGCAACTCCTTCGGCTGGCGCGCCACATCACGGACTTCTCCCTCGGGGGCCTCTCGGCCCTGGGGCGGGCGCCGGGCTCCCCCGGAACCGGCGGGACGTGGTCCACGCGGGACCCGGCCGCCCGCGAACCCATGTCCGACAGGGGCCGCCCGTGAACTTCATCGCGCTCAAGATGCTGATGGGCGATCGCGCCAAGTACATCGGCATCATCATCGGGCTGACCTTCGCGTCGCTCTTGATCACCCAGCAGGCCTCGGTGTTCGTGGGCCTGATGACGCGCACCTTCGGGGCCATCACCGACCTGGGGCAAGCGGACGTGTGGGTGATGGACCCCAAGGTGCAGTTCGTGGACGACGTGAAGCCCATGTCGGACACGCGGCTGTTCCTGGTGCGCGGCGTCGAGGGCGTGCAGTGGGCGGTGCCCCTCTACAAGGGCTTGCTCAAGGCGCGGCTCGAGAACGGCAACTTCCAGACCTGCATCGTGTTCGGCATCGACGACGCAACGCTGGTGGGCGGTCCACCCCGGATGTTCGAGGGCAAGCTCGAGGATCTGAGGCGCAGCGAGGCGGTGATCGTGGATCGCAACGGCGCGCGGACCAAACTGGCGCGGCCGCCTCTCGAGCCGGGCGGTGCCAGCCGACCCCTGGAGATCGGTGATTCGCTGGAACTCAACGACCACCGTGCCGTGGTGGTCGGATTGTGCGGCGTGTCGCGCACCTTCCAATCCCAGCCGACGATCTACACGACCTACTCGCGCGCCACCCAGTTCGCCCCGCGGGAGCGCAGGCTCCTGTCGTTCATCCTGGTCAAGGCCAAGGCCGGCGAAGACCCCGAGGCCCTGTGCCGCCGCATCAACGAGCAAACCGGCCTGCTGGCACAGACCAAGACGCAGTTCCAGTGGACCACGGTCAAGTACGTCATGAAGTACACCGGGATCCCGATCAACTTCGGCATCGCCGTGCTGCTCGGCTTCCTCGTCGGCACCGCGATCGCCGGGCAAACCTTCTACAACTTCACGCTCGAGAACATCAAACAGTTCGGCGCGCTGAAGGCGATGGGGGCGAGCAACGGAACGCTGTTGCGCATGATCGTGCTCCAGGCGTTGCTCGTCGGCACGATCGGCTACGGGATCGGCGTCGGTCTCGCGGCGAGCTTTGGCGCGTTGACGAGGAACACCGAACTCGCGTTCCGCTTGCCGTGGCAGATCCTCGCGTTGAGCGCTTCGGCCGTGACGCTGATCTGCGTCGTCTCCGCCCTCATCAGCATTCGCCGAGTCGTCAAGCTCGAGCCCGCGATCGTGTTCAAAGGCTGAGCATGGAAACAGCCACATCGAGTGCGGTGCGGTGTCGCGGAGTCACCAAGACGTACGGCTCGGGCGCCGACCGTGTGACGGCGTTGCGCGGCATCGATCTCGAGGTGCGCGCGGGCGAGCTCTTGATGCTCGTTGGCCCGTCCGGGTGCGGCAAGACGACGTTGATCTCGGTGATGGCGGGCATCCTGGACCAGGACGAAGGCGACTGCTTCGTGTTCGACCGCGACCTGAAGGCGATGCGAGCGCGCGAGCGGACCGAGTTCCGCGGACGCAACATCGGCTTCGTGTTCCAAGCGTTCAATCTGCTGCCGTCGCTATCCGCCGCCGAGAACGTGGCCGTGCCGCTCTTCATTCTCGGTTGGCCGCACGAGCGGGCGCTCGCGCGCGCACGCGCAGTGCTCGCGAGCGTAGGACTCGAGGCGCGCGCCGGCGCGCGTCCGTCACAGCTGTCCGGCGGACAACAGCAGCGCGTCGCGATCGCGCGCGCGCTCGTGCATTCGCCGCGCCTGCTCGTGTGCGACGAGCCGACGAGCTCGCTCGATCAAGAGACCGGCCAAACGGTGATGAAGATCCTGCGCGACGTGGCGCTCGCGCCGGATCGCGCGCTCGTGATCGTGACGCACGACGCGCGCACGTTCGGCTTCGCCGATCGCATCGCGAAGATGAACGACGGCCGCATCGAAACCATCGTCACGAACGCACAGGAGCTTTGACGGATGTTGCGCAGCTTCGTTCTCCCGCTGCTGGCCGTGGCCGGCTTTTCGTTCGCCGTGTACACCGTCATGTCGAGCGCGAGACCCGTCCCGGTCGCGCAGGCTGCGGCGGAGCCGGCGCGTGCGCCGTTCGCGCGCACGATCGCGGGCGCGGGCATCGTCGAAGCGCGCTCGCAGAACATCGCGATCGGTACATCGATCGGCGGAGTCGTGACGGAGGTGCTCGTGGGCGTCGGCGCGCGCGTGAAGACCGGCGACCCGCTGTTCCGCATCGACGATCGCGAAGCGCTCGCCGAGCTCGAAGTGCGCCGTAGCTCGCGCACGAGCGCACGCGCGGAGCTCCAGCGGCTCGAGAGCCAGCCGCGTCCGGAGAACTTGCCTCCCGCGCAAGCGCACGTCGATGCCGCCGAAGCCGATCTCGCCGACGCGCGCAGCCAGCTCGAGCTCGCCGAGAGCCTGTCCGACAAGCGCGCGATGGCGACGGAGGAGTGGACGCGGCGTCGATTCGCCGCGCAGAGTGCGCTCGCGCGCGCGTCGCAAGCGCGCGCCGAGTACGAGCTCCTGAAGGCCGGCGCTTGGAAGGCGGACATCGAGGTCGCGCGCGCGGCGGTCGCTGCGGCCGAAGCGCGCGTCGCGGCGCAGGAAACGGAGCTGGCACGACTGTGGGTGCGCGCACCGGCGAGCCTCACCGTCCTGCAAGTCAACGTGCGCGCGGGCGAGTACGCGCCGTCGGGTGCGATCGGCGTGCCGCTGATGGTGGTCGGCGACATCGACGCGCTGCACGTGCGCGTCGACATCGACGAGAACGACGCGTGGCGCTTCACACCCGGTGCGAAAGCGACCGCTTTCGTGCGCGGCAACAGCGAGCTCTCCACGCCGATCGAATTCGTGCGCGTCGACCCGTACGTCGTCCCGAAGCGCTCGCTCACCGGCGAGAGCACGGAGCGGGTCGACACGCGCGTGCTGCAGGTTCTCTACCGCTTCGATCCGCAGACGCTGCCCGTGTATGTCGGGCAGCAGATGGACGTTTTCATCGAGGTCGATCCGTGACGTTGGCCCGCATCGCTCACCACGTCCGGCTGCGGTCGCGCCAACTCGCACGGTGCGGCGTAGTCGGATGGGAATCGATCCTCGCCGACCTGACAGGAGAGCTGCGGTCGATTCCGATCCAACGCCTTGCTCCGAACGCGCTGGCGCAACCTGGCCGCGGACGTGGTGAGAGATGCGGGCTGCTAGCGCTGTGCTGCATCGCGACGCTCGCCCTGTGCGCTTGTCACGCCGGTCCGCGCTATGAACCGCCGCGCGACGAAATGCCCGCCGAATGGAGTGCCGCCGTCGCGGTCGACGACGCACCGCCCGAAGAGTGGTGGAAGACGTTCCAGGATCCCGTGCTCGACTCGCTGATCGAGCGCGCCGTGCGCTCGAATGTGGAGCTGGATGTCGCCGTCGCGCGCGTGGACGAAGCGCGCGCGCTCGCGGACGTGGCCCGCGGGGGCGCACGCCCGCGTGTCGACGCTGCGGCGTCGTACGCGCGCGAGCGCGCCAGCGGCAACACGCCGCAAGGCAGCTTCGTATCGGGGGAGCACGACGTGTTCCGCGTGGGTCTCGACGCTGCTTGGGAGATCGATTTCTTCGGCCGCAACGCGCGCGCGGTCGAGGCTGCCGACGCGAGTCTCGACGCCGAGCGCGAGCGCGCGCACGCGGTGCTCGTGCGCTTGCTCGGCGAGGTCGCGCGCATCTACGTCGAGCTGCGCGGCGCGCAACGTGACATTCAGCTCGTGAACGACAGCCTCGTGCTGTCGCGCGACACGCTGCAGCTGAATCGCGCGCGCTTCGAAGCCGGGCTCGCGTCGGAGCTCGACGTCGCCCGCGCCGAATCGTTCGTCGCGACCACGGAAGCCGAGCTGCCGGCGCTCGACGCGCGCGTGCGGCAATCGATCCACGCGCTCGGCGTGCTGCTCGGCAGCCAGCCGTCCGCTCTCGTCGAGGAGCTGTCGCGTGCCGCGGAGATTCCGAGGCCGGCGGCTCGCATCGCTGCGGGCGTCCCGTCCGAACTCGCACGCCGCCGTCCCGACATCGGTGCTGCGGAACGCGAACTCGCGAGCGCGACCGCATTGGAGGGTGCGGCCGTCGCCGACCTGTTTCCGCGCATCGTCTTGACCGGATCGCTCGGGCGGGAGAGCGAAGACCTCGGGGACCTCTTCGACGCGAGCAGTCGCGTGTGGTCGGTGGGGCCGTCGATCGTGGCGCCGATCTTCCGGGGCGGCGAGCTGCGCGCGAACGTGCGCGTGCACGAAGCGCGCGTCGAGCAAGCGCGCGGCCGCTACCGTCAGACCGTGCTCGTCGCATTGCGCGAGGTCGAGGACGCGCTCGCCGCGTGGACACACGAGCTCGGCAGGCTGCGTGCACTCGAGCTCGCCGAGCGGTCGGACGCGCGATCCGTCGAGCTCGCGAGCGCACTCTACGAGCGCGGACTCGTCGACTACTTCGAAGTTCTCGACGCGCAGCGCACGCAGCTCACGACGCGCTCGGACGTGGCGCGCGCACGCGTGACGCTCGCGAGTGCCGCGATCGCGTTGTACAAGGCGCTCGGCGGCGGCTTCGAGGACCGTTGGCCGCGCGACGGCTAGCCCGCATTTCTCACCACGTCCTGCTGCGTTCGCGCCAACTTGCTCGGATCGGCGTTGTTGGATCGGAATCGATCCTTGCTGACCAAGTAGGTCACCTCCGGTCGATTCCGAGGCAACGCTTTGCTCCGAAGCGAGCTGCCACGTCCTCGCGACGGACGTGGTGAGAAATGCGGGCTAGTGTCCAGAGTCAGAAGTTCGCTCTCACCAAGGTCGAGATCGTCGTCGCTGGCAAGGCGCGAGGGTGCAGGCAACCTGTCAGGTTTCCGAACCCGAGCAACGCCGCCAGCGCAGAGGAGATCGACCTTGGTGAGAGCGAACTTCTGACTCAGGACACTGGCGCGCATTTCTCACCACGCCCTCGCGACGGAGGTGGTGAGAAATGCAGGCTAGAGCGCTTCGCGCGAAGCGCCTTACTTGAACGGCGGGACCCGTTGCAGCTGTCTGCGCGGAGCTGTGACGTGCAGCTCGCTCGCGCGCCTTGTTTACAGGTTGCGCGGATGTGAGCGGGATCGCCGCGCCAACGTCGCGATTGCCGCACGCGCTTTCGCGTCGCGACGAGCGTGAGCTCGCAACCTGACGCGATCGGCTTGCGTCGACGCATGCTGAAGCGCTCGTCGAACTCACGACTACCCGAAGCGCACTCGGCGATGGACACCTGGCGATGGATCGGGAACGCATCCAGCTGCTCCCGACCGCGGCTCGGTTCGCGCGGTAATCTTCGAGCAACCGCTCTCCCCGAGCGCGTTGAAACCGTCGCTGTGCGCCGGGAGTCGAACTCGTGTACACCCCGTCTGGCGCGCGAAGCACACGTCGCGATCACGACCGTGTCGTGCGGGCGCGCGCGCCAACTCGTCGCGCGACAGGTGCGCCGCTTGGGTTGGTACGCCCGACTGGATTCGAACCAGTGGCCTTCGCCTCCGGAGGGCGACGCTCTATCCAACTGAGCTACGGGCGCGCGCGGGGCGGAGATCTTAGCCGGCATTCCTCACCGCGTCGCGGCTGCGAGGGCGCGACCCCCGGCGGCTGCGGCGTTGCGCGACTCGGCGACTTGATCACGTCGCCTGCGGCGCGCTCCCCGCGGGTCCGCTTCGCACGCGCCCACGATCCAGAGCGTGGTGAATGCGAGATTCAGACTGAGCGCACGAGCCACCGCCGCCGAAACGCGGCGTGCTTCGCGATTCGCGGCGACGCCCGCGAGTCGGATTTCGACGCTTCGTCGTGCCCTGGACTGGGCCGCCGAGCCGACTCTGCGACCAATGGTTCAACCGGGAGCGCGCGAAATCCTGGTTACATTGACCGTTCTCGAAGGTTGGTCTTACGATGGGTCGTCGTCGGAGGGGAGTCTCGAGCCTGGAGGCTGCGTCAGGTGCATCGACCATGACAACCGCCAATTACCGAAGAATCGGCGCCGCGAGGTGCTTGTGGATCGCCCCGTTGGTGATCGCGGCCGCGGCGACCTTTGCGATCGGATTCTCGGCGAGTCAGCCGCGCGCACTGCACGCAGCCACTCGCGCGCCAGTCGATTCGGACGCGGATGGATTGAGCGACCGACAAGAGCAGATCCTCTCCACGTCGGCGATCCTCGCCGACACCGACGGCGACGGTTTCGGCGACTGCGAGGAACTCGCCCGAAAGACCTCCCCGCTGCACGCGCAGCTGCGTCCCGTCGTCGAGCGCGTTTCCGTGGGCACGAGCGTCCACGGCGATCGATGGAAGTTGCGCTGGGTGATCGCGCTCTACCTTCCAGACGCGACGATGGCGTGGCCGCTCATGACGCTCGGTGCGCAAGCGGGAGGACGCATCATCGATCTCAGCCGTCACCAGCTTCTGCAGCAGTCGACGGTCACCGTCGTCAGCGCGCACGACCAGCGCGCGTCGGTGGTCTTGATCGACATCCCGATTCCGCCGCAGTTCGTGCGCGCATTCGGTGAGGTCACCTTCTTCACGGTCATGTCCTCCGACAACGGCAGCATGGTCTCATCGGCGCTCGCGCGTCTGCTGCGGCTCGACGGAATGACGGTGATCGTGCAACCGGACGGCACGACGACCGCGAGCGCCCAGCAGTGGGCGTCCTCTACGGGTTCGGCATCTGTCTACCGTCCCGTGCCGCTCGACGAGGAGGACGAGGTTCCCTCGAACTGGACCCAAGATCAGATCTGCTCGCAGCGCTCGTCGCCGGTCGGAATGAGCGGTCCGCTCATCACGCAGGAAGTCACGTCGGCCGAGTGCCAAGACGGTTGGGACTCCTCGTGCCCGCCGTCCTGCTCGTCGTCGGTCGGGTCGACGCACACGACGATCGATCCCGTGGTCCTCATCGGCGGCTGAGAGCGCCTTCGAGAACCTCGCCGCGGCCCAACACCGTGGCGCGAGAGTAGGCCGGACCGAAAGCCGCCCGTCCACTCCAGCTGTTTGCGGGAATGGGCACACGGGCGAACCTCGGCGGGCCGCGGGAATGTGCCGGCCGTCGCGCACTCCCGCGCGCACGCGCCGCATCGCACGGTTGCGCGCGCGGACTGGTGAGATCTCCGGGCCAACTGAGCGCTCAGGAACACGCATTCTCGTCGCGCAGTAGCCGATCGGCGCCGCGCACTCGTTTTGTGGGGGATTCTTCACTTCCGCGTTGCTTGTCAAAGGCGGATATTTGAAGGGAACCCGTCTCTTTGCGCTGCCGTCCCATAGGCCGGGGTGCGTCCACTCCACGCTCATGAAGTCCGACCCCGATCGCGAGCTCGTCGAGGCCTGCCAGGCAACCGACCCCACCGGACTCGACGGTGCATTCCGGCGCCTCTACGAGCAGTACAAGGACCGCGTCTACAACGTCTGCTACCGCATCACCGGCAATGCGACGGACGCCCTCGACGCGTCGCAGGAGACCTTCGGGATCACCTTCCGCAAGATCGGCGACTTCCGCTTCGAGTCGAAGTTCTCGAGCTGGGTCTACCGCATCGCCGTCAACGCCAGCATCGACATGAAGCGGCGCGCGAGCACTCGGTGGCTCGCCTCCCTCGATGCGGGCACGGAGGCGGAACGCAGCTCGATGCGAGCGGACCTCCGCGACGATCGCATCGAGGCGCCGGCGGCCGCGGCTTCGCGTCACGAGCTCGAGCACGAGATCCAGCAAGCGATCCTCCGCTTGAGCCCGAAGATGCGCGCGATCACCGTGCTGCGCTATGTCGAGAACCTTTCCTACGAGGAGATCTCGGAAGCGCTCCAGATCTCGATCGGCACCGTGAAGTCGCGCTTGTCGCGCGCGCACGAAGCACTCGACCGCGAGCTCACGCCCGTGCTCGACAAGTACTACCTGCGTTGACCCCATGTCGCTCAGCTGCCAACACGTCCAAGAAGCACTGCTCGCGCGCATCGATGTCGTCGTCGACGTGGCGATGCGCGAGCACTTGGACGGCTGCGCTGCGTGCGCGCAGTTCGCGGCCCATCACGCGCAGCTGCGGCGCGCGTTCGGCGAGCTGCCGCGACACAGCGCACCGGCGGATCTCGCGGGCCGCGTGGTCGCCGCATGTCACGGCGGGTATCGCCAGGAGCGCGCGCTCGATTTCGTCGCGCGGCTCGCGCGCTGGAACGTGCCGAGCGAGCTCGACCGCAAGGTGTGGGAGGAGTCCGTCGCGGACGCCCCCGCTGCCCCCGACGTTCTCGGGCGGCTCGTCGAAGAGGATCTGCGTGATCCGTCGAAGGCGCTCGCGCGCCGTTTCGCGGGACGCTTGCCGCGGCTGACTGCACCCGACGAGTTGCTCGAGCGCGTCGAGCGCGCCATGTCGGCGCGTGCCGAGCGTCCGCGCGCGCGCGTCGGACGCTATGCGCCCGCGCTCGTCGCGCTCGGCATCGCGGCGATAGCGCTCGTCGCGCTGTGGTCGAAGCGCGACGCCGGCGTGCGCGAGTACTCGTTCGAAGTTCGGCGCGCGACGGTCGCGTCGCTCGCACCGGAAGCGCGCTCGATCCTCGACGGGCTGAGCGGCGGTTCGCTTTCCGCTGCGACCGCCCAGGATCAGCCCGAGGAGCGCCCGCGGTGAGGCGGCTCCAGTCTCTGTTCGCACTGCTCGCGGGCGTCGCGTTCGTGACGTGCGGGCCGCAGTCGGGGTCGGCGCCGGCCGGAACCGCCGCGGCGATCGTGGCGCCGGGACCTTCGCTCCTCGAGCGCATTCCAGACGCGCCGCTGACGCGCGCGTACCGCGGCACGCGACGTGTCACGTTTCGCTACGACATCGAAGGCCAAGCGCAGACGACCGCCTACGAAGAGCACGTCGCCTCCGACGGTGCGGGCCGTTTCCAAGTGCGCACCACCGAGTTGCATCAGCCGCCGCTGAGCGGCGAGGCGCTCGAGTTCTTCCTGGTCCGTCAGCAAGCGTACGAGTCGTTCTTCTACCTGCACCGCGACTTTCGCATCCGCTCGCTGCCGCTCTTTCTGCAGAACTACACGCTGCGGCAAGGGCCGGTCGCAAACAGCGTCGCGGGCCGCGAGAGCGTCGCCTTCGCGATTCGTCCGCGCGTCGCGGGAGGCAGCAGCTACCGCGCGGAAGTCGACGTCGAGACGGGCTTGATCCTGCGCTGGAAGGAATGGAACCCGCTCGGCGTGCTGATCGCCGACGTCGAGTTCACCGAGTTCACGCTCGATCCCGACCTGACCGGCGTCGAGCTGAATTCGCCGTCGCTGCAGACGGTGGCGCTCGATCTCGAGGGGGACGTCGTCGGACAGATCGGCTTCCAGGTTTCGCGCCCGCGCTTCGTTCCGCAGGGCTATCGCGCGATGAAGTCCGAGAAGGTCACGGTCGCGTCGTCATCGTGGGCGCGCCTCACCTACGGCAACGGTGTCGAGCAGCTCTTCTACTTGTTCCAAGCGCCCGCCGCCGGAACGATGCCGAACACGTCGGTGAACGGCTCCTCGAACGGGGCCGATTCGATCACGCTGAGCCAAGTCGGTCCGTGGACCGCTGCATCCGGCCAGGTCGGTGGCCGGCGCTACATCGTGATGGGCAAAGTGAGCGACACGACGCTGCTCGACATGATCCAGTCGGCGCTCTGACGCATTCGCCGTCGCAGCGGCGATCTCGAGCTCGCGCGCGGCGCTCACCACGTTTCGCAGCGGTCGAGCTCCGTGTTCGATGCACGACGCCGATCCGCACGGACGGCTCCCGCGCTCGAAGCACTTTCAGCGCGGGCTGTTCGCTCGGGCTGACGCGGTCGGAGCGGAAACGATCCTCGAGGCCGCCGCCAGCGGCCGATTTCGAGCCACGGCCCGGCTTCGATCGCGCGGACGCGCCCGCGCGACGGACGTGCTCCACGCCTGCCCGAGCGTTGCGTCGAACGGTGCAGCTTTTTCGCTCCGTCGACCGCGGTGCGTCTCCCGCGCGTCGGGTTCGCGCGTTCGCGCCAGCCGGCGGACCGCGTCGCACAGCCCGGGGTACTCTAGGAAGTCGCAACTGCTCCCGGCCCGCTGCCACCACGCTTCCATGAGCCACTCACCGCAAGACGAACCGTTTTCCGAGGCCAGTCTCAACTCGCCGGAGTATCGCGAGCGCCTCATCCGCAAGCTGAACTGCTTGATCGCGGTGCTCGAGGTGGCGACCGCCAAGGTGCGGAAGAGCCTGGCCTCGTCGTCGGGCGACACGGAGCGGCTCGTTCGGATCCGGACGAACTTGCAGAGCACGCTCGACGTGTGCATGCGCGCCCGCGCGGCGCTCGAGCGCCGCGAAGCACTGCCGAAGGAGCTGCCCGCGAACCTCACGCAGGTCATCCAGGAGACGACCGGCATGCAGGTGCGCGACGACGCGCGCAGCGCTGCCGACGCGGCGAAGAAGGCCGGGAAGCAGAATCGCTCGGAAGCGAAGCGCAAGCAGTTCGAGCACTTGGGCCCGATCCAGCCGAGCATGATCGAGGGTTGCGACCTCGAGGACCTGACGCGCAAGCTGCAGTTCTGATCCCGAGCGCGCGGCCTCGGAAACGATCGCCGCGACTCACGCCGGCGCAACGCGGCAGCCGCGCGTGCTCACTCGAGTCGGAATGTCACGCGGTGCTGGATGCGCAAGCCGTCCGCTCCGGCGCCAGGCACCGGAGCGCGGAACCGCCAGCGCATCAGCGCCTTCTTCGCGGCCTCGTCGAGGCGCGGATGGCCGCTGCTCGCGATCACGTCGACGCGCTCGACGACGCCGTCGCTCCGAATCGTGAGCGCACACAGCGCGTGTCCTTCCTCGCCGAGCCGCACCGACAACGGCGGATAGTCGGGGCGCGGACCGAACGTCAGCGCGAGCCCGGCATGTCCGCCGAACCCCGGCTCCTTCGCAGCGGAGGATCCGTCGCCCGCCGAGACGCCCGTCGCACTCGAGGTGACGTCAGCCGGCGCCGCTCGTGAATCACCCGCGCCAGAGCGCGCGTCGCGAGCGGGTGCGTCGCGAAGGGTACGCGCGACGTTCACCGCTTCGGGAGCGGGAGCCGGCGGCTCTTCTGCAAGCGCGAGCGGTGTCGACGGTGCTTCGGTCGGCGCAGTCAGAACTGGCAGCGATCCGCCGACGCCAGGATCCGCGCTCGGCGTGAGCTCGGCGCGCGCAGTGAGCTCCGCGTTCGCGCGTGACCACGCGTCACTGAGCGCGCTTGCGATCGCGCGAACGTCGATCGGCTGCGGCGGTGGGGCGCGCACCGGCTCGGCAACTTCGATCGGCGCCGAGACGTCGCCTTCGGCCGCGCTTTCCGGTTGCGCGGACTCGACCGCGCGCGGGGCGCGCACCGTGATCTCGAACTCCACCTCGCCGCCGCCGCCCGACGGACGGCCGTCGCCGATCCGCGGCTCCGCCAGCGTGCCGATGCGCACGGCGATCACGACGACCGACGCGTGCAGGACTAGCGACGCCGTCCAAGCTGCCAGCGCGCCCGCGGCCGTCGAACGGCGTGCGAGTTCGGCGCGCCTCTCCGCTCCGCCGGGACGGCTCATCCTTTCAGTTGTACTCCCATCTCGATCGTCGTGCCGCCGCACGATCGAACGCGAACGCCCCGACGCGACTTCGCGACGGACGTGGTGAGAGCTGCGCGCTACGTGTCCTTCGAGAGCTTGCTCGCGATCTCGGAAAGGATGACGCCGAGGCGCCAGCGCACCGTCGATTCGGCCAAGCCGACTTCGGCGGCGATCTCGCTGACCGGCACGTCGAAGATCCGCCGCAACGCGAGGATCTGCCGGTCGACTTCGTTCAACTCGTCGAACGCCTCGCGCAAGCGTTCGAGGTCCTCCTCGTGCTCGGCGGCACGACTTGGCGAGCGCACGAGCGAGCTGTCGCCGACTTGCCGCACTTCGTCGAGCAGCGCGGACTCCTGCCGCTCGACATCGCGCCGCCCCGCCTCCCAGTAGCGGTTCTTGCTGAGGATCTTGTGCGTCGCGACCGTGCAGAGGTAGCGGCGGAAGCCCGCGTCGCTCGTGTACACGAAGTCCGTTCGCTCCTCGCACAGCTCGCGCAGCGTCGATTGCACGAGATCGCCGATCGGCTCGCGCGCGCGCAAACGCGCGCCCGCGCGCAGCCGCACGTACGAGCGCAAGAGCGGCAGATGCCGTTCGAGCAGCGCGTCGAACTCAGCGCGCGAGAGCGTGCGCGGCTCGGGTGTGTCGGAGGATTGCGCGGTCATGATCGGCGGCCCGCGGTGGCTCGACATGAGCGACTTGGGGCGGCTCGAAGCAGCGTTCGATTGCATCCCTGACTCGAATCCGGCGCAAGAGGAGCTTCCGCTAGACTGTGCTTCGATCATGGCTGCCTCGTCGGACAGTGCGGAACGCGCAAAACACGCCTTCGCCGAGTTCCTCGCGCGCGAGGCGAGCGAGAGCCCAGCGGATTTCGAGGGCTGGATCGCCGAGCATCCGGGACTCGAATCCCATCTGCGCCGATTGCGGCGGCAGTACACGCGCGTCGACGAGCTGTTCACCGGCCTGAACGCGGACTCGGGCGTGCTCGATTCCGCGGCGCGCGAGCTGCGCGGCGAGGCGAGCTCGGACGAGGTCGACGCCGAGCTCGCGCGCATCGTGCAGTCGCACGCGCAGAACGAGCGCTACGAGATCCTCGAGCCGGTCGACCGCGGCGGCATGGGACTCGTGCTGCGCGTGCGCGACCGCGTCCTCGGCCGCGAAGTCGCGATGAAGCGCGTGCGCACCCGCGGGCGTCCCGAGCCGGCGCGCATCCGACGCTTCCTGGCGGAAGCGAAACTCGCCGGGCGCCTCGATCATCCGGGGATCGCGACCGTCCACGACTTGGGCGTCGACGCACAAGGCCGCGTGTTCTTCACGATGCCACTCGTGCGCGGCAGCACGCTCGAGGACGTGTTCGAGCGCGTGCGGCGCGGCGAGGACGGCTGGTCGCTCGCGAGCGCGCTCGAAGTCGTGCTCAAGGTGTGCGACGCGATCGGCTACGCACACTCGGAAGGCGTCGTGCACCGCGACTTGAAGCCGCGCAACGTGATGGTCGGCCGTTTCGGCGAAGCGTACGTCGTCGATTGGGGACTCGCGCACGTGCTCGGCGGTGAGCGCGACCGCGCGATCGTCGGCACGCCGGATTTCATGGCGCCCGAGCAGGCGGACGGCAATTCGGAGCGCGTCGATCCGCGCTCCGACGTCTATTCCGTCGGCGCGATCTTGCATCGGCTGCTCGCGGTCGGGTCGGACGATCCGCCCGCGGAGCTCGCGGCGATCGCGACGAAGGCCACGGCGCACGATCCGGCCGCGCGCTACGCCGACATGCGTGCGATGTCGGACGACGTGCGCGCGTACTTGGCCGGCCGCGTCGTGCGCGCACACGAGCGCGGCGCGTGGCCCGAGGCGAAAAAATGGGTGCGGCGCAATCGCGCGCTGGCCGTTGCGGCGGCGGGCATCTTCGTGCTCGTCGTCGGCAGCCTGGCCGCGCTGAGCGTCGTCGAGGCACGCGGAAAGGCCGAGGTGCTCGAGCTCGCCGACAGCTTGCGTCTCTCGGAGCTCGAGCGCGAAGCCGATGCGCTCTGGCCCGCACTGCCCGCGCGCGTGCCGGCGCTGCGCGCTTGGTCGACGCGTGCCTTGGCGCTCAGCGCGAATCGCGCGCGTCACGAGCGCGCGCTCGCACGCCTCGGTGCGGAGACGAGCGTCGAAGCGCGCTGGCGGCGCGACGGACTGCAGGCGCTGATCGCCGGCATCGACCGCCTCGTCGAACCGCAGCGCGGCTTGCTCGCGGACGTCGAACGGCGCATCGAGCTCGCGGCGCGCGTCATGCGCACGAGCGTCGTCGAGCATGCGGCGGACTGGGAGCGCGCGTGCGCGTCGATCGCGAACGAGAGCGAGTGTCCGCAGTACCGCGGTTTGCGTCTGCGACCACAGCTCGGCCTCGTCCCGATCGGACGCAACCCGCAATCGGGCTTGTGGGAGTTCGTTCACGTCGCGAGCGGCGTCGAAGCCGGTGAATCGGATCACGGCATCGTGCTCGTGTTGATTCCGGGTGGGAGCGCGGTTCTCGGCAGCGAACGTCCGGTCCCCGGGCGTGAGTCAGGGCCGCGCACGGATCCGCTCGCAGACGACGACGAGTGGCCGTTGCACACGGCAGTCGTGGAGCCGTTCTTCCTCGCGAAGCACGAGCTCTCGGCCAGCCAGCGGCAGCGCCTCGCGCTCGCGAGCGGATTGCGCGATCCGTACGGCGGTGTCGTCACCGCTCGGTTGCCGGCGCATTCGATCTCGTGGAGCGAAGCGCGGGAGTTGCTCGCGCGTTCGGCGCTGCGCCTCCCGAGCGAGACCGAATGCGAGTACGCCGCACGCGCGGGGACCGAGACGCGCTGGTGGTGCGGCAACGACACCGGCTCGCTCACGGGTGTCGGAAACGTCGGCGCGGGTGTCGACGCGCGGCTCCCGTTCGACGACGGCTTCGTCGAGCTTGCGCCGGTCGACGCGCTCGCGCCGAATCCGTTCGGCCTGGTGAGCGTGCACGGCAACGTCGCCGAATGGACGAGCACGCGCGGCGCGAACCCCGACGAGCAGATCGCGCGCGGCGGTGGCTGGCGATCGTCGATCGCCGAGTCGCGTTCGGCGGCGCGCACGTCGCTGCCGGCGGAGAACCGCTCCGACGAGCTCGGTGTGCGCGCCGCGCGCGACATCGAGCGCTGAGAGTCACGGCGCTCGAAACGAAGCGGCCCCGTCCGAGGCTGGCTCGGACGGGGCCGCGCGCGAACGCCGAGGCTCAGTTCTCGAAGTTCACCGTGAAGCGATTCGACGAGTACACGACGGAACCGTTCGGGCCCATCACGACGTACGCGAAGTACAGCTTCGACGGCGTGCCGGTCGGGAACACGGTGCCGAGCAGGTTCGTGTCGAACGCCGCGAAGGCGTCACCGGTCGAGTTCAAGAGTCCGCGAAACGTGCCGAAGTAGCCGAGGCGCGTCATGCGATAGACGCGCGCCGTCGTCGCGTCGAACGCGATCGGGACTTCGACGCCGTTCATGAACGTCGAGCCTGCGGTCGTGCTCGCGACGACGAGGTACGGGAGCCCCGACAAATCGGGCACCGTCTGCGTGGGCGCCGGCGTCGAGATGACGAGCCGCACGTCCTCTTCGCCCGCTTGTGTCCCGAGGCCGAACTTCAGCACGGCGAGCGGCGAGCCGGGCCCGTCCGCTAGCGACAGCCTCGACGTGAAGCCGCCGCGCAGACCTTGCAGGTGGAAGTAGGCGTTGCCTTCCGAAGCGACGGCCAGCGTGAGCTGGCTGTTCAGCGCGTCGACGACCTCATCGACCGTGGCCTTCGAGATGTCCACGAAGTCGGCGGCGTGGAACGTGACGGTGTTCGAGTTCCCGCTCTCGTCGGAGAGCGTGAAGCTCGCGCCGTCGGAGAGCGCGAAGTGGTCGTGGTGACCGTGCTCTTCGAGCGAGAGGACGTACGGCGGAACGCCGTCGGCCGAGCTGCCGTGGAACAACTTGATCTCGGACAGGATGCGCGGCCCGTGCATGTACGACAGGGCTTGCGTGACGTGGTGGGCGAACAGGGTCGTGCCGAGGGCGAGCACGCCGCCGGCGATCCAAGCTTGCTTGCGAATGGACATGAATCGAATCCTTGATGAAACGTTTGGAATCGTGCTGTGAACGAGGAAGCGTGCCTCCCGCACCGCACGCGCGGTCGCTGCGGGCGCAATGGCGCCCGCGTGCGACGCGACTCGCGTTGCATCGAGACAGGAGGCGTGCGGAGGCGACGAACGCTCTCCGCGGCTCCGGCGCGCGCGATCACGCGTGCGCCGGACGCAGTGGGTGCGACCGTGTCAGCTCGCATCTTTCACCCCAGCCTGCCGCGATCGCGCCAACTCGCTCGGAGCAGCGTTGGCGGATCGGAATCGATCCTCGCGGACCAACTAGGTCAGCTGCGGTCGATTCCGATTCAACGCCTTGCTCCGAACACGCTGGCGCAACCTCGCGACGGATGTGGTGCGAGATGCGGGCGGTCGCTTCACGAATCCTTACGCGGCACCGGCGCATCCGGCTCCGGATGCATGGAGCGCGGCTCGAGCCCTTGCCACGGCTGCGTCCGACGGCCGACGCCGTCCACGACGCGAGTTGCGATCTTCGGCTCGAACGGCCGTGTGTCGACGACGGCGGCGAAGAGCGACGGCGTGTGGCGGCAGCTGCACGGCGGAGCGATACGCACGCGACCGACGCTCTCCGCGTCCGCATCGCAGCAGCTCATCTCGCTCGATTGCCCGCAGCAGCAAGCGGATTCGCTGCAGCAGTCGCTCGCGACGGACGGCACCGTGATCGGAATGCGCGCGAAGCACACACCGAGTGCGCAGAGCACGATCCACACGTACGCGCGCGCCGCCGCCATGACGCGCGGATTCTAGCAGCCCGTGGTGAAAGTCATTCAGCGCGAAAGCGGCCCGTTCGCGCCAGCCCGGCTTCGCGCGATCCTCGGCGAATCTCGACGATTCGCCTGCGGTCTCGCTCCTTGTTCTGACGCGAACGGGCCACTTTCGCGCTTGAAGCACTTTCACCACGGACTGCTAGCCCGCATTTCTCACCACGTCCTGCTCCGTTCGCGTCAGAACAAGGAGCGCTCCCGCGGCGCCAGTGAGCCGCGGTAACGTTCCGCCGGCAACAGCGCTTTCACGATGCGCGCAGCGCGACGGCGAGCGCGGCTCGAACCAAGTCGTCCGGTCGCGCGACCTCGGCTTCGCCTTCGTAACTCGCGATCAAGCGGTGTCGCAACGCGGCCGGTGCGGTCGCAGCGACGTCGTCTTCCGTCACGTGCAGTCGGCCGCGGACGAGCGCGCGCACGCGCGCGGTCGCGAGGATCGCCTGTCCACCGCGCGGGCTGGATCCGTACCGCACGAGGCGGCGGATCGGCGCGGGTGCCGAAGCGTGCGTCGGTTGCGTCGCGAGCAGGAGGCGCGCGACGAGATCGACGATCGCCGCGCTGACGGGGACTTGCTTCACGATCGAACGCGCGCGCAGGAGCGTGTCGCGGCTCGCGGCGTGCAGCGCTGCGGCGCCGGGTGCATCGAGTGATGCCGTCAGGATCGAGCGCAGCTGCTCGAGATCCGGCGCGGGGACGTCGAGCTTGAGCAGGAAGCGGTCGATCTGCGCCTCGGGCAGCGGATACGTCCCTTCCATCTCGATCGGGTTCTGCGTGGCGACGACGAAGAACGGATCCTCGAGGTCGAGCGTCTCGCCGAACACGGTGACCTGGCGCTCCTGCATCGCTTCGAGAAGCGCGGACTGCGTGCGCGGCGTCGCGCGATTGATCTCGTCCGCGAGCAGGACGTGCGCGAAGACGGGGCCCTTCTGGAACTCGAAGCGCCTCCGACCCTGCGCGTCTTCCGTCAGGAGGCGCGTGCCGATCACGTCCGCCGGCATCAGGTCCGGCGTGAACTGGATGCGCTTGAAAGTGAGCTCGAGCGCGTCGGCGATCGCGTGGACGAGCGTCGTCTTGCCCAGCCCCGGCGCGCCCTCGAGCAGCACGTGCCCGCCCGCGAAGAGCGCGAACAGGAGCTCCTCGACGATGGCCGTCTGTCCGACGAAGCGCCGTTCGATGGCGGCCGTCAGCTGCGCGAAGGTGTCGCGCACGGCGCCGACTTCGCGCTCGATGGCATCGACATCGCCGCTCGGCCGCTCGCTCATCTAGCGGATCTCCGCGATCGAACGGCGCAGCTCGTCCAGGCTCTCGACGCGCAGCCCCGCGCTCGCATCCCATGGCGTGTGACGGCGCGCGTGATCGACGAGCACGGGCCGGATGCCGACGGTGCGCGCGCCGACGAAGTCCTTGTCGAGATCGTCACCGGCGTGCAGCGCCTCGTGCGGCTCGACGCCACTTGCGCGCAGCGCGCGCGCGAAGATCTCGGCCTGCGGCTTCTCGACACGCTCGATCGCCGAGCAGAGGAAGAAGTCGATCCGTCGCGCCAGGTCGAGCCGCTGCAGGAGCGCGGGCAGACGCGTGCTCCAGTTGGAGACGATGCCGACGCACAAGCCGCGCTCACGCAACTCGGCGAGGAGCTCGTCCGTGCCGGGAAACCGCGCGAAGGTGCCGGGTCGCGAAAACTGCGCAAAGAGTTCTTCCGAGAGGCTCGCGAGCTCGCTGAGCGGAAGCCCGAGGCCAGCGTGGAAGATACGTGCGATGTAGGCGCGGAACCAGCCGTCGGTGTAGCGAAACGAGCCGTCGATCTCGCGCGGCAGCTCGGCGTGCGCGCGCCGCATGAGCGCCTGCATCGCGTCGTCCGTGAGATCCACTCCACGCCGACGCGCGGCGTCGGCGTAGATCCCGAAGCGCGACGGCTTTTCATAAAGCAGGGTATTGCCGAGGTCGATGAAGACTGCCTTGAGCGCCATGGGGGGGCGCTTCCGACGTGCGGATCCGGAAGCGAGGGTTGGAGTTTTTCGGGAGCATTCTAGGTACAACGACGGCTCGCGTCCGGCAGGGCGCGCGGGCTGGTTTCTCGATGATTCTCCGAACACGTGTGCGCAATGCTTCGATGTGGCTGCTCGGCCTGAGCGCGACGCTCGGGCCAGGTTGTGAGTCTCCGAGACGCCTACCGCCGATCGCGAACCCGCGTGCGGTCGCGGAAGTGGCGACGCGCGAGAAGAACTGGTCGGTGGCGGCGGCGCGCTGGCACGAGGTCTACCTCGAGGAAGGCGACCGGTCGTCGCAGCCGTGCGTGGAAACCGCGCGCGCACTGATGATGCTCAAGGATCCGACGAGCGCCGTGCAGATGGCGAGCCTCGGCCTCGAGCGCTTTCCGAACGATCTGGAGCTGCTCGACATCAAGGGCCAAGCGCTCCAGCAGCGCGGGTTCCGGCGCGCAGCCGAAGAGTGCTATGTCAGCTTGCTCGCGCTGGAGCCGAAGCGTGTCAGCGCGCTCCTCGCACTGGCGCGACTGCGCATCGAGCTGCGCCGCGAGTCGGAAGCACTCCCGCTCCTGCGCGACGCGATCCAGCTCACGGGCGGCGACGCAGACAGCTACGCGCTGCTCGCGCGCGCTTCGAGCGCGACGGGCGACGCGTGCGCAGCGTTCGAAGCCTACGAGCAGCTGTTCTTGCTCCGCGACGGAACGGTCGACGAGCTCGTTGCGGCCTCGTCGCTCAGCCTCGACGGCACGCTGTGTCGCGTGCAGCCGGGCGCGCAGCTCACGTGCGAGCGCTGGTTGCAGCGCGCGATCGAGAAGGATCCGCAGTGCACGCGCGCGCACTTCGGCCTCGGCGTCTTGCGCGAAGAGCTCGGGCGCCCCGATGAAGCGATCGCGAACTACCGGCGTGCCGTCGAGACGGATCCGTCGTGCTTGATGGCGCTCACCAACCTCGCGGTGCTGTACGCGTCGCTCGGCGACACGGAGAACACGCTCGACATGGTGACACGCGCGCTGAAGTTCGAGACCGACGGGCAGCGTCGCAAGGCGCTGACGCGCCTCACGGAGCCGCTGGAGTCGAAGAAGCTCGCGCCGCGCGTCGATCGAGCCGCGCAGACGACCGACGCCGAGCCGCGCGAAGGCGACTGAAGGCGGGCTCAGCCGCGCACGAGCGACTGCACGAGCCGGTCGAGCTTGCCCGTCAGCTCTTCCGCGAAGTCGTCGCCGAAGTCCATCGCGAGCACGTCGATCTCCTCGAACGTGTAGCGGCCCGACGCGCGGTTGAACGGGATGCCGTACTCCCACTTGCTGCCGTCGGATGCGTGGATGACGAGCTCGATCTGATCGTCGCCTTCGACCGGATTGACCGTGTAGCTCTGAACTTCGTAGGTGGGCATGGAGAGTCTCTTCCGGACTGCGCGGCGCGGCATGGTAACCGCGCGAGACGCGGTAGGGCAGCGCGCGCCGTCAGCGCGCCTTCTCCCACGCTTGCAGCACGCGCCAGATCTCGAAGTCGTGGTACGGGTGCGTGTCGAAGTGCTCGACGAGCGTGTAGCCCGCGTCGGAGAGCTCACGGCGCATCACGCCTTCGGGGAGCTTGTGATCGGCCGGAGGTCCGACCGCGAGGTCGCCGGGCTTGTACTCGAGGACCACGAGCCTGCCCGTCGGTCGCAGCGTGCTCTGGAGTCGGCGCATGTACGCGACGCGGTCGGAGAGATGGTGGTACGTGTCGCCGATGAACACGACGTCGAGGCGCGCGGGCGGGAAGTGCGGGTCGTCGGCCGATGCGAGCACGGGCACCACGTTGCGCAAGTCGTTGCGGACGAGCCTCTGCCGAACTTGATCGAGCTGAGCAGGCTCGATGTCGGAAGCGTAGACGACGCCACGCGCGCACGCCTGTGCGAACGCGACCGCGAAGAGTCCCGGACCGCAGCCGAGGTCGCCGATCACCGCGTCCGCCGGCAGCGCGAGCTTGCCGACCACGACGCCGATCTGGAGGTCGGCCACGCGCTCTTCGCTCTGCAAGCGCGCGATGTACTGCTGCACGTCGGGGTCGGCGTGTTTGTCGCGATTCGCCGTGCTCGCTCGCTCGGCCGGCGTGTCGTGCGTGTGGCCGGCGGATTGCGGCTCGCGCGCGAGCTGACGGCACGCGCCGAGCGCCGCGGCGCAGACGAAGATCAACGCAGCGATCGAGAGCTTGTGCATGCGCGCAGAATAGCCGCGCGCCCTGCGTGTCGTCGAAGGGAGGCGGCGGGGCGCGTGCGGCGTCAACTCGCGAACACGCCGACGAGGCTCAGGCCTTTGAGGCCCGGCACGTGGTCGAGCCACGCGAGCACGGGAATCGCCGCGTTCACCGCGCGCAGCTTGGCCGGCGAGAACGTCTTCGAGTAGTTCGTGCGCTTGCCCTTCTTGAAGCGATATCCCCACGCGCCCGCGGGGTTCATGTGCCGCAGCGACACGGTTCGGAAGCCGCGCGCCTCCATCAGCCGCTTCAAGGGCTCCTCGTCATAGCGGCGGTAGTGTCCCGACGCTTCGTCCATCTCGTTGTACAGCGCGGCTTGCGCGGGCACTTTCAGCACGGCCTTGCCGCCCGGCTTCAGCGAGCGCTTCAGCTTCTCCACGAAAGCGTCGTCGTCCTCGAAGTGCTCGACGACATCGAGCGCCACGACGACATCGGCGCGCACGTCCGCGATCTCGCTCCAATCGCCGCGCAAGTCGACTTTCACCGCGCGCAGCTTGCCGCTCGGGTAGCTGCGCGCGAGACGCTCGAGCAGCTCGGGATTGATGTCGGCGCCGATGACGCGCTCGACGCGCTCGATGTAATTCTGGATGACGTAGCCGGCGCCGCAGCCGAGCTCGAGCACGGTGCCCGAGAGATGGTCGCGGAAGTGCGACGCGATCCAAGAGTAGTAGTTCGGCAGGAGCGCCATGCGATCCTGCGCTTCGTGGTAGACGAGATTCTGCTGGTCCACCGAGGGTTCGGGTGCTGCCGACGACATGCGCGAGGAGAAGTCTATCACCCGGTCGCGGGTGAGCTGTCGGCGCGCACGCCGCGCGTGACGGAGACGCCCGTGCGCACGATTCCGGCGCGCAGCACGCGGCAGACGAAGCCGCTGCGGCCCACCATGAGGTTCGGGAAACGACTGTCGACCGACTTCAGCGTGCCGCACGGCGCACGCACGTCGTGGATCTCGAGCTCCACTTCGTCGCCGACGTGCAGTCGATCGCCGGCGCGCAGCTGCGCATAGTCGAGTCCCTGCGTGAGCAGGTTCTCGCCGAACGCGCCCGGCGCCGTCGCCGCGACGCCGTCCGCTTGGAGCGAACGGTAGTCCTCGATCGAGAAGATGCACACGGCGCGATGCGCGCCGCCGTGGCTCTTGAAGCGATGCGCATCGCCGTCGAGCCCGAGCTCGTCGACGCGCGCGGACTCGACGGCGTGCTTCGGGATTCCGCCGGCGCCGGTGCACACGGCGAGGACGGTGCCGCGTTCCCCTGCTCGCGAGCTCGAATCGGACATGGCGCGAGCATCTTGCCACGCGTGCATCCGGAGCGGCAGCGTCGGCCAGACAGCTCGCCGCAGCGCCGTTAGGATTCCGTGCGATGTGCGCGTCACGCATACCACGCATCCTCGTCGTGTCGTCGCGAATCGAGCCCGCGGAGCTCGCACAGCTCGTCGTCGGTCGATTCGAAGGCACGGTGAGGTTCGTCGTGGACGTCGATCGGGGACTCGCTGCGCTCGGCGGAGAGCAACACGCTGCGGCCGAGGATCTCTTGCTCGAGCGTGGATCTCGGCACGATTCGCTTTGGGGCGGCTACTACGTCCCCGGTCGCGAGCCCGATGCGTGCATCGAGCACGCGTCGCCGATCAACATCCGGCCCGCGCGCGGCAATCGTACGATGCTGATCGAGGACGAATCCGTGCGCTCGCGAGTACGCGCCATCGTGTTCAAGCTGATTGGGACCGGAGAGCCTCTGTCGTGAAGCAGCACGCCGCATTGACGGTGGATCGCTGGCGCGAGTTCACGCTCGATCAGCAGATCTTGATGATCGCGAGCGAGATGCACCGCGGACTCTTCTCGATGCAGCCGCAGCACGAGCGCAGCGTGAAGAACGGATATGAGCGCGTCCTGCGTCTCGTCGATTTGACGGTCGAGGCCGGAGTGCGGCGCAATCTGCGCCGCGAGCCCCTGCGTTGGCGCGGCGTCGTGGCCGAGCTGTACGCGAGCGAGGGCCTCGACCCCGCCGCGCACGCGCTCGCGCTCCGCGTGCTGCTCCAGATGACGCCCGAGGCCGCGAAGCAGATTGTTCCGCTCGGCCTGTGACGCGCGTCACGCGTCGACGTTCGTGTCCTTCAGGAACAAGTAGTAGAGCTGGCCTTCGATGCGCGTGCGGCCGGCGAGCAGCTCCGCGTCGGGACCGATGCCGAGATACACGTCCGCGCGGCCGGCCGTGCGAATCGCGCCGCCCGTGTCCTGATCGAACATGAAGTGGTTCAGCTCGGGACCGTCGCTCGACTTCGTGCCGTCCTTCGCCTCGACGAACACGATCGACCCGCGCGGGAAGAGCCGCTTGTCCGTCGCGAGAGAGCGAGACGCGGCGACGGGCACGTTTAGCGAGCCGCGCGGGTTGCCGTCGATCCGCGTGAAGAAGACGTACGAGTCGTTGCGGTTGAGGTAATCCTGCACTTTGCCCGGGTTCTCGCCCGCCCACTTGCGGATCCCGGCGAGTGAAACCTTGTCCTTCGCGATCTGCTTGTCCTTCACGAGCTCCTGTCCGAGCGACTTGTACTCGCGGCCGTTCTTGCCCGAGTAGCCGAGCCGCAGCATGTCGCCGTCCGGCAGCTCGATGAACGCCGATCCGTTCACGTGCGCGATGTACGCGTCGATCGGATCCTTGAGCCAGACGAGCTCGAGCCCCTGGCCTTCGAACATCGCCGTCGCCTCGATCACGCTGCGCGTCGGATACGGCTCGATGCCGCCGTCCGTCTTGCGTCCGAGGATCGCGCCGCCCTCGCCCTTGGCGAGATCCGGCGGCAGCGCGTACAGCGGATACTTGTACGTCGCGTCGGCGGCGATCCGCCCGTCGAGGATCGGCGTGCAGTAGCCCGTGAACAGCACGCCGCCGCCTTCTCCGTTCCAGCCGGCGCTCTTGTAGATCGTGAACTCGTTCTCGATGCGCTCTTCGAACGTCGCGGCGTCGGGCGAGCTCGTGAGCAGCTCACGGAAACGCTCGAGGCTCGCGCGCGCGCGTTCGAAGGTCACGCCTTCGATCGGGAAGAAACCCGCCGACGTCTTCTTCGACATCCACGCGATCGACTGATCGAGCGCGGGCAGGATGTCTTCGCGCTCCGCGAACTGATGCTGGAAGCCGGGGTGCTGTTCGTTCGGTCCCAGCGGGATCAGCGCCGGCGCGCCGTCGGGCAGCGCGCGTCCGTAGTCCGGCGTCGTGCGGCAAGCGGACGCGGCGGCGAGAGCGAGGAGAGCGAACAGGTGCGCGATCTTCATGGTGTGGCTGCAGGTCGAATCCGAGGTCGGTGCGAAGTGCGCGCGATTGTGGTTTCCGCGCGAGCGTTTGTCTCGCACGAGAACCGGTTCCACCGCTTGCGGGCGCGCGTCGCGAGGCCCATCTTGAGCGCATGCCGTGCCTACTCGGCTGCATCGCACTCTCGGCGCCGCGGTTCGTCCTGTTCCTCGTCTGGCTGTTCAGCAACTACCTCGACCAGGCGTACGCGACGAATTTCTGGCCGTTCCTCGGCTTCCTCTTCCTGCCGCTGACGACGCTCGGGTATGCGTTCGCCGTGAATCACTTCGGCGGTGCCGAGCTCACGGGCGTCGGCTGGGCGATCGTGCTCACCGCGCTCGTCGTCGACCTCGGCTTGTTCGGCACGAGCCGTCGCCGCAAGGGCCAGGGGCCGAAGAAGAACGAGCGCGAGATCGTCGTGAAGGGCGAGAAGGTCGGTTGACCCGCGGGCTGCGGCGTCGCGCTGCGGCGTCGGCCTCGCCGCGCGGATTCGCGGGCTGCGGCAGTGCGCGAGTTTCGACTCGGGGCGAGCCGCCCAAGACGCGAGTTTCGACTCGCGGCGAGCCGATAGGAATCCCTCATCGGCGGAGGCGCGTCGCGTGGCGCGTGCGCCTGAGTCAACAGAGGGGAACAGGCATCATGAATCGATACGTACTCGGAATCGGTTTCGTCGCAGCGCTCACTCTCGATTCGTCGCCCGCGCTCGGTCAGGTGGCCAGCACGTTCAACTACTGCGTCGCCACGCCGAACTCGACCGGCCACGCGTGCACGATCAACGCGTTCGGCAGCGTCAGCGTGAGCGAGAACAACTTCGCACTGCTCGCGCGCGGAACGTTGCCCTACTCCAAGGGCATGTTCCTGTACGGCCGCAATCCGGGGCAGTATCCGTTCGGCGACGGCTACCTGTGCATCGACCCGTTCAACCCGGGCGTGCACGCGCTGCGTCCTGGCGTGCAAGCGAGCGCCGCCGGCTTCGCCGGCAATCAAGTGCAGTTCCAGAACCTGCTCGCGCCCGGCGTGATCACGCCCGGCAGCACGTGGCACTTCCAGTACGTGTACCGCGACGCAGGAACACAGCGCTTCAACGCGAGCAACGGGTTGGGCGCGACCTTCGCACCCTGAGCCCGCGGGCTGCGGCTTCGCGCTGCGGCGTCGAACTCGTCGCGTCGTGCTCGGCGACCACGAAGGTCGCCTGCGCCGTCGCTCCATCGCTCTCCTAGCATCGCTTCGCCTCGCTCCGCGGGCCCGCGGGCTGCGGCTTCGCGCTGCCGCGCGCCGTCACCGCGTGTCCTTCCGTAGCTCTGGGAACACACGCCTGACCTTCGCGAGCAGATAGTCGCCGTACGTGCCGTCGAACGCGTGCACGCTCGCGTGGTCCCAACGCTCGTGTGCGTCGTCCGTGAGCATGTCGCTCGCGATGCCTTCGATCGGACGCACGCGCGCATCGAAGCTCGGATCGAAGAAGAACGCGAACGACAGGCGATCGCGCGCGCTCGTGTTCCGCGCGCGGTGCGGCGTCGAGCGATAGAGCCCGTGCGTCATGCGGTCGAGCATGTCGCCGATGTTGCACACGAACGAGCCGGGGATCGGCGGTGCCGCCGTCCACTCGCTCCGGCTCTTCACCTCGAGACCGCCGACGTCGTCTTGCAAGAGCATCGTGAGCAAGCCGTAGTCGGTGTGCTCGCCGACGCCCCAGCGAGACAGCGTCTCTGTATTCGGCCGCAACGCGGGATAGCGAAAGATGCGGAAGAGCACGAGCGGATCGCGCGTGTATTGCCGCTCGAAGAAGTCTTCGTCGAGGCCGAGGCTCAGCGCGATGCCGCGCACGAGAGCGTGTCCGAGCCTCGTGAGCGCGTCGATGTACGCGAGCACGGTCTCGCGGAAGCCCGGTAGCTCCGGGAAGAGATTCGCGCCGTGCAGCGGTGTTCGCGCGACGACGAGCGGATGGTCGACCGCGAGCTCCGCACCGAAGTAGAGACCTTCCTTGTCGTCGGGCACGCCCGATGTGAGCTCGCCGCCGAGTGGAAACCAGCCGCGCCAGGCGCGACCAGCGAGCTCCATGCGGATGCGCGACTTGTGCGCGTCCGGCAGTGCGAAGAACCGGCGGCTGTGCTCGGCGAGCGCTTCGCACAGCGTGGGATCGACGCCGTGGCCGACGACGTAGAAGAAACCGGTGTCGCGGCACGCACGGCCGATCTCGATCGCGACGGTTGCTTGCCCTGACTTGCGCGCGACGAGCGCCGCGACGTCGATGACCGGCACGCGCCAGCGATCCGCGGAGGCACTCATGCGCACGATCCTCGCATCACGGCTCGCGGACGCGGTAGACGCGCGCGGTGCGACTCTCGTACTCGAGCTCGAGCAAGCTCGTGTTCGCAGGGATCGAGCGCGTGTCGAGCGGCCGCGCGGCGACGAAGATCTGCCGTCTCGCGTTGTAGCGGCCCTCGAACTGGTCGTAGATCACGTAGATCGGTGCGTCGCGAAGGGCGGCGGCGCGCAGCTCGCGCAGCGTGTCCGCGCTCGGATCGTCCATGAATCGTCGCTGCAATCGGTCGCGCTCGACGCCGACGGGTGAAGGCTCGTTGACGACGTAAGGCGAGCCACCCGACTTCTCCCAGCCCCAGACGTGGTGTTGCGGACGGTGCAGCTCGGTCTCGTAGAAGCACCGGCGCTCCGCGAACGCGGACAGCAAGAGATCCGGCTTGCGGCGCACGAGGATCGCGTCGGTCGGCGTGTGCTCGCGCAGCCACGCGATCGTCTCGAGTGCCGCTTGCGTCGGCGGCGGACGCGGCTCGCGTGCGTTGCGATCGCGCTCGAGCTGCAGCGCGACGTCTTGCCAAGTGCCGGTTGCGAGTGGCGTCGCGAGAGCGATCGCGACGGCGAGCGCAGCGATGCGCGTGATCCGCGCGGGCTTGCACAGGAGCACGCTGCCGCTCGCGAGGATCGCGAGCGCGAGCTGTCCGTTGTCGAGGAAGAAGAGCTGCGACTGCCCTGGTGCAGCGAGCGCCCACGCCAGCAAGAGACCGGACGCCGCGACGCCGAGCAGTGCGTACTCCGGCGCGCCCCACGTGCTCCGGCGCGCGCGCGGAACGGTCAGCACGGCGAAGCCGATCAACGCGAGATAGCCCGCGATCCACAGCGGTGTCAGCGCGAGCGCGAGCCACTTTGGCGCCGCTCCCGAAGCGAAGCCGAGGCGCTCGGCGATCCACGGGAACGACGACGACGTCTCGACGACGAGCGCGGGCGCGAAGTGGAACATCGTCGACGCGTAGCTGTCGGGCGCGAGCGACAAGTACGCCGTCATCGGGACGGCGGAGCACCCGAGCAGGAGCAGCGCGCTCAACGCTCGCCCGCGCTGCGGCTTGTCGCGCGCCCACGTGAACACGAGCGCGGCGAACGCTCCCGCGACGACGACGGGCATCACGCTACCTTTGACGCCCGATGCCGTGAAGCCGAGCACGAACAGAACGAGCGCCGCGCCGCGCGTCACGCGCTCGACTCGGAACCAGCGCCACAGCTCGATCGCGATCGCGGCGACGAGCACGAGGCCCGGGCACGTCGTCACCGAGTTGTAGACGCCGTGGTTGAACATGTTGTTGAAAGCCGTGCGGAACGCCGACGGGTCGTAGCCAAAGTCCGTCTGGAACACGACGAGCGCCGCGGCGAGCAACCCGCCGGCCGCGCGCGCGGAGAACAAGCGGCCCGCGTTGAACACTTGGAGCGCCAGCAGCGCGATCATCGCGGGCGCGCCGACGCAGCCGAGGAAGTCGAGCGCCGGAATGCCCGCGACTTGGTGCGCGCCCGCCGCGAACGCGTACGAGAAGAAGTGGTACGTCAGTCGATCGCCCGCGAAACGCGGATCGAACAGCGGGAAGTTGTTCGCGAGCTCGGCGGCATTGCCCGCGTGGAACAAGAGGTCGGGATGCGGGAACCAGTGCAGCGGCTGGATCGGATAGAGATTCAGGCGCTGGATCGCGAGCGCGATCACCGCGAGCAACAGAACGGCAGCGATCGGGTGAACGTGGCCGTTCGCCGGCGCGGCGATCGCACTCTCACTGCCGCGCGCGCGCCACGCCAGCCACGCGAGCGGCACGTTGACGGCGGCGAAGTACGGGAAGAGCGCGTCGAGGCGCGCGATCTTCAGCCCGACGTACACGAGCGCTTGTGCCGCGAACCCGAGCGTCCAGCCCATGCCGAGCGTCGTCAGCCAATCGTCACGTCGCCGCAGGCAGAGGTACGCGAGTACGCCGGGCACGACGACGTAGAACGCGAGATAGAGCGTGAAGAGCGAGAGACTCGCTGCGCTCGCACCGAACAGCACCGGCCTGCGCAGCACGATCGCGAGGATTGCGATGATCCAGATGACGGGACCGATCGCTGCGCGCACGCGATCGCGTGATGTCGGTCCGCTGCTCGTCATCGCGCACAACGATGACCGGCGCGCGATGGTTCCTCAAGATCGCGCGAGCGAGAGAATCAGCAAGACGGGCACCGCGAGCACGATCAAGCTGTAGCCGACCGCGGCGATCGTGTAGCCGTGAGCCTCGGGACGCTTCGTTGCGTTCCGGCACTTGCGGAAGTACGGAACGGCCAAGTACAGCGCGATCGGTGCGGTCACTGTGTACAGCGACGCCCAACGGATGCGCGTGCCGAGCTTGTCCAAGTCGGATTTCGACGGCGTTCGCGGAGCCGTGTCGCGCGCGTCGAGCACCTCGCGTGCGCGATCGACGTCGCACTCGGGGACTTGAACCTCCGCTTGGAGCGAGTTCGCGCCGCTGTAGAACGGCTGCGTCGTCTTGATGCCGACATCCGGCACGAACGTCGGAATCCCGGCGGCCTCGAGAGTCGCGGCGAGGGCCTGCGCCTCCCAAAGCCCCGCGACGTGAACGGTGACCCAACGCGACGGCACGGCGTGCGCTCTACACGCGAGGGCGCGCCGACATTCGATTCAGCGCGCGCGTCACAACGGATACGCGAGTCGCTTCAGCCGCTGCTCACGCTCCTGTGCGAACTTCGTGATGCCGGCGAGCAAACTCGGCGCGTCGATGTGCGCTTCGACCTTGAGCTCCTCGACGCTGCCGCCCGTGCGCCAGCGATCGTCCCAGTCGGAGCTCATCGCGTACTCCTCGGCGACCTTGTGCGCGAGCCAATCGTGCATCAAGCGTCGCGCGCCGTTCGTGATCACCGTCGAGTCGAGCCAGTCGGTGTGCGACATGACGCGCTCGCGGTATGCCACGTCTTGGCGTTGGAAGAGCTCCCACGACACGGCCGCGACGAGCTTCACGTTCGGCGCGCTGCCGTCCGCGAACTTGGGCAAGAGCTGGAAGAGCGAATCGGTCGTGCTCGTTCCTTGCACGAGCACGCAGCCTGACTTCGGCCGCCTGGCGTCGTAGTCGCGGATGACGTACGCGCCGCGCGCGGCGTCGGTGTACGGCGCGCAGCCGATCTTCGCGCGATCTGGAATCGTCACGTTCGGGCGCGTGAGGTGCAGCACGACGATCGGAATGTCCGTCGCGAGCGCGGCCGCGAGCATCACCGGCACTTCGTTGTGCTCCCAAGGGTGCAAGTTGATGACGTGATTCGCGGGGAAGAGCTGCGTGACGCCCGGCGCGAAGATGCCGAAGTGCGTGCGGCTGTCCTCGGCCGTCTCGGGGCCGGAGTGACCGGCGACCCAGATCACCTTGCCGACTTTCAGCGGGCAGTCTTGCGCGAGCTGCGAGAAGAGCCGCATCAAGCCGTACTTCAAGTACGAGAACGAGCCGTACGTCGAATGCGCGCCCCAGTAGCCGACGAACGTTTGCTCCGGCGTGCTCGACATGTTCACGGTCGCGATGCCGGCCATCAGGCCGGAGTTCGTGAACTCGGTGATCTGCTGCGGCAAGAGCGCCCCGCCCGGGTTCTTCGCGCGCTCGTACCAGCCGAAGCCTTCCTTCTCTTTGAATCCCTTCGAGAAGCCGTGGATCGACGTCGACTCGGCGAGATCGGCCGAGCACGCGAGCACGAGCGGCCGATTCATCTTCTCCTTGGCGAGCTCGTTCACCCACGCACCGAACTTCGCGAAGCCTTCCTTGTTCGCGATCTTCGTGCCGGGCGCGACGAAGAGCTCCTTCGGCAACTTGTCGAGCGCGAGCCACGAGCGGTCCTCGTGCAGGTTCTCCTTCGACGTCAGTCGGAAGCCGGCGGGCTTCTTCGGCACCGAGTCGCCGATCGCGACGAGCGTGTCGGAGAGGTACTCGAGGAGCTCGCGATCGTCGCGCAGCACGCTCATCACGGTTTGAAACCACGCGCGCGTCTGCTCGCGCGAGCCTTCCTCACCCGGATCGCTCGTGTCGCCGCAGCCGGCGAACTTCACGCCGTACTTCTCTTGGAAGTCGCCGCGGCACTTCCAGAAGAGCTCGGAGTTGCGCGCGTGCGCCTTGCCGTGGCTCGGAGCGTCGAACTTGTAGTAGCCGCGTCCCTTGCGCGTCTTGACCCACACCATGCCGGGCCGCTGATTCGGCTTCTCGTCGCGCACGATCTGGAAGAGCGCTTGCGTGATCGCGGCGTAGTCCTCGCCGCGCTCCGTGCCCGCGACGCGCCAACCGTACGCGTCGAACCACTGCTGCGGCGTGCCGTGCACGACCTCCGAGTGCGCGCGCGTGTCGATGCCGTGATCGTTCCAATCGAAGAGGTACACGAGGTTGTCGAGCCCGAGTCCCCACGCGGAGTGCTTCACCTCGTGGTGCGCGCCGGCGGAATGACCGCCTTCGCCTTCCATCGCGAACACGCGCACGTCGCCGGCGCCGGCGTGCTTCAGAGCCATCGCTTCGCCGAGCGCGGCCGGTGCGCCGTGACCCGACGGACCCGTGTTGAACTTGAAGAAGAGCGTCTTGCCCTCCATCTCCGCGTGGCCGGGCAAGCCTTTGTTGTGGCGCAGGAGGAGCAGGTCTTCCCAGTACAGCGCGCGCTCCTTCGCGTTCGGCACGAGGAAGCGCGCGTCGCGCGTCAGCTCGTAGCGCATGCGCAGCGCTTCGTTGTAGACAGCGAGCATCGCGTACACGAGCGGCGCGCAGTGGCCCGCGACGAGCACGAACCGGTCGCCGAACGGCGCCTCGGGATGACGGATGTCCCAGCGCATCGCGCCGCTCAGCGTCGTCGACACCATCAACGGAACCTTCGAGCGCGAGCCGCCCGGATGCCCGGATTGGCGCAGGTTCAGCATGAGGTCGATCGACTGATCGATCAGGTCGCCGACCTTTTGCCAGTGGTGGAAGTGCTTCGAGACGGTGTCGTACGCGGGGCGGGAGAGGGTTTGCATGCGGAGAGCGTGTGGGACGAGGAGACCGCCAATATAGAGGAAGGAACCCCGCGGCCTCAGCTCTCGGTCGCAGGTTCCGCGTGCGTGCGTGAGATCGCGAGCACTCCGGGCACGTACCCTCGATACGGTGAGAACATGACCCGCCAGCGAATGGTTGCGCTCTGCGACATCCTCGGCTTCAAGCGTCTGATCGAGAGCCGCCCCCTCGACAAGCTCCTCGCTCACGACCTCGCCTTGTTCCGACGACTGACCGGTTACTCGGTCAAGCAGGGGCTGTTCCCCACCGACGTTCCGCGACTCGACGAGCTTCGTGCTCAGGAGCGAGTCGGCGTCGCGTGGTTCTCCGACACGCTGCTTCTGTACGCCAGGGACGACGACGAGCTCTCCCGTCGCAACGTTCTCGAGACGGTCGGCTGGCTCCTTTTCATGACGACGAAGACGAAGACGCCACTTCGAATCGGTATCGATCATGGCGAGTTCCATGCATCCCCCGAGGACGAAGTCTTCGTCGGCCGAGCATTGGTCGGAGCCTACGAGCTTGAACGCTCACAGGAGTGGATCGGCGGCGCTCTGACCGCGAACGCGGCAGCGCAAGTGCCACCTCGGACGACGACCGGTGCAAGGTCGCAGTGGTGGGTGTGCGAGTACTCGGTACCAATGAAGAACGGAAAGACGTTCGACACGCTTGCGATCGACTGGACACAGACAATCCACACAAGCTTCGAGCTGCGGTGGTCGAAAGAGCGCGCGAATCCGACCGAGGAGGAGCGCCTGCGAGAAGGCTCTGCTTGGGCGAAGTGGGAGAACGCTAGATCGTTTCACGACTCGATCTGCGTGCAGTGCTTCCCCACGAACCGAGAACGAGATCGGCTGAAGATCTTCTAGTTCGACCGAGAGCTGGATCGGACAACACGACAGTCACACCGCACGAAGGGCCGTCGACAGAAAATCAGGGGTGCATGATCTCGGGAAAACGAATGCTCAGGCCTTCGTCCGGAAACGTTCCCCTCCGGCGTCCCGGTGGCGCGTCCACGGGTTCCATCTTGGGGGGTGGCGCAGTCTCTAGGCTCTTGAGAGCTCGCTTGAAGAAGTTGCGCGGATAGGCAGTCTCCTCCAGCACGAACTGCGCGACTTCAGCCACCCTCACCGTTCGGCCCGCGAACTGTTGTGCGATCAGCTCCGGCAACTCGCGGTGGTCCGAGGCAAATAGGACATGCTGATCGGAGTTGGTGGCGTCCGAGAAGACGAACTCTCCGCTAGAGTCCACCCTCCACATGGCCTCCTTCATTTTCTCCAGTCCCTTCGCACTGTTCGTCGCGAAGAACAAGTAATAATCCGTGCTGTCGCGCTCGTTCCGCATCTCGAACGTCCGCACGAATCGCGCGCAGCGCTTGAGCTGCGCCGCGTAGAGATCACGCAAGCGCTTTCGACGAGCCAGCCCCTCGAGGCCGAGAGCTGAGCGCCACTCGGTCGTGCCGAAGAACGAGTCGAGGTTTTCCGGCTGGTCTGGGTGCCCGAGGAATCGATTGATCTCTTCGTACATGAAAGTC
Source organism: Planctomycetota bacterium (assembly GCA_046160865.1). GTDB lineage: Bacteria > Planctomycetota > UBA1135 > UBA1135 > JBJXHG01. Next base: position 35,043 of record JBJXHG010000050.1, on the reverse strand, counting down.
ACGAGCACTTCTGCGCTCGGGGCAGACGCAAGCTCACTGACGATGTCGAAGGGGATGCCCGTCCAGCCAAAGGGATCGAGGAACGCGAAGAGCGGCGTGCGTTGTTCTTGTCTGCCGCGTCGAGGACGGATCTCGCTGATGAATACACGCTCGAAAGAGAGTCCACCGAACACCGCAGGTTCGAAGCGCTTCGGCAGGTTCAGCGCTGGAAGGAGCCGCTCAAGGAAGTCGGCACGGTCGCGATCTCGCTCGATGAAGAAGTAATCGATAGACGCGGCGATTCGATTTTGCTGTCCGAGCGCCGCTTTGAGAGCGATGATCGGCGAGCCATCATGCCCGCCTACGTACTGGCCGGGACCGGCGAAGCCATCGACGTACATGAAGCGCGGAAAACCACCTAGGCTCAGGATCGGCGTCCAGGCTTCGAGGTAACGTCGGAGGATCGCATGCTTCGCGCGGGTGTGCGGTTCCAGTTCCCAAGTGGTCGTTTTCGGGGCGGCCATGGTGCGAGGGCTTCGAGACGTCTCGGTCTATTCCCTTTCGCCAATGAGGACCGACAGTCGCTCAATCCGGTTTCGCCGCTCTTCTTGGTTCGGCACGACGAGCCGATGAGGTTTCGGAAGCTCGTCGAAGGTTTGCCCATCGAGAAGTCTTCCGGTCCGACTTTTCTGCACGCCGCCCCACTGCTTGAAGAAGAACGGAACGTTCGCGCGCCGGCACTGATCTCGGATCGAGAGCACCCACTCACGCTCCATCGGCCGCGCTCTCGGTCCGCTCTCGCCGCCGACGATCACCCAATGGATTGCCTTGAGATCGATCTCCCCCAGATCCTCGAGGAGGGGCTCGATCGACAGGAACCGTACGGCCGCTGGCGTGTCGCGCAGGTCCTCAACCCTAGGTAGCCCGTGCTTTCTGTTCTCGACGCTCACGCCGAGCCATATATTATTGAAGCGCTCGACGTTGGCTTGATTCCTCGATACGACCTCGCGCATCCGCGCCGCGCGCTTCGTCAACACCTGATAGACGTGCCAGTCCGCGAGTCCCATCACCGCGAACACGCGCGCGATGTACTCCGCCGGCACCGCTTCGTGGAACAGATCGCTCATCGAGTTAACGAAGATCGTCCGTGACTTCGCCCAGAGCAGGGGCTCGGTGAGTTTCTCCGGCACAAGCCGCAGATCGAACCCCTGCTCGTATGGATGCCCGGGCACCCCTCTCCATCGCTCGGCGAACGTCTCCGCGTAACAATGCGTGCAACCAGGGCTCACCTTCGTGCAGCCACGCACTGGGTTCCACGTCGCGTCGGTCCACTCGATCGTGCTGCGCTCGCTCATCGGACCCCGCTTTCGGTTCCGAGACCAAGCGCGAATGCCTTGTCGTCCGCAAGCAAACGCGAGCGACTCCACTCGAAAGATCCAAGAGGAAGCAAAGCAACGGGAGGCAGAGCCTCGTTCGAGGACAAACTGCGGAGCTCGTCGTGCAGCCAGCGTCGAGTCATCGGGATCTCCCACGCCGGGGGAACCTCCCACACGATGATCCACACGCACTCCGTCGGACTGCTGGCTCGTAACGGACCGATTTTTCGCTTCACGACGTGCTCCGCAAGGACCTCAACATGCTCCGCATCCATCCGCGATGGAACGTACTCCGCCGCGCCGGTGATCACTGAGAAGTACTGCGGATGCTTCGAGGGGGCGGCTTCCAAGGAGATGCCTGCGATCGGATGCGTGATCGAGAGTCGCCCGTCGTTAAGCGCGGTAATCTCGAACGCTCTCCCGTTCGCGCGAACGTAGGAAGCTGATTGCAGACCCGAGCTAATCGACCGGAGGTACGACGCGAGCTCCATGCGCCCATCCCACAGAGCGCGGACCTGGAGGGAACCCTGCTGCACGGTGATTGCCGCGGGGAGGCTCACGAACCATTCGAAAGCCGAGAGCGACTCCATTCCGGGCAAGCACGAGAGTCCCCGAATCGCCCATCCGAGGCGATTCTCCCACGTGCGCACGTCCTCCTTGTGCTTCACCTCGATCGATACACGCCGCCCGTCGAGCTCCACAATCCAGTCCGGGCCGTCGTCGCGGTGTTTGGGGACAGGAACCCATCCCTCTCGAACGAGAGCTCGCAGCGCGATCCACTCTGCTTTCGCCGAGCTCACCGCAGTCAAGAGACCAACGACACTTTGCTTCGAGTTCCGGGACGACTCGTCGAGGACAATCGTTGCGGGCCACGTTGTGCCCGCAGCGTTATAGAGCTCGGCGAGGCACTCGTCGGCACCGATGAACGGATCGTAGTGTGGCGTCGCGCGGTCGCAGCAGATCCAAACGGCAAGCTGTTGGACGTCCTCGATTAGAATTGACTCGCCGCCGTGCACCTGCACGATGTCCTGCAACTTGCAGACAAGCGGCGCAGCAGCGCGATCCGCACGATGCGCGAGAACCGCATCGATCCAGTTGCGCGGAAGTACGTGAACAAGATCACTGGGTACACGCGACATCGATCTGCTCTTGGTTCGGTGACAATGCGATTCTTGGTGAACGAGTTGCGTCCCGCACTCACCGCTGCCTGCGACCGCTCTGCTTCGGCCCGCCGCGCACGAGGAACTCTTCGAGCGACTCGCGGACTTCCGACAGCACGTCGAGGAACGGGACGAGCTCGACCTGCGCACCGATCGCTTCGGCAACCGGCTCGATCCACGCCGCGAGCTCCGGTCGGGTCACTTGCAGCACCTCCGGGAGCTCGCCGAGTTTCTCGAGCGTCTTGACGAGCTCCTCCCGCGTGCGCGCGAAACGCGCGTCCGGCGGCGTGATGTCGACGTGCAGCACCATGCCCGACACGCCGTCGACGACCAGCACCTGCGCTGGAACCTTCCCGGCGAGCTCCGGGTCGCCGATGCGAGCGTACATCGGGAACACATCGACCTGGAGCATCGATCCGGCCGCACGCGGACGGCGCGCCACGCTCTCGAGGCGCGCGGTCTCCAGCGGCTCGACCACTGCGACCGGCATCGGCGGCGCGTCCTGTCGCTCGTCGGTCCAAACGGTTGACGGTCGCGTTCCCGATTCGACGCGCACGAGATGCCGCTTCGCTCGGTTCAAGCGCAAGAGCTTCGGTTCCGCGCGGACGCGCTGCGCGACGTCGATCGTTTGCTCGATCGCGGCGAGCAGGAGCGGGATCTCGTCGGACGCGAGCGGTTGACCGATCGTGCCGCCGTGGTGGCGCTCGAACTGCGGCCAGCCGATACGCGCGTCGAACTGCACGCCCGCGGCGTCGAGCGCGCGCCGCTCGTCCTGCGACAGCATGCGCTTCGGCACGAAACTCAACAGGCGTGCGTCCTGCTCGAACAGCGAGTCATCGCGATCGAGCTCGCCGTCTTGCAGTCGCGCATGCACGTCGTAGCCCGCTCCTCCAACGTACACAGCGAGGCCGTGCAGCTCCCTTGCGGCGCCGAGCACGCAGCACCAATCGGTCTCGCGTGCGTCGAGCGCGCGTACCCCGAGCAGAGACTCGTCGCGCATCCACTCCCACGGTGCGAGCTCTTGGAACGCGCGCGCCGCATGGACCAACGCAAGGAACTCGGACGTGTTCGGGCTCGCGTCGTGCGCAGACGTACGGGCAGAGCGCGCCGGCTTCTTCGGTGCAGCCATCGCAGTGAGTGTCTTCGAGGGGTGTTCGTGTCGCCTGCTCGACGAATGCCGAGAGGCGGTGGAGAGGATACCTGCACGCCGACTCGCCCAACTTCCCGCGCTGGGTGGGCGCGCGCACGCCGCCGGCGGTGCACGAGAGCTCGGCCCGTCGGCGACGGCGAGGTTGGGTCCGGACACCGGTTCCACCTCTCCGCGTCGATGCCGGCCACCCCAGCACGAGCATGCGGGATAGCGGCGCCGTCGGAGCCGCGTAGGAGGCTCGCGGCTCGATCCGCGCGCACCTGGAACGCGCCGTCGACGCGAACCCGAGGCTTCCAGGACGAGAGGAGTTCACATGTTTGGCCGATTCACGTGGATTGCGATCGTTGCGGTGCTCGCCGGCTGCGCGGCGACCGACGGAACGCGCACCGAGAGCTCGGAGCGCTCCTCCGCCGCGACGTCGACGAGCGGACCGTCGTGGAACTTCAACGCGACGATCATCGAGGCGTGCAGCTGCCCGATGTTCTGTCAGTGCTACTTCAACTCGCGGCCGTGGGGCCCGGGATGTTGCAGCAAGCCCGACGACCCCGAGCTCGCGAAGCGATACTGCCGCTTCAACAATGCGTTTCAGGTGAACCGTGGAACGTACGGCGGCACGAAGCTCGACGGCGCGAAGTTCTGGCTCGCCGGCGATCTCGGCGCCGACTTCTCCGACGGCGAGATGGGCTGGTGCACGCTGCACTTCGATCCCGCCGTGACGAAGGCGCAGCGCGAGGGCATCGCCGCGATCCTCGCCCACGTGTACCCGGTGCGCTGGGAGTCGTTCACGCAGGGCGCGGACGCCGCCATGGAGTGGCACGCGACGCGCGACCGCGCCGAAGCGCGCCTCGACGGCGGGAAGCTCGCCGAGGTCGTGCTGAAGAAGAATCAGGGCATGACGGACGAGCCGATCGTGATCGAGAACCTCAAGTACTGGGGTGTGCCGCGCAACGACGGGTTCGTGTTGATGGCGAACGAGATCGAGGCCTATCGTGCGGGCGACAAGGGGTACGAGTTCAAGGGCACGAACGGGTTCATGATCACTCTCGACATGAACTCGAAGGACGTGGGCGCCGCGACGACGGCGTACTGAGAGAGAAGATTCCGCGGCCTGCGGTCGCGCCGGCGACGCGCTTCGGCGCGGAGCGTCACAGGCAGAGAAGATTCCGCGGCCTGCGGCCGCGCCGGCGACGCGCTTCGGCGCGGAGCGTCACAGGCAGAGAAGATTCCGCGGCCTGCGGCCGCGGGAGTCGGCACTCGCGAGGGCGCCGCAGACGGCGCCATCGCGAGCGCCCGACTTTTGGGAAGAGCAGAGGGAGTCGGCTCTCTATCTCTCTATCTATCGCGCGCGCTTCGGTTGTCAGTTGCTCTCGGCGGAGCGCTGCATCGCGCTCCAGAGATCGTCGATGTGCCGCCGCTCGGTCGCGATCGCACCGATCGATACGCGCACCATCCAACGGCCGTCGAGGATCGCGGGCGTGAGCCACGCCTCGCCCGAGCGATTCAGCGCTTCGGCCCACGCGAGCGTGTGGCGATCGAGCGCGTCGCCCGTGACACCCGGCGGCTCGTGCCGCACGCACAGGGTCTGCAGCGGAACCGGCGCGAGCACGCGCCAACGCGTCGACCGCGCAACTTGCGCGGCAAGATGCTGCGCGTTCGAGAGATCGCGACGCAGGCGCGCTTGCAGGCCCTCGACGCCTTGCTCGCGGATCAAGCACCAGAGCTTCAGTGCGCGAAAGCGCCGCCCGAGGGGGATGCCCCAGTCGCGGTAGTTCTTCACGCGATCGTCGACGGCGGTGCGCAGATAGCTCGGGTTCGTGCTCATCACGCGCACGAGGTGGTCGGGATCGCGCACGTAGTAAAGCGAGCAGTCGAAGGCCGCACCGAGCCACTTGTGCGCGTTGACGACGATCGAGTCGGCGCTTTCGATGCCATCCCACATCGAGCGACACTCGGGCAGGATCATCGCGGAGCCCGCCATCGCGCCGTCGACGTGCAACCACAAGCGCCGCGTCCGTGCGATGGCACCGATGGCCGCGATCGGATCGAGCGCCGTCGTCGTCGTCGTGCCGGTCGTCGCGACGATCGCACACGGCGTGCGGCCGCTCCGTTCGTCGTCCGCGATCGCGGCTTCGAGCAAGTCGGCGCGCATCGCATAGCGCTCGTCACACGCGATCTTGCGCAGGTGCGCGCGGCCAAAGCCTGCGAGCAGCGCCGCTTTGTCGACCGAGCTGTGCGCGTGCTCGGAGGTGTACACGACGAGCGGCTTCTCGAGGCCCTGAAGGCCGCCGCGCGCGAGCGAAAAGTCCGACGCGCGCTCGCGTGCGCAGACGAGCGCGACGAGCGTCGAGCTCGACGCGGTGTCCTGGATCACGCCACTCCACGCGTCGGAGAGGCCGATCATCTGCCGCATCCAATCGGTCGCGACTTCCTCGACCTCGCTGAGCGCGGGGCTCGATTGCCATGCGAGGCCGAGCACGCCGAGACCGGTGCTCAAGTAGTCGCCGAGCACCGACGACAGGTCGCCGTTCGACGGGAAGTAGCCGAAGAAACGCGGATGCTGCCAGTGCGAGAGACCCGGCAGCACAGTGCGCTCGACGTCGCGCAGCACGTCGTCGAACGGCTCGGCCTGCGCGGGCGGCGTCTTCGGCAACGCGGCGCGAATCGCGCCGGGCTCGACACGTGATTGCACCGGGCGAGCTTCCAAACTCGCGCGATAGTCGGCGATCCAATCCACGATGCGATGTCCGTGACGGCGGAACTCCTCGGCGTTCATGCCGCGGAGTGTAGCCATCCCGGCGCACGCTCCGCCCGGGTCAGAAGCGGAAGAGCGCCTGCTCGCGCTGGAGCTGGAGCACACGCGCGTCCGGATCGACGAGCACGAGCGCGGGCTCGAACGTGCAACGAATGGTCACGCTCACCGACTCGCCCGCTGCGAGCGTCACGCTCGTGCGCGACTCGCGGTACGGCTCGACCTCCTTCTCGTCCGCGTCCTTCGGCACAGAGTCACTCGGTGCGCCCGAAGCCGCCAAGACTTCCGCGTCGGTGCGCTCGTCACGCGCGGGCGCCGCGTCGTCGTCCTCATCCTCGGGGAATCGCTCGCCGCGCGTCGCCGCGATTTCGAGCGGCATGCGGCCCGTGCCGACGTTCTTCACCGTCAACACGACGTCCCACGAAGGCGCGCCACCGTCCGGCGCGTCGACCTTCGTTTTCGTGACCTCCGCGAGCTCGTACTGCGGGATGACGACCTCGAAGAACCAGTGCTGCACGAACGCGTCGTACGACTCGACGTCCGGCGCGAACTCGCGCATCACCGCGACGAAGTCCTGGAGCACCGGGTGGTCGGCGTTCGTTTCGTAACGACGGATGAACTCGCGGCACCCTTCGAGCGCACGCTCGCGACCCAGGTGCTGGAGCAGCATCCAGAAGACCCAGCCGCCCTTGTCGTACGTCACCGTCGTGTCGCCGGGACGACTGCCGTCGATCTTGACGAGCGGCCGTTCGCTGTCGACCTGGCGCGTGTCGCCGTAGCGATCCTCGATGCCCTTCAAGAATTCGATGCGCTGCTGCGCGCCGCGAAGCTCTTCGAGCAAGAGCGCGGTCGAGAAGTGGGCCATGCCTTCCGACAGGATGTTGCCGCCAGGCCCTTGGCCGGGATTGAGGATGTTGCCCCACCACTGGTGTGCAGCTTCGTGGCTGACGACCAACAGCGCGACGGCGCTCTTCTTGTCGCTCTTCGTGAGGAAGCCGATGCCTTCCGAGAACGAGATGTTCGTCGCGAAGCCCTGCGCGTACTGCGCATAGTCGGGGAACTCGGAGATCTTCAGCTCCTTCCACGGGTACGGATAGAACCACTCCGAGTAGTAGCGCCGTGCGCCGTCGAGCGCGCGCAACATCTCGTCGAGGTTGTAATCGTGCTCGGGGTGGTAGTAGATCGCGGTGCCTTCGCCGCGCTTCACGGCCCAGCGTCCCGCGATCACGTTGAAAAACGTGACCGGATGATCGCTTTTCCACAGGACGGTGCGCTTGCCGTCGTGCTCTTCACTCGAGATGAGCTCGCCGACGCCGTTCACGGTGTAATCCGCTGGTGCGGTGACGCGCATCTGCGTCGTGAACGGTTGGTTCATGCCGAACACGGAGTCCGTTTGGCCGACGTAGAAGTCGTCGGCGTACTCCTTCGCGTCGGTTCGATTGTCCTCGTCGACGCCGACGCCCTCGCGGAATCCGAGCAGCGGAGTGAAGCTCGGGCTGAAGCTCGTCAGCACCACTCCACCGTCGATCACGAACTCGCCCGCGCCACCCCCGTTTTCCGTCGCGCCTTTTGGCGAGTAGCCGTCGAACGCGAAGCCGAGCTTCAACGAAGCGCCGGGTGCGAGCGGCTCCTTCGGCGTGACCACGTACAGGCCGGCGCGGTTCTCCGGCTCGATCTTCTCGCCGTCGAGTGTCCAAGACACGTTCTCCCAGTGCGCGCCAGACGTGAGCGGAATTTGGCGCAACGGCTCGGTCTCGTCGTTGCGCAGCGTCAACGTGCCTTTGCTGCTCAACCAGCGCCGCGCCGGATCGATCTCCAAGTCGACCTCGACATCCGTCGTGGACGGCAGCGGCGCGTCCTTCCATGTCGCGAGGTTCTTGCGCCAGTAATCCTTGGCCTTCTTGTCGGCTGCGTCGCTCTGGAAGCCGGCTCGCACGTCGGTATAGAGCCAGATGCCGAGCACGAGCGGTACGGCGATGACCGGCGACAGCCGCAGCGTCGCCTTGAGCAGCGGAACCGGCGCGAAGCCGCGTAGCGTGCTGATCCAGTCGCGGTCGCGCCGCCCGTAGAAGCGCACCGCGATCACGGTGAACAGAACGGCGAGCGACAGGACGAACGCGCGATTGAGGAGCAGTTGCTTCTTCCACAGAACGAGCGGACTCATGTCGCTCCAGCTCAGCGCACCCCACAGCGGCCAATTGCCGACCCAGTTCATGTGGCCTCGAGCCTGCAGATATCCAGTCAGGATCAGCGCGCCGATCGCGACGGCGTACGTCGCATAGCGGTTCTGGCTGATGGCGAACACGAGTGCGATGAAGCTGCACCACACGATGAACGTCGGGACGAGGCAGCCTCCCCAGAGGAGCAAGAACGGGCTCAGCTGCAGGCCCACCTGGCCTTGGATCGCGAGCACGATGACGTTGGCGAGGAACGCAGCGATCAGCACGACGACGCCGACGAAGCTGTTCGCGATCGTCTTGCCGAACAGCAGCGACGCGGTACGCACGGGCGTCGCGTAGTAGATCGCGGCGAGTCCGCGCGCGCGCTCGCGGACCAGCGACTCGACCATGTAGAAGAAGAGCAGCAAGCACACGAGGACCGTGACGATGCCCATGCTCTCAGCCGCGAGCGTGCCCGACGTCGACAGCGCCGGCGTGTCGAAAGCGCCGAGTCGGCTCATCGAGACACCGATGAGCTCCAGGACGATCAAAGGAACGAAGAGGTAGAGACCGGGTGACGTCCGCAGCTCGCGCAGCTCGACGCGCGCGATCTCGTGCACCTCGCGCAGGAAGCCGATCGGACGCATCTCGGCGCGTTCGAGCTCGCTCGCGATCACGGGAGTCGCAGCAGCCGGCTTCCGCTTCGTGCTCACGACGACACGGCCGCGCAGTGATGCGGCGAGCCGGCGCTCGGCGAAGAGCACCGATCCGATGCCGATCGCCACGACGATCCAGCGCGAGATCACGAACGGGACGTCGAGTCCCACGCGCTGTGTGTTGTAGAACGCGACGCCGCGATCGACTTTGAGCCAAGTCTCGTTCAGCCAGCGGAAGCCCGTCGGGTCGACGAGCATCAGCGCGCGATTGATGCGCGGGTCGAGCCAGGTCGGCGACCAGTTCCACACGAAGAAGATGCACGCGAGGAAGAACGCGGTCGGCGCGAAGAAAACGAGGATCGGCCGCCGCGTGATCGCACCGAGCGCGAAGCTCGTGCCCGCGAAGAACACGATCATCGGCATGCACAGCACGATCGCCGGGCGCGCGTAGTTCCACAGTTCGAACGGTCCGATGAACTCGGCCGTCTCCGCGTCGGCGAGCACGTGTTGCGACAGCATGTGGCAGCCGAGCTGCACCGCGAGCACCACCGTGAAGGCCGTGAGCACCGCGAGGAACTTGCCCCACACGTACTCGCTGGTGGTGAGCGGAGTGCCGTGCAGCACTTCGCCGACCTTCGTCTCCTCGTCGCGGATCACGACGAGGCCGGCGCCCACCGCGACGAAGAACGTGTAGAGCAGGAACACGAGCAGCACGAGGATGCGCGCCAGAGCGAACTCGGACGTCAAGTGCGCCTTCGTGCCTCCGACGTCGGAATCGCCCGACGCGAGCTGCACGTTGCCGCTCGTGAGGAAATAGGCCGTCACCGCGAGCAGGAGCACCAAGATCCAGAACAGTGGACGCTTGATGCTGTGCGCGAGATCGAGACGGAAGACTTCGAACGTGCGGCGCAAGCTCACGCCGGCACTCCGGCCAGCGAGCCTTGCGCGGCATTCGCGCCGCTCTGCCGCATGAGCACGAGATAGGCGTCCTCGAGCGTCGCCTTGCTCGCCGCGAAGCCGGCCGGCGGATTCCCGTGCGGCGCGAAGACGCGTACGCGGTGGCGGCCTTCGAACAGGAGCGACTGGATGACTTGGTGCTGCGCGCGCAGCGGCGCGAGCTCGATCTTGTCGACGACGCCGTCATAGATGGTGCCGTCGATCGTCGAGCGCGCTTCCGAGGGCGACGTGAGCGAAAGCAGCTTGCCACTGCGAATGATCGCGAAGCGCGAGCAGAGCACGGATACGTCTTCGACGATGTGCGTCGAGAGCAGGACGATGCGGCCCTCGGCGAGCTCGGCGAGCAAGTGGTAGAAGCGCAGCCGTTCCTCGGGATCGAGGCCGGCCGTCGGCTCGTCGACGATGATGAGGCGCGGATCGCCGGCGATCGCTTGTGCGATGCCGAGACGCTGGCGCATGCCGCCGGAGTACGTCTTCACCTTGCGATCGGCGGCGGACGCGAGGTTGACCTGCTCGAGCAGCGAACTCACGTAGCGCTTCAGACCGGACGGACTGTGCACTCCCTTGAGGCGCAAGAGGTGCGCGAGCATCGCGCGCCCCGTCAAGTGCGGGTAGAAGCCGAAGTCCTGCGGCAGATAGCCGAGCTTCGTCCAGATGCGGCGGGGATCCGTGACGATGTCCACGCCGTCGAGCTTCACCGAGCCGGACGTCGGCTCGAGCAAGCCCGCGAGGATCTTCATCAGGGTCGACTTGCCGGCGCCGTTCGGTCCGAGCAACCCGAACATGCCGCTTTCCACGTCGAGGTCGACTCCCTGGAGAGCTGCCACGGGACCTGGATACACCTTCACGAGTTGTCGGATCGAGAGCATGGGGGGATCGCTTGGAGGTAGAGGTCGTCGACGCGTCGCCGGTTCGCCTTCCTTATGATTACAGCGAAACGTGCGGCGCGTTACGCCTGCACGTAGACGTGGCAGAGTCTCGAGGCGCCGCGACGAAGGCGCCGGAGTACGACCTATGTTGCGACTCATTCCGATGTGCAGGAACGTGATGGTGATCGCGCTGGCTTGCGCCGCCTGCAGCGGCGAGTCGGCGCCCGACTCGAAGCAGCAGGAGCTCGTTCAGAACGCGAAGGAGACGGTGCAGTCGGCCAAGGAACTGCTCGCGGAGAAGAAGCAGGCGTTCCAGAAGGCCGCCGAACAGCAACTCCAGGAGCTCGATCCGAAGATCCAAGCGTTGAAGGAGGATGCGAAGAGCGCGACCGGCGACGCGAAGGCGCAGCTCGAGAAGCTCGTGGAGAGCCTCGAGGACGAGCGCAAGGCCGTGGCAGAAGAGCTCGCGCGGTGGAAGGACGTCGGCGCCGACTCTTGGAACAGCTTCACCAGCGAGCTGAGCAAGAAGCTCGACGAACTCGAGCGCGCCGCGAAGGACGCTACGTCGAAGTGAGCGCCTGCGAACGCTCGTCGGCGTGAGGGTCGCGCTCGCTCGGTTCGCGATCGCCGCGCTGTGCGTGGCTGCCGCCGGGCCGCCGCAGCACGTGTTGCCGAACGAGTTCGGCTGCTTGGTGATCGTGAGCGCGGACGCCGCGCTGCGCGACCGTTGGAATCACACGCCGTCCGGCACCGGGCCGTCGCTCTCGGTGTCGAGCACGGTGTTTCGCGCGCAAACGTTCGCGATCCACGCGGTGTTCCACGGCTACGCGCGCGACGACGCAGGGCGCGCACGTGTGCGTCACGACGTGAAGATCACCGCGGCGGACGGCAGCGTGCTCCTCGACAAGCTCGACGCGACGACATGGGACGGACCGGCGCACGGCGGCGACGGGCTCCTCGCGCGCGACGAGGTCCAGATGCACTTCGATGCACGCGCGCCGCTCGGCCGGTACACCGTAACCGTCGTGATGCGCGATCTCGTCGGCAGCGAGCAGGCGCGTTCAGAGGCGTCGATCGAGCTCGTCGAGCCGGACACGACCGCGCCATGGAAATCGGCGGACGAGCTCAGCGCGTGGATGACCGGCTACTTCGGTGCGCAGCGTCCCGAGCAGGCGATTCCGGCGTTCTGCCTGATGTTCGAATCCGAGGGCGAGAAGCGCGCGAGCACGGTGCGCATTCAGCAGGTGTTCTTCCGTGCGATCTTCGAACGCAACCGTTGGCTCTTGCCGCTGCTCGCCGCACGCTACGGTGAGCTCGACGTCCGCGCGCAGCACGCCGTCTTGCAGCTCATGGCGAGTCTCGATTGCGACGTGAAGGCACTGCTCCCGAGCCTGAGTGCCGACGACGAACGCGCGCTCGCGCGGCTCGTCGCAGAGCCGCGCCGCGACGTGCTCACGGACCCGATCGTCGAGCCCGAGCACGTGGATCACCTGTGGGCCACGTTCTTCGCCACGGGCGAGTTCGCGCCGATCCGGCGGCTCGTGGACGCGCTCGAGCTGTCCGCGAGTTCGGACGAGCTGCGCGCGAAGGCGGAGACCGTGCGCAAGGCGGCGCAGTGGTCGCTGCTCGCGAACGTGCGCGCGCATCCGCTCGTGCGCAACTACTGCCGCGCGATCGTCGAGCAGCGTGCGTGCGGCGAGTCGGCGCGGAACGTGCTCGCGGAGATCCTCTCGCGCGGGTAGCGCACGTCCCAAGACCTCGTCGCGGCCCGAAGCCCGGCGAGGTGTCGGCGCGTGCGACCGCGCTCACTCGGCCCAGAAGCGGCGCAGCGCCTCGAGCTCGTCCTGCGGCGGCCGATTCGTCCGCACGCGGATCGAACGGAAGAGCGCGGTCAGCGCGGCTTGCTCCTCCGCCACCTCGAGCGTCTCGCGACGCAGCACGGGCCACGTCATGCGCCACATTCGGCCCGCGACGTGCGGCGGCAAGCGCTGCTCGCCCGCGGCCGCGAGCGCATTGATCGCGAGTCCAACGCGTACTTCGGGGACCGATTCCTTCTCGAGTCGATCGAGCAGCCGTTGCACGATCGCCGTGGAGCGCAGCTTCCACACTCCCTTGGCCGTCGCGAGTCGCACGTTGGGGTCTGGATCGCCGAGACGGTCGAGCCAAGCGAGCACGGTCTCTTCCGAGATCGAGCGCTGCAGCCGCTCGCGCGCCTCTTGGATCGTGATGCCTTGTCGATAGCGTGCGCGCCAAGCCGGCCAGTCGATGCCGCCGGTCTCGCGGTAGAGATCGAACACGATCGCCCAACCGACGAAGTGCACGAGCACGTTGTCGCGCACGGACGAGACGTCCTCGGCGTGCAGCCCGAGCAAGAAGTCGAACTCGTCATCGTCGATGCTCTGCTGGCGCAGCTGCGCGAGCGGCCAGCAGGCGAGGCCGTCGATCACCCAGCCGTCGCGTGCGAGGAAGCCGTCGCCGATCACGCACGCGAGACCCTCCTCGAGCCACAGTGGATACGTGCGCGCGTCCTCGGCGAGGCGCGCATGCACGAGCTCGTGTGCGGCCGTCCCCGCTTCTGGCTTGCCCACGAACACGCCGGACGGTGGGCCGAAGAATCCGTCGTCGCGCGCGTGGAATGCCCGCACGCGCGCGGGGCCGATGCCGGGGACTTCGTGCAGGAGGCCTTCGCCGGCATCTTGGATCTGCTCGGTCCCCGGCTCGATCGAGCGCGTTCCTTCGTCCCACGCGTACACGCGCACCGAGCGTTCGAACGGGCCGAGCTCGCGCTGGACCACGATCATCGCGGGATCGAATGCGTGCTGAAACTCGGCCGGGTCGACCGGGAGCGAGTCCTGCGCATAGAGCGTCCAGCCCTCGTATTCCGCGCGCGGTTTCCACGAAGCGCACGCGCTGCACAGGTAGACCGTCAGCGCGAGGGCTGACCACAGCCCATTCTTCCTGCGCGCGTCCTCGATCGAGCCCCTCACGACAGCATTGAAATGCGGCTGTGGCTGTTGGTCCAGCGAACACAACGCCGCGCCTCGCTGGGAGCCTCATAAGCTCGGCTCGCGCGCAGTCCACGGCGGCTTCGAAAACTGCGCGGCCGAGGTGATCTCGACGTGCGCGGGCGCCGCTATGATGTCGCGCGTCTGCAAGCCGAACTACGGAGCGATTCCCTGCATGGCCACCTTTCGCATCGAGCTGGACGCCCCGAACAACATCGTGCTCGTGATGGTCGCCGAAGACGACGGCAGCGAGCACGACTACCAGTTCGACTTCGACCCGCGCTCCGGCCGCTACGAGTTCTCCGAGCGCGATCTGCTCGAGCGCGATTTCGGGCCCGAGTGGGTGGAAGACATGGATCAGCAGGTCCGCACGACCATCCAGCGCGCGCTCGCCAGCAGGAAGGGTTGATGTCGGGCAGGCTCGGAACGCCGTTCCCTCCGGCTCGCTCGCGATGCGCCGCGTTTTCTTGATCGTCCTCGATTCGCTCGGCGTCGGCGCGCTGCCGGACGCGGAGCGCTTCGGCGATGCAGGTGCGCACACGCTCGACCACCTCGTCGCGAGCGCCGGAGGATTGGACGCGCCGCGGCTGATCGCACTCGGACTCGGTGCGGTGCCGGGTGTCACGTCGCTCGCGCGTCCGCTGCGCCCGTCGGGCGCGTTTGGCCGCGCCAGCCAGTCCTCGCCGGGCAAGGACACGTCGACCGGACACTGGGAAATGATGGGCTGCGCGCTCGACGAAGCGTTTCCGACGTTCCCGCGCGGGTTTCCACCGGAGATCGTCGAGCCGTTCCTGGAGCGCGGCGGACTTCCGGGGATCTTGTGCAACGCTCCGGCTTCGGGCACGGAGGTGATCGCGCGCTTCGGTGCCGAGCACGTCGCCACGGGCAAGCCGATCGTGTACACGAGCGCCGACAGCGTGTTTCAGGTCGCAGCGCACGAGGAGCACTTCGGTCTCGAGCGGCTCTACGAGATCTGCCGCATCGCGCGCCAGCTCGTCGATCCTTACGGGATCGGACGAGTGATCGCGCGCCCGTTCGTCGGTCCGGTTGGCGCGTATCGCCGCACGTACAACCGGCGCGATTTTTCGATGCCGCCGCCGCGCGAGACCGTGCTCGATCGCCTCTCGCGCTCGGGAGTGCCCGTCGTCGGAGTCGGCAAGATCGAAGACATCTTCGCGGGCCGCGGCGTCACGCGCGCGATCCACACCGAGGGCAATCGCGACGGAATGCGCACGACGATCGAGCTCGCGCGCACGCTCGACCGCGGCCTCGTGTTCGTCAATCTGGTCGACTTCGACATGCTCTACGGACACCGGCGCGACGCGCGCGGATACCGTCGGGCGCTCGAGGAGTTCGACGTCGACTTCGCAGTGCTGGAGCAAGCGCTCGGCGCGGACGACCTCGTGCTGATCACCGCGGACCACGGCAACGATCCGACACACGCCGGCACCGATCACACGCGTGAGTACGTGCCCGTCCTCGCCACCGGCCCCAACGTTCGTGCGGGCGTCGAGCTCGGCACCCGCGCGACGTTCGCGGACGTCGGTGCGACCGTCGAGGCGGCGTTGAAGCTCTTGCCGACCGGGTCGGGACGCTCGTTCCTCGCGGAGCTGGGCTGAAGCGCGCGAGGCGTTGCAGGTGACATCGAGCAGCGTGGGCGAGACGGACATGGTGCTGGCAGCGTCGATGCGGCGCGCCGGATTGAGCGGCGCGCACCTCGTGATCGTGCTCGGTTCCGGACTCGGCGCGCTCGTAGAGCGTGTACGGAACGCGCATTCGGTCGCTTTCGCGGACCTCGAGGGCATGCCGCAGAGCACAGTGCCCGGCCACGAAGGACGGTTCGTGATCGGCGAGCTCGCGGGCGTGCGTGTGTTGCTGCAGCAAGGCCGGGTGCACCTGTACGAGGGCCGATCCACGCTCGAGGTGGCACGCTCGCTGCGCGCCTGCGTCGAGATCGGTTGCTCCGCCGCGCTGCTCACCAATGCGGCCGGCAGCATCCGGCGCGAGTGGCGACCCGGCTCGTTCCTGCGCATCGTCGATCACGTCAACTTGCAGGGTCGGACTGCGCTCGTGCGCAGCGCGCGCACGTCATTCGCGTACGATACGCGCATCGGCGACGCGCTGGCGCGCGCCGCCGAGAGCACCGGTGTCGAGCTGCACTCGGGCGTGTATGCCGGCGTGCTCGGGCCGAGCTACGAGACACCGGCCGAGATACGCATGCTCGCGTGGCTCGGCGCGGACGCCGTCGGCATGAGCACCGTCGTTGAAGCCGCTGCCGCGCACGCCGCCGGCGCGCGCGTCGCTGCGATCTCGTGTCTGACGAACCACGCGGCGGGCATCGCGACGCAGCCGTTGTCGCACGACGACGTGCTCGCGGTCGGGCGCGCCAGCGCGCGCTCGTTCGGCGAACTCGTCGAGGCCGCTGTGCCGCGCATCGATGCCGAGCTCGGCGCGTGACGCTGGCAACCCACTCGACACCGCGCGTGAAAAGCGGCGCCGACGGCGCCATCCGCTCGCGCCGTGGTGAGAAATGCGGGCTAGCAGCCCGTGGCGAAACTCATTCGGTCCGAAATCGGCCCGTTCGCGCCGGCGCTCCGTCGCTCGATCCTCGGCGAATCTCGACGATTCGCCTGCGGTCTCGCTCCTTGCGCCGACGCAAACGGACCGATTTCGAACTCGAAGCACGCTCACCACGGGCTGCTCGCCCGCATCTCTCACCACCTCCTGCTGCGGTTGCGCCAACTCGCCCGGAGCTGACCTGGTTGGTCCGCGAGGATCGACTCCGATCCAACGCTTTGCTCCGAACGAGTCGGCGGAACCGCGGTAGGGCGTAGTGATCGGCGCGTGCGTCGAGGTGGTGAGCACGCTCGCGGCGTCAGGTATTTCCTCGCTCCAAGCTGCCTTGTCCGGCGTTCTGCCCCTGGATAGCGTGCCCTCAACTCTTGGAGAGAGGAACTCGTCATGACCATCAAAAAAATCTGTTACGACCGCATCCTTCCACGCGATCTGGCTCGGCCGCATCGCTCACTGTCACAAGGTCCCGGCGTGGCATCGCGCGCAGTCGCTGTGGCGAAGCGGCAGTGGCCGAACGGCGACTCGATCACGATCACGTTCAAAGGCGGCACCAGCACGCAGCAAGACATGGTGCGCCAGCACGCGCCGGAGTGGACCGAGTACGCCAACCTGAAGTTCGAGTTCACGAACAGCCCGTCGGCGCGGATTCGTATCTCGTTTGACGAGAACGACGGCGCGTGGTCCTACATCGGCAAGGACAACCTAGAGATCCCGGTCCACGCGGCGACGATGAACCTCGGCTGGCAGGACAAGGCCGTCATCCTGCACGAATTCGGGCACATGGTCGGTTTCGGGCACGAGCACCAGAACCCCGCCGGTGGGATCCAATGGAATGAAGCCGCGGTGATCGCAGATCTCAGTGGACCGCCAAACTACTGGCCCATCGAAACGATCCGCCACAACGTGCTCAACAAGTACAAGCTCGACCAGATCGTCGGGACAGCGTTCGACCCGAAGTCGATCATGCTGTACGCGTTCCCGGCATCCTGGACGACCAACGGCGTGGGCACGAGCTTCAATCCTGTGCTGTCGACGCAGGACAAGGATTTCGTCGGCGGCTCGCAGATGTATCCCCGCGACACGGCGATCGCGACGCCCGAGCTTCCGATCCACGCGGCCGTCGCGGCCGCGATTTCGTCCGGCGGCGAGCAGGACACGTTCAAGATCGTGGTGAAGGAAGCGAAGGACTACGTGATCGAGACCGCTGGCTCGACCGACGTGATCATGTCGCTCTACGGCCCAAACTCGACGACGAAGCTGATCGCGCAGAACGACGATTCGGGCACGGGCTCGAACTCGCGCATCGAAGCGCGTTTGCAACCCGGCACGTACTACGTGCAGGTGCGGCACTACAGCTCGATGGGAACCGGACCGTACCGCATCTGGGCGGCAGGCTGACCATCCGACCGCAGCGTGGCGCGTCGTGAGCGGTCGAGAACCCCGCTCCCGAGCGCGGCGGAATGGCGGCGAAGCTCTCGGAGCTTCGCCGCTTTCGTTTTGCCAACCGTCAAGGAGACGGCGCGACGCCGCACATGCCGGCGGCTGCGCGACCGCGGCCGCGACGCGCTGAGACGAGCGCACTAACCCGCATTTCTCACCACATCCTGCTGCGGTCGCGCCAACTCGCTTCGGTCGGCGTTGTTGCATCGGAATCGATCCTCGCTGACCTAGCAGGTCAGCTCCGGTCGATTCCGACGCAACGCCTTGCCCGAAGCGAGCTGCCACGCCCTCGCGACGGACGTGGTGAGAAATGCGGGCTAGTCGCGAGGTTGCGCCGGCGCGTGCAGAGCCAGGCGCTCCATCGAAGTCCATCGGAGGTGACCTCGCTGGTCAGCGACGATCGCGTCGGATACGACGACGCCGCTCCGACCGAGTTGGCGTGAGCGCAGCGGGGCGTGGTGAGCAGTGCGGGCTGGCTCAGCGCAGCAAGTCCGGAGTCCGCTCCGCGCCGCCGCGGCCCAACCGCTCGACGCGGGCGAGTAGGGCCCTGCTCTCAGCGCCGCGAGCGCGACCTGCGCGCGGACTTGCTCGACGAGTTGGTAGCAGGCTTCGACTTCCGCGACGGACGCACGGGACGTTGGCTCGAGAGCAGCACGTCTTCGCGCGTGCGCGGAGCGCAGATCGAGGCGAACGTCCGCAGCACGCCCGAGGCGAGGGTCGTGTGGAGCTTGCCGTCCGGCGTGACGGCTTCGCGCGTCAAGTCGCTCACCGACAAGACGCCGAGCAAGCGCCCGGCCTCGTCGACGACCGGGATCCGGCGGATGCGGTGCTCGACCATCTTCTTCTGCGCGTGCTGGACGGTGTCCTTCGGCCCGCACGAGTACACCTGCTTCGCCATCGCGCTGCCGACGGTGATCGAGCTCAACCCGCCGCCTTGCGTGTAGGCCGCCATGCACACGTCGCGGTCGGTGATCATGCCGACGAGACGCGACTCCAGGTCGATCACCGGCACGCAGCCGCAGTCGTTCTCCCACATGATGCGCGCGGCCTCGGCGAGGCTGTCGCCCTCCGAGCACGTCCAGGCGTTGCGCGTCATGCACCGTTCCACGTTCATCGATTGAGCTCCTTGGCGATTGCCGTCGTCCGCGTCCATGCGCGTGTTTGCCGCGTGAGAGATTAGCGTGCGCGCTGGACTCGCGCATCCACTTCGCTGCGACGAACGCGCGCGCCAGCCCGCATTTCTCGCCAATCCGCGCGCGAGACGGCGCACGTTTCGGCGGATGCAAGCCGAGCGAACGAGCGCACCGGAGTGGTCGCAGGACTTGGTGCGGGCTAGCCCGCATTTTTCACCACGTCCTGCTGCGTTCGCGCCAACTCGCTCGGAGCGGCGTTGTTGGATCGGAATCGAACCTCGCGGACCTTGTAGGTCACCTCCGGTCGATTCCGAGGCAACGCCTTGCTCCGAACGCGCTGGCGCAACCTCGCGACGGACGTGGTGAGAAATGCGGGCTAGAGCGTCGCCGCGAAGTCACCGAACGCGGTTTCGAGCGCGATGCCCGTGCGCGCTTCGAACACTGCGTCGCAGGCGCGCGCGGCACGGCAACCCGCGATCATCTCGAGCAGCACGTCGTCGCCGTACGCCTGCTCGAGATGCCCGACGAACGCCACGGCCTCCGCATACGCGATCGCGATGCGGTCGGCGTCGCCGAGCTCCGACAAGCTCTTCTTGAGATCCGCGAGGGGGATCAACGTCTTCCCTACGAGCCGCGCGCGCGCCGTAGCGATCGAGAGCGCGCGATCGTTCGCCCCGGTCTCGAGCCACTGCGCAACGCCCTCGTTCAGCCAGCCCGGTACCGAGTTCCCGCCGAGCGAATGCACGAATGCGTGTGCGATCTCGTGACGCAGCACACGGTCGAGCGCGGCAGCTTCGCGCGCGAGGTCCTCGACCGGAACGCGCACGCTGCCGTCGTACACGCCGCCGGCCCAGTGGCCCATGCCGGTCGCCGCGTGAAATCCGGTCTGGCGGTAGAGCACGACGCGGATCTTCGCGCGGCCGCTCTCGACGGGCCGGTGACGGAATGCGTCGCCGAGATCCATGTAGATGCGCTCGAGCGATTGGACGAAGTTCGGCGCGCGCCGCAGCAGCTCGTC
Organism: Planctomycetota bacterium; assembly: GCA_046160865.1. GTDB lineage: Bacteria > Planctomycetota > UBA1135 > UBA1135 > JBJXHG01. The sequence continues at coordinate 14,818 of JBJXHG010000050.1, read as the reverse complement.
GCGCTCACCGTCGAACGTGAGCGCGAAGTGCTCCGACTCGTCCGTCCAGAAGCCGCGCTCGGATTCGGCGAGCCGCTCGAGCTGCGCCAGGCGTTGCCGCAGGTCGTCGCGGTCCGGCGCGAGCTCGGACGCACGCCGCAAGTTCACGAGCGACTCCGCGCGCTGGTCCGCATCGCCGCTGTCGTACTGGCGTACGGAGAGACGCGCCAACGCCTCGGCAAGGTTGGCCGCGAACACGGACTCGCCGGGAATCGCCGCACGGCATTGCTCGAAGAGCGCGATCGCCTGGTCGTACTCACCGTCGTCGAGGAGCTCGATCGCGTCCCGGTTTCGCTTCGCCCACTCGACGTCGACGCTCGCGCTCGGAACGCGCGGCTCGATCGACGCGGCGGGGTACACGGGCTCGCGGCGGGAGCGCACCGGCGTGACGTCGGGCTCCGGCAACGATGGCGGCGCGCGGATCTCGATCGGTCGCTCCGGCTTGTAGAACCGATTGATCGCCCCCACGCCCAGGGCACCGAGGAGCAGCGCGACGGCGAACACGAGGAGGCTGCGCGGATTCATGCGTACGAACGCTTCTCAAAAGCGCCGGCGGCGCGGCCGGTTGGCGCTCTTGCGCGGCTGCGCCTCGCCATCACCGTCGAATTCCAAGCTCTCGCGACCTTGGAGCTGCGCACCGATGTCCTCGATCAGCTCCTCCCACGACTGGTAGCGCACGCTCGCTTCCTTGGCCATCATCTTCTCGATGAAGTAGTGCAGGTGCGGCGACAATCCGCGCCCTTTGAGCTCGGGGGAGCTGAGAGAGCTCATCACCTGCATGCGCAACACTTCCGCGTCGTCCGAGCTCTCGAACGGCAAGCGCCCGACGACGACGTGGAACAGTGTCACGCCGAGGCTGTAGATGTCGCTGCGGATGTCGGCGATCGCACCTCCGCGCGCTTGCTCGGGCGACAAGTACGCGACCGTTCCGACCGCGCTGTCCGCGGCGTTCTCACCGCCGTGCGATTCCGCTGCGAAGCCGAGATCGATCAGTTTCACCGCGCCGTTCTGGTCGAGCATGATGTTGCCCGGCTTGATGTCGCGGTGGACGACTTGCTGCTCGCCGAGGTACGCGAGCACCTCGGCCGCGGCGAGCACGATCCGCAGCGCGACGTCCTCGCGGAACGACTGGCCGCCGTCGAGCAGCTCGAGCAAAGTCGAGCCTTCGACGCACTCGAGGCGCGAGAAGTACAGCGTGCCGCTCTTCGCGACGCCGAAGCCCTTGATCAGGCCCGGGTGGTCGAGTTTCTCGAGCAAGCGCGCCTCGGAGACGAACGCGGCGCGCGTCTTCGCGTTCGCGGCCGCCGCCGGCTTCAGCACTTTGAGCGCGAGCACCCGCTCCGTTTTCTTCTCGCGCGCACGGAACACGTCCGATGTTCCCCCGGCGCCCAAGCGGGCCGCGATCTCGTAGCCCGGGATCTCGGGGATCTCGCCGGCGCGCGTGCGCCGCAAGCGCCCGATTTCCGGCGCGCTCCAACCGAGACGTTCCGCGAGCAGCGCGTCGAGGGCGGCGCCGCGCTTCAGCTCGGCGAGCAAGCCCTCCGCCTGTTCGCGCGGCAGCTGGCCGTGGTGCACGAGCAGCGCGAGGAACTGGACGTCGTTCGGCGGTGTCATGCGTCTGGGCTCACGAGTATCGGATCGGACCGAGCGCGGATTCTAGCCCGCATAGCTCAGCGCGTTCGTCGAGAGGTCGTGACAACTCGCTTCGGGCAAGGCGTTGCATCGGAATCGACCGGAGCTCTCCTGTCAGGTCAGCGAGGATCGATCTCGGTGCAACAACACCGCGCCGAGTGAGTTCGCGCGACCGCAGCAGGACGTGGTGAGAGGTGCGGGCCAGCCCGCAGAACGCGCCGCGCCGCAGTCACGAGCCGACTCGCACGTGGGGCGCGCAGCGGCCGCGCGATCGACGCTTCCCGAGGACCTTCCGCGACAAGCGCTTCCGCGCTGGCGCACAGTTCCCGCGCGCGAACGAGCGCGCACGATCAAGTTGGCCGCTCGGCCGTTCCGAAAGAGCCCGCACCGCGAGACGTCCCGGCAAGTCGGTCGCGCGCACCGCACGCGATCGGGTCCGCGCTCGCGCCCCCGTGAACCCCGTCGAAAGTCGCAGCGTCTACCGCTACTTCGAGCCGGCCGATGCCTTCGTGCAGATCGTCCTGTGCGATGCGTCCGTGCTGCACGGAGAGTCCCTCGCGTCGCTGAACCGCGCGACCTATCGGCGCCGCGTCGTGCAGGCGTGCATGCCGCAGCTGAAGGACGAGCTCGATGCACGCCTCGAGGCAATGCTGCCCGACGATCCGCTGCTCGCGGAGGATCTGCTCTACCAGTTGTGCGTCGAGGTGAACCCGGCGCTCGACATCCACACGGTGCGGCTCTCGAACGATCCGCCGAAGGCCGCGGCCGCGACCGAGCGTCCGGCTGCGGAACGCGGGAGCGACGGCTTCCACGAGCGCTTGCGCCGCCGTGTCCGCGACCTCGAGCGGCGCCTGCTGCGCCGCATCGTCGGCCAGGACGAGGCGGTCGGCCGACTCGTGAGCGCGGTGCAGTCCGCTGGCGCCGGCCTCACCGCTGCCGGACGTCCGCTCGGCTGCTACCTGTTTCTCGGGCGAACCGGCACGGGCAAGACCGAGCTCGCGAAGGCACTCGCGGCCGAGGTGTTCGCCGACGGCAATCGGCGTGGCCTCGTGCGCGTCGACTGCAGCGAGTACGCGCTCGCGCACGAGTACTCGAAGCTGATCGGATCGCCGCCGGGCTACGTCGGCCACGAAGATGGCGGCCAGCTCACCGAAGCCGTGTTCAAGCAACCGGAATCGGTCGTGCTGTTCGACGAGATCGAGAAGGCGCATCCGCGCATGCACAACCTGCTGCTCTCGATCCTCGAGGACGGCCGGTTGACGGACAGCAAAGGCCGCGTGGTGACGTTCGAGCGCACGCTCATCATGATGACGTCGAACGCCGGTGCCGCCGAAATGGTCGCCGCGCGTCGCGCGGTCGGCTTCGCCGCGCCGCAGTCGCTCGGGCGCGAGAGCTTGCGCGACATCGCGACGCAAGCCCTCGAGCGCCAGTTCAGCCCCGAGTTCCTCGGCCGCATCGACGAAACTCTGCTGTTCAGCGAGCTCGACTTGCGCTCCGCGCACGTCATCGCGCAGCGCCAGCTCACGGAGCTCGCCGCGCGCGCGCGCCAGCGCAGCGTGCGCGTCGCTTTCACGCCGGCGGTCGCGCGCTGGGTCGCCACGCGCGGCTTCTCGATCGACTACGGTGCACGCGAGATCCGCCGGGTCATCCAGCGCGACATCGAAACGCCGCTCTCGCGCCTCTTGATCGAGGGACACGCCGAGGGATTGATTCGCGTGCGCATCGCCGACGAAGCGCCCGTGTTCGACGTCGAGGAGTGATCCCTCTGCGATCGGGCTGAGCGATCACAGAGGGCGAAGGCATCCGTAGCCCGGATCTCTCGCCACGTCCGTCTGCGACCAGGCCGCGACGACGAAAGCGCTCGGCCGCGCGACGTCGATTGCGCCGCGCGACCGATCCCCGATATCCTCCCGCGCGCATGCAACCGCAGCGCAATCGAAGGGCGCTCACCCTCGCGCTCACGATCTCGGTCGCGGCGCTCCTGTCGGCGTTCGCCCCGAGCCCGCCGCGGGCCCTGGTGAGGGCCGTGTGCACCGTCGGCACCGGTGACGACGAGGTCGCGGCGCGTGGCGGGGACACGCTGCTCCTGTGGAAAGAGCTCGATCCCGTGTTCCTCGGCCGCCGCGCGATGTCGCGCGATGGACGGGCCGCCTTGCGCCACATGACGGAAGCGCGCCTGCTCGACGCGAGCGCGAAGGAATTCGGGCTCGCGGTGCCGGAGTCGGCGGTCGATGCGCGCTGGAAGGAGCTCGACCGACAGATCCAGAGCTCGGGCGACAAGGAAGGGATCACGGGCTACCTGCGCCGCGGGCGCCTGACGCGCGAGTCGTTCCTCGCATTCCTGCGCTTGGCGATCGTGCAGGAGACGCTGACGCGGCGCGCGCTCGGACTGCCCGACAGCGCGCCGGTCACCGGTGAGCAGCAAGAGCTCTGGATGGAAGAGACACTGCGCGAGCGCGGCTACGTCGAGCTGCCGCCACCGTGGAAGGACGGCGTCGCCGCGCGCACGAGCGACTTCGAGATCAAGAACGACGAGTACGTGCGCTACTTGCGGCAGCGCTTGCCCGAGGAAGTGCTGCGCGAAGATTGCTACCAAGTGCTGCTCGCGCGGCGCATGCACGCGCGCATGCCGGACTTGGCGCCAGAAAAGCTCGAGCGCTACGTGGCCGAGGAGATCCAGCGCCGCCGCGAGGAGGCGAACGCGGACCCGCGCTACAACGGCGTGCCGTACGATCGCTTGATCGCCACGCAAGGCATCCTGGCCGACTGGCTGCCGAAGGATCCCGCGGTGAACATCGCCGCGCTCGCGCGCGCGTGGGTCGACCGCAGCTATCCGCCGGATGCGCTGCGCCGCGTGTACGCCGACGAGCGCGAGCTCTTCGACGCGCAATTCGGCGACGCGCTCGACACGTACATCATCCATCTGCGGGCCGCCGGGTTGCCGAACGAGCTCTCGCCGCGCAGCTTCCGCGACGCGGAAACGCAGCTCGCGCGCTGGAAGCAAGAGATCAAGAGCTTGCCCGACTTCCAGCGCCGCGCGAAGGAGAGCAGCGAGGACGCGGCGACACGCGAGAGCGGCGGGAGCCTCGGCTTCGTGACGCCTGGCAGCACGCGCGTGCCGAAGGAAGTGCGTGCGGCGGTCGCCGATGCGCTGCGGCGCGACGCACTGCCGCCGGAGGGCATGGCCGTCGGACCGCTGCAGCTCCCGACGGGCGTCGTACTTCTGTGGCTCGGTCAGAAGCACGCCGGCGGGAGCTGGGAGACGATGGAGAAGCACGTGCATCGCGAGCTGCGCAAGCGCTTCGTCGACGAAGTGCTGCCGAAGTCGAGCTTGACGACCTACCTCGAGCTGCAATGAACACCGAGCGGAGCGTGCGATGCTGATCGGAAAAGTCGTGGGAAGCGTGGTCGCCACGCGCAAGGACGAGAAGCTCGCGAACGCGAAACTGCTCGTCGTGCAAGTGCACGATCACGAGAACCGTCCCAAGGATCAGTACGTCGTCGCCGTCGACGCGGTCGGCGCGGGCGAGGACGAGATGGTGTTGTACGCAACGGGCTCGAGCGCGCGGCAAACGACGCTCACCGAAGGACGACCGTGCGACGCCGTCATCATGGCTGTCGTCGATTCGTGGGATCTCGGCGGCGCGAACATCTACGAGAAGTGGACCTGAGCGTGTACCTCGCGCGCGTGATCGGTCGAGTGGTCGCGACCCAGCGTTACGCCGGGCTCGAAAGCGTGCCGCTCCAGTGGATCCAACCGCTCGACGAGCACGGACAAGCGATGGGCGACACGCTCGTCGCGTGCGCGGTGCTTTCGACGGGCCCGGGCGATCTCGTGCACTTCGTCGACGGGCGCGAGGGCGCGCTCGCGTGCCCGGAAACCTTCGTGCCGGTCGACGCGGCGATCATCGGCTTCGTCGAAGTTGCGTCGTCCCAGGGCGGATTCGCGGAGGATGCGTAGTGTTCCTCGCCGACGTCGTCGGCACGGTCGTGTCGCCGGTGCAGATCGCGATCCTCGACGGCGAGAAGCTCTTGCTGTTGCGTCCGGTGGGACCGGACGGACGTGCGGCGGGAAAGACGCGCATCGGCATCGATCGCGCGCAAGCGGGCATCGGCGATCGCGTGCTCGTCGTCGACGAAGGCAACTCGGCGCGGCAGATACTGGGCGATCCGCAAGGTGCGGTGAAGACGGTCGTGATCGGCATCGTCGATTACGTGGAGCGTGGATCGCAGCTCGTCTACGACCACCGGCAAGGAACACGGCGATGAGCGTGGAAGAACAGGCACGAAACCGCGGCTGGTCGGACGAGGAAGCGCGCCTGCGCAGCGCGATCTGCGAGATCGGCAAGCTCGTCTACGCGAAGGGCTTCATCGTCGGGGCCGACGGCAACATCTCGGCGCGCATGAACGACGGCAGCGTGCTCATCACGCCGGCGGGAGCGATGAAAGGCTTCCTCGCGCCCGAGCATCTCGCGCACGTCGACATGCAGGGCAAGGTGCTCGACGGCGGCCCGAAGTGCTCGACCGAGACCGGGATACACCTCGTTTCGTATCAAGAGCGACCCGAGATGCGCGCCGTGCTGCACTGCCACCCGCCCCACGCCGTCGCGCTCACGATCGCCGGCATCGACCTGCAGACGCCGGTGATCCCGGAGATCATCGTGACGATCGGCGGCATCCCGACCGCGCCGTACGGAACGCCCGGCACCGACGAGTTGCCCGAGTCCATCCGCGCGATCGTCAAGTGCTCCGATACGCTCGTGATGCAGAACCACGGATCCGTGACGCTCGGTGCGAACCTGCTCGACGCGTTCAAGAAGCTCGACATGCTCGAGCACACGGCGAAAATCCTGTGGCTTGCGCACTGCGTCGGAAAAGTGAATCCGCTGCCGCCCGACGCCGTGCGCAAGTTGCTCGGCACGCGCAAGTCGCTCGGCGTCAAGGGCGTGAACACGCTCGAAAACGACTGCGGGCGCGCGCGCAGCTGACGCACTGCGTCCGCGGAAACGAAAGCGCGCGGGGGTCTCCCGCGCGCTCGCGATCGAGTCGGGCCGCGATCAGTCGTTGCGACGATTCGCGAGCATGAGGTAGTAGATCAGCGTCGCAATGGCCGTCAGCGCACCGGCGACGTACGTCATCGCGGCCGCGCCGAGCACCTTGCTGACGCCGCGCGCTTCGTCTGGCGTCGAGACGATGCCGCTCGAAGCGAGCACCGCCTTCGCGCGATTGCTCGCGTCGAACTCGACCGGCAGCGTGATGAGCTGGAACACCACGGTGACGCCGAAGATCAGGATGCCGAGCTCGAGCAGCCAGCCGTATTTCGGCAGCATCAGTCCCGCCAGGAACACCCAGATCCACACCTGCGAGCCGATCGAGACCACCGGCACCATGTTCGAGCGGAACGTCAGCCACTTGTAGCCTTGTGCGTGCTGGATCGCGTGTCCGGCCTCGTGCGCGGCGACCGCGATCGAAGAGACCGAGCGGCCGTTGTAGACCTCGGGCGAGAGGTGCAGCGAGCGCGTGCGCGGGTCGTAGTGGTCCGACAGGAAACCCTGGTGCAGCTCCACCGTGACCTCCGCGCCGCCGGCGCGGGCGACCGCAGCCGCGGCCTGCGCACCCGTCATCCCGCTGCGCACGCCGACGTTCGAGAAGCGCAGGAACGTCGACTTGACGCGGAACGAGGCCCACAGCGCGACGAGCATCGTCGGGCCGACGATCAGCCAATACATCGGGTCGAACAGCGTGAACATAGGTGGCATCCTTCGCTCGGGGCCGCCGAGGAGGCGTATCTATACGTCTTGTGGGGTGCCGATTTTAGAGGCGGTTGCGTCGCGCGAGGAGTGCCTCGCGCGCGCGCAGGCCGGCCCCCGTCGACGGAACGAGTGCCTCGCCAGCGTTTCTCACCCCGTCCGTTGCGCGGGCGTGCCAACTCGCCTGGGGCAAGGCGTTGCCTCGGAATCGACCGGAGGTGACCTGCAAGGTCAGCGAGGATCGATTCCGATCCGACAACGCCGCTCCGAGCGAGTTGGCGCGAACGCAGCAGAACGTGGTGAGAAATGCGGGCTAGCAGCCCGTGGTGAAAGTGCTTCGAGCCCGAAAGCGGCCCGTTCGCGCCAGCCCGGCGTCGCTCGATCCTCGGCGGATCTCGACGATTCGCCTGCGGTCTCGCTCCTTGTTCCGACGCGAACGGGCCACTTTCGGGCTCGAAGCACCTTCACCACGGACTGCTAGGAAGAGCTTTCCACCGCACGCTCGACACGACCCGTCGCGCCGCCGAGTAAGCTTTGGACCGACGAACGCCGATGCAGCGGCATCGGCACGCGGACACTGCGCACGAGCAACGATGGCTGAGACGATTGCGACCTACGAGGCCCGCGTCAGCGGACTCTGGAACACACGACACACGATCTCGTCACCCGAAGGGCAACTCGGCGTGATGGTCGTCGCGCGCAACGGACGCGGGACGATCACGAGCGGCAACTACACGCCGGTGAAGGGCGAGGTGCTCCGCTTCCGGCGCGATCCAGGACTGTTGCGCAGCCAGTTCTCGCTCTGGACCGAGGGTCGCGAGTGGCTCGGCTCCTCGCTGCGCTCGAACTTTCTGCGCCGCGAAATCGCGCTTGCGACCGGTAACAAGCCGTACCGGCTCGTCCCGACGGCCGCCTTCGGCCGCGGCTGGCGCATGTTCGCTCCGAAGTCCGGCGAGATGGCGCGCATCGAGCCGCTCACGCTGCGTCGCACGACGAAGATCGACGTGTTCCGCCGCGTCGACTTCGAGCTCCTGCTGTTCGCGTACTTCCTCGGCTCGCAGGTGTATCCCGAGTCGTTCTGGCCTTCGCGCGATCTCTTGGCCGAGCAAGAGAGCAGCATCCCGACGCCGTCCAAGGCGTAACGGGCGATCCGTCTCGCGTCGCTCGCAAAACGGCGCACGACGGGTTGGGGTGCGCGGTGCGAAGCGCTGCTCCGCGGCGGCGGACATTTGTGCGGGGCGCCGATACCATTCCCCGCCCGGGGAAGGATTCGCTACTCCCCGCGTCCTAGGCCAGGTTGGACTTCAGGACTGCACAACCCGTTCTCGACCCTACCCGATCCATGCGACCCCTCCTCGTCCTCGCCCTCGTACTCGTCGCGATCGCCGCACTGATCTTCGGCATCGTGCGTCTGCTCCCCGACAGCCCGGCCACGACCGATGGCAATTCGGGAGTCGCCACTTCGGCCGACACCGACGCTCCTTCGCCTCCGGCGGCCGACTTGGTGGACACGAGCGGCGGGACACGGATGGACGCTCCGTCCGCTGGACGTACGGCCAGCCCTTCCGACGACGTAACTCGCACGGTCGAGGCAGTCGCGGGGTCGGGCTTCGACAACCGGCTGACCGGTCTCGTGCGCAATCCGAACAACCAGCCCGTGGTCGGCGCGGAGGTCACGATCAGCACGGTGAACACGGGCGACATGTTCTTCGTGAACGACCCGATCGACACGTCGAAAGACGTCACCGTCCGCACGAGCAACGAGGGACGCTACACGTTTCGTGACATCGAGCCGCGCAGCAAGTACCGCCTGATCGTCAAGCACTCCGACTACACGCGCTACGAGACGAGCACCGTGCCGGTCGGCGAGAACGGCTCGTACGAAGAGCCGCCGATCGTGCTCACGGCCGGCGCGTCGCTCACCGGTCACGTCAAGGACAAGGGCGGCAACTCGGTCGACAAGGCCGTGCTCTACCTCGACAACCAGATGTACCAAGGCGCGCCCTACGACCCGCCCGACCGGATGACGGCGAAGAGCGATGGACAGGGCTACTACTCGTTTATCAATGTTCCTGCGGGTCTGCGCACGCTGACCGTCAGCGCCGCCGGCTACGGATCGATCACCTTGAACGGCTTGTCGTTCGATCGCGAAGGCACGCTGCAGCGCGACGTCGTACTCGACGTCGCCGAGCCGATCTGCGGCCGCGTCGTCGACGAGCAAGATCAGGGCATCGCCGGCGCGCGCGTCACGGCGCTCGGCTTCTCGAGCACGCAGCAGAGCCAGCGCGGCGAGATCGTCACCGACGACAAGGGCGAGTTCTGCTTCGAGGATCTCGCTCCCGGTCCCTACAACATCGTGGCCGTCGCGAAGGGGTATCACCTGGAGCGCACCATGCGCGCAGAAACCGGCTCGCGCGACACGCGGCTCGAGATGATTCGCGACCCGGACGTGTCGGGCCAGGTCATCGACGCATCGAGCGGCGCGCCAGTCACTTCGTTCACCGTCCGGCTGCGCTTCTTCTACGGCGTCGGCAATCCGTCGCAGCCGAGCGAAGTGAAGCAGACGTTCAACCATCCGCAGGGCGAGTTCACGCTGCCCGGCGTCGCGGCGAGCGAGTACGTCGTCGAAGCGATGGCACCGGGCTATGCGCCGAGCTTCTCGCAGAACTTCTCGATGGCCGGAGGGAAGTCGATCACGGGAATCATCGTGCGTATGACGCGCGGCGGATCGATGAGCGGACGTGTCGTCGACGCCGCAGGCAAGCCCGTTCCGCGCGCGCGCATCCAGACGAAGGACAACGAGTGGGCGGACGACGACTTTGCACAGATCCTCGGGGGCGAGTATCCGACCAACATCACCGCGGCCGACGTGCGCGCGGGCGAGGATGGACGCTTCGTGCTGAGCGGCCTGTCCCCGGAGGTCTACCAGATCCTCGTCTCGGGCGGCGGCTACACGCGCTACTCGCAGACGGGCATCCAAGTCTCCGACGGGAACGAGACGAAGGTCGGCGACATCGTCCTCTCGAAGGGCGGCACGCTGCGCGGCACGGTGTACGACCCGTCCGGCAAGCCGCTCGCCGGCGCGCAGGTCACGCTCACGCCGCTCGAAGGAATGACGCCCGATCGCTACTCGGCCAAAGCCGGTGAGGACGGCAAGTTCGTCATCACGAACATAGCTCCCAAGCGCTACAGCTTGAGCGCGACACGGCCCGGCAGCGGCATGAATCCGTTCGAGCAGCTCGTCGACGCGAAGAATTCCGCCAAAGACATCGTGATCTCCGAGGACACGACCACGGTCCAAGACCTCAACTTGCCGGAGTGACCCAGGCGCCCGAGCCGTCCGGCCAACGCGCGGCGCTGACACGCGAGTTCTGGCAGGCATTCCTCGCACGCGAGCTCGCGACCGAAGTGTCGGTCGTGTTCACGCGCGCGCGACGCACGCCGATCTCCGTGCGGGCGCTGCGACGTCCCGTGCGCCAGTTCGAAGTCCGCCTGCACGAGATGTTCTCGGCCGCGCCGGACACCGTTCCGCTCGCGGTCGCGCATTGGATCCGCTCGGGTCGGCGCGCGCGCACCGCGTGCCGCGAGCTCGACGCGTGGATCCAAACGGGCCTCAACGCGCTGCCGAAACCGCGGCTCGCGCCGGAAGACCTCGTGACGCGCGGCGAGCACCACGACCTCGAGGACATGCGCGGGATGTTGCTGCGCACGGAGTTCCAGGGCGAGTTCGCGGAGCCGGACGTGCGGCCACTCGCGACGTGGGGCCGGCGCGGGTCGCGGCGCACGCGCTACTCGTTGCGGCTCGGCAGCTACGACGCCGACTTCGGGATCGCGCGCATCCATCCGGTACTCGACCAAGCCGCGGTTCCGGATTGGTTCGTGCGCTACGTCGTCTTCCACGAGTTGCTCCATGCGGCACTGCCGCCGACTCAAGGCAAGGGCAGTCGCTGGATCCATCACAGCGCGGCGTTCCGGCGGCGCGAGCGTGCCTACGCCGACTATGTGCGCGCGATCGAGTGGGAAGGCCGGCACATCGACGGACTCATTCGCTCCGCTCGCCGCGGCGTGCCGCTGCCGGTCCCGCGCGCGGCGAGCGCGCCGCTCGCGCGCGCCGAGAGCTGCGCCACGCGACCGGAGGCGAGCCCGAAGCCGAGCATCGCCGCCCGGCTTCAAGGCTGGTTGTTCCCGGAGTGAAACAGCGCGAGCTCTCCGGCCAGCGCCGAGAGCTCGCGCGAGCGCGTCACGCGCTCACTTCTGCGGCGCGTTCAGCTTGCTGTGCCGGATGCCGTACACGAAGTACAGCACGAGTCCGAGCCCGAGCCAGGCGAGCAGCCGCGTCCAGTTGGCCCAGCCGAGCCCGTAGATCATCGCCCCGCACGTCACGATGCCGAGCGTCGACACGACCGGCACCATCGGCACACGGAACTCGCGCTTCAAGTTGGGGTGCTTCACGCGCATGATCCAGACGCCCGCGCAGACGACGATGAACGCGAACAGCGTCCCGATGCTCGTCATCTCGCCGACGATGTTGCCCGGGACGAACGCCGCGAAGAGGCCGGTGAACACGAAGAACAAGAGGTTCGACTTGTACGGCGTGCGGAACTTCGGGTGCACCGCGGAGAAGATCGGCGGCACGAGGCCGTCGCGACTCATCGAGTAGAAGACGCGCGACTGGCCGAGCAGCATGACGAGGATGACGGACGAGAAGCCCGCCAGGATCGCGACCGTCACCGCCTTGGCCAGCCATTCGTAGCCCGGCATGTACGTCGTGATCGCGGCGGCGACCGACGCCTCACCTCCGCGCGACGGATCCCGGAAGAAATCGACCGGCGCGAGACCGCTCAGCACGTGCGAGAACAGGATGTAGAGCACGGTGCAGATCACGAGCGACCCGAGGATGCCGATCGGCATGTCGCGCTTCGGGTTCTTCGCTTCTTGCGCGGCGGTCGACACCGCGTCGAAGCCGATGAAGGCGAAGAACACGACGCCAGCGGCTCCGAGGATGCCCATCAGACCGCCGTAGTTGTGCGTGATGCCGACCGGAGTCGTGTACGTCGTCGATTCCGGGATGTAGACCGCGTGGTTGGCCGGATCGATGAACCCCCAGCCCAGCACGATCACGAGCACCACGATCGCGACCTTCGTGACGACGACGATGCCGTTGAAGAACGCCGACTCACGCGTGCCGCGGATCAGGATCAGCGACAGCACGAGCAGGATGAACACTGCCGGAAGGTTCACCACGCCCGACGCGATGACCGCGCCGCTCGCGTCGTGCAGCTTGTCGAAGGGCGAGTGGCACCACTCGTACGGTATCCGGAAGCCCAAGTACTCGAGGAGCTTGTTCAGATACTCGCTCCAAGCGATCGCGACCGTGGCCGCACCGACCGCGTACTCGAGCACGAGGTCCCAGCCGATGATCCAGGCCACGAACTCCCCCATCGTCGCGTACGAGTACGTGTACGCGCTGCCGGCGATCGGGATCATCGACGCGAACTCGGCATAGCACAGACCCGCGAACGCGCAGCCGACCGCCGCGACGACGAAGCCGAGCGTCACCGAGGGGCCGGCGTGATCTGCGATGGCCGCCGCCGTGCGCACGAACAGTCCGGCGCCGATGATCGCGCCGATGCCGAGCGCGATCAGCGCCCACGGTCCGAGCGTACGTTTGAAGGACTTCTCGGAGTCGCCGGCTTCGCTGAGCAAGCTCGCGAGCGGCTTCTTGATCCACAGATTCGCCATCGGTTTCTCCAGGGGGGCTGAGCGAGCGGCTCAGGCGATCGAAGTTTCGGACGGCGCGTTCTTCTCGCGCGCCGCGGCGCGCAAGAGCGTCGTCGCGGTGTACACGACGACGACCGCGACGAGCCATTTGACCCAGTACAGCGGCAGCTCACCGACGATGTAGACGGCGAGCAGTACGGCGGGCACGCCGCCGAGCGTCAAGCCGAGCGCCGCGCGCGGCGAGTACGCCTCGCGGCGGATGAACGGCACGCTCGCGAGCGGCATGAGGAACGCGCACGAACCCATCATGATCGGGAAGCCGGTGCCGGGATTCATGCCGAGCATCGACACCATCACGAGGCACGGCGCGTACAGTCCGACGCCGATCGTCATCAGCGCGCCGAGCACGAAGTTGCCGAACACGCCGGCCGCGAGCAGCCCGCCCGAGAGTCCGATCGTGCCGGTCGTAGGCTGTGTCCAGAGCTGGCGGTACACGAGCACGCCGCACAAGACGAGCAGCGCGAGGCCGAGGCCGAGTTGCACGTTGCGGCGCGGCCAGCGGCACACGATCGGCGCGCCGACGAGCGAGCCGGCGACGGCCGCCACGATCATCAGGATCAGCGTCTTGAACTCGACGTCGATCACGTGGATGAACGCGTACGCTTGCACGACGGTCGGCAGCGTGTGGCCTACGTTGAGCGTGCCGGGCAACAGCCGGTCGTCGATCGTGCCGCGCGCGCGGTAGAACGCAGTCGTCGTCGCGAACGAGCCGATCCCGAGCGCGTCGAAGAAGTCCGTGATCACTCCGACCAGGAGCTCGTAGGCGTTCGGCAGGACACGCTCGGAGCCCTGACGCCGCAGCGCCACCAGCGCGCGCACCCAGTACACCGCGAAGGCAAAAGCGACGACTCCGAGGACGATGAGGAGCGTCGACTTGGCGTCGGGCATGCGCTGCGCGACCTCCCGGGGTCCAGGAGGCGCGCGGCGAGGTTACCGGCGCGTTCGATGGCCTGCAACGCCGCACGACGACCTTCGCGCGTCAATCGAACGCAGTCAGCGCGGACGTCCAGGCTGCGGAATCGTCGACGCGTGCCTCACGCTGGCGCGCCCCGGTCCCACCGCGGCGCGTGCTCAGCGGTTCGCGTAGTGCGACGCCGTGTCCTCGGCGTTCGCGCCCGTCAGGCAGCAGCCGAGGACGTTGCCGCCGAGGTTCTCGAGCATGTTGTGCGTCTGCTCGACGAAGTGGCGTGGCGTCGCGCCGAGCCGAACGACGAGCACGATCCCGTCCGCCGTCGCGCCGAGCAGACTCGCATCGCTGATCGTCATCGCCTCCGGCGTGTCGAGCAGGATGTACGAGAAGCGCTGCTTGCACGACTGGATGAGCGTCTTCATGCGGTCGGATCCGAGCAGCTCCGACGGATTCTCGGGCAACGCACCGGCACCGAGCACCGATACGTGGTTCGCCGACGTCGCGCGGATCGCGCGGTCGAGCGAGCATTCGCCGCGCAGGAGCTCGGTCAGACCTTGCCGCCGCGGGAGCCCGAGATACTGCTCGATCGCGGGATGATGCAGATCGGCGTCGATGACGAGCACGCGCGTTCCGGGAACCTCGGCCATCGCGAGCGCGAGGTTGAGCGACGCGACGGACTTGCCCTCGCCACGCAGCGCGCTCGTGA
>JBJXHG010000049.1:0-8792 GCA_046160865.1 Planctomycetota bacterium | reverse complement strand
GTCGGTGCGTGTCTGCTCCTCGTCGGAGCGGTTCTCGTGCTCTGGCCGAAGATCGCGCGGTAGGTTTGTTCTCGGGAATGAAGCGGAAGCACGCCATCCTCCTCGCCGCCGTCGTCATGCCGCTCCTCGCGGAAGGCACGCTGCGCGTCGCCGCGAGCGTCACCGGCCGCGAACGGGGCATGCGCTTCGACGAAGAGCTCGGATGGCGGCCGATGCCGAACCTCGTGCGCGCGGGCAGTCAGTGGGGCGCGCGCGAGCCGGCGCGTACCAACTCGCGCGGCTGGCGCGACGACGAGCACACGCTCGAGAAGCGGCCGGGCGTGCAGCGTGCGGTCGCAGTCGGCGATTCGTTCACGTGGGGGATCGGCGTCGACTTCGGCGAGCGCTACACCGAGCAGCTGACGCGCTACGTCGAGAAGCTCGAGGTCGTGAACCTCGGCGTGAACGCCTATGGTCCCGACCAAGAGCTGCGCGCGCTGCAGGTCGAAGGCGCGCTGTACTCGCCCGATTTCGTGATCGCACAGCTCTACTTCGGCAACGACTTCGAGGACGTGCGCTTCACGCGCCTCTTCTCGTGGCCCAAGCCGCACGCCGTGCTCGCGGACGGCAAATTGAGCTTCGAGCCCGCCGTCGCGACTTGGGATGTGCACCTGCGCTCGACGACGTACATCGGCGAGCTCGTCTTCCGCGCGCTCGAGCCGCGGATCGAGCGCAACGTGCGCGCGCCCGCGCTCGCGACGTGCGACACGCAGCCGCTCTTGCTCGCGATCTACCGCGAGATCGACGCGCTCGCGAAGCGGCACGGCCGCGGCGCGCTGATCGTGATCGCGTATCCGCCGGAGCGCTCGACGGTCGATCCGCTGCCGGTAGAGACCGCGCTGCGCGACGCGCTCGTCGCGAGCGGCCTGGACGTGCTCGACACGCACGCGCCGTTTCGCGCGGCGATCGAAGCCGGCCGGTCGCTCCACCTCGCCCTCGACGGTCACTGGAACGCGGAAGGCCACGCGTTC
Source organism: Planctomycetota bacterium (assembly GCA_046160865.1). Lineage (GTDB taxonomy): Bacteria > Planctomycetota > UBA1135 > UBA1135 > JBJXHG01. The sequence continues at coordinate 7,782 of JBJXHG010000049.1, read as the reverse complement.
GTGGCGGAACTCATTGCGCGCGAGATCGAGAAGCGCGGCTGGGTGAAGTAGTGGCTACCGCACTGCGGCCGCGGCGGTCGCGACCATCGCACGCGCGATGACGCGCGCCTCGCTCTCCGTCGTGCACGCCGGCGGCAGCGCGTAGACGACGTTGCCAAGCGGGCGCAGCAGCACGCCGTGCTCGATCGCGACTTTGCGCATGCGCAGCGCATCGAGCGCGAGATAGCCCTTCTCGCGCGTGTCGAGCTCGAGCGCGACGATGCCGCCGGTGCGGCGCACCTCGCGCACTGCGAGCGACGACGGGATCGCACGCCGCAGCTCCGCTTCGATCGTCGCGCCGATCGCCGCGAGCTTCGTGGGCGTGTTCTCACGCCGCACGATGTCGAGTGACGCGAGTGCCGCCGCGCACGCGATCGGGTTCGCCGTGAACGAATGGCCGTGGAAGAACGCGCGGCCGCGGTCCTGCGAGAGGAACGCCTCGAACAGCGCCTCGGTCGCGAGCGTGGCCGCGAGCGGCAGCACCCCACCGGTCAACCCCTTCGCGACGCACATCAAGTCCGGCACGACGCCTGCCACCTCGCACGCGAAGAGCGCGCCCGTGCGCCCGAAACCGGTCATCACTTCGTCGGCGATCAACGGAACGTGGTGTCGATCGCACAGCGCGCGCACGTCGCGCAGGAACTGCGGCGTGTGCATGCGCATGCCGCCTGCGCCTTGCACGAGCGGCTCGACGATCACTCCCGCCGCGCGATCGCCGAGCTCATCGAGTGTGTCCGACACGCTCTGCGCGTCGACACGCGCGCGGGCTACGCGGAAGAGCAGCGGCCGGAACGGCTCGAAGAATGGATCGGGATCCCCAGCGGCCATCGCTCCGAAGGTGTCGCCGTGGTAACCGCCTTCGAGCGCGACGAAGACGGTGCGCTGCGACTCACCACGGTGCAGGAAGCTCTGGAAAGCGATCTTGAGCGCTACCTCGACCGCCGTCGATCCGTCGTCGGAATAGAAGACGCGCGCGAGGCCCTTCGGCGCGACGCGCAAGAGCTCTTCTGCGACCGCAACGGCCGGCTCGTGCGTCGCCCCTGCGAACAGCACGTGGTCGAGCGTGCGAGCCTGGTGCGCGATGGCGGCTTGGATCTCGGGTCGTCCGTGGCCGTGTAGGCACGTCCACCACGAAGAGATCGCGTCGAGGATCTCGCGTCCATCGGCAAGGCGCAGCAGCGCGCCTCGCGCGCTCTCGACGGCGAGCGGCTCGTCGTCGACACCGTGTTGCGTGTACGGATGCCAGACCGTGCGCCGGTCGCGCGCGGCGAGCGATTCTTCGCGCGCCGTCATGCGCGCCACCCGAGCACGGACGAGAGATCGTTGTCGGCGACCCACTGCGCCACGGTCGCTGCATCGAGCCGTTCGAAGCGCGGCACTTCGTACACGTGTGCGAGGCCCGTGCGCTGCGCGAGCGTGGCGCGATTCGACGGATGCAGATCGCCGACCAGGAACAGCGCGCGGAGTTGCACGTGGCGCGCGGCGAGCGCCTCGAGCGTGAGCAGCGTGTGATTGAGCGTGCCGAGGCCCGAGCGCGCGACGAGCACGACGGACGCGCTCTCGGCCGCAAGCCAATCGGCTTGCGTGTGCTCGTCGTCGTAGGGGACGAGCAAGCCGCCAGCGAGCTCGACGACGAGCGCTCCCGGCACGCTCTGGCGACGCAACGCGTCGAGCCGAGCTCGGATGAGCTCGAAGTCGATGTGTACGCCCGCGTCGGCCGCTGCCGCGTGCGGCGATGCGGCGAGCGCGAGCTCGTACGCCGGCTTCGCGAAGCACGGCGCGTCACCGCGCACGGCACCGGCGAGCGCCTCGACCGTCCGCGTGTCGCTTTCGCTGCCGGTTTGCACGGGCTTCCAGTACGTCGCCGAGCCGCGCGCGAGCGCCGCCCGGACGAGCAGCGCGCTGACGACGGTTTTTCCGACGTTGGTGTCCGTGCCGACGACGAATAGCGCGCGAGTAGCCGGCGCGGCGGGCCGCAAAGCGGAGGACTTGCGCGGCCGCGAGGCGGCGTTCAGTACCGCACCGAGCGCATGCACGTCCTCGAGCACGTTGTGCGCATGACACACGAGCCGCAGCCGCGCGGTGCCTTCGGGAACGGTCGGCGGCCGCACGGCGCGCACGCCGAAGCCTTCGTCTCGCGCGTGCGCAGCGACGGCGAGCGCGCTCTCGTTGTCGCCGACGACATACGGGACGATCGCGGCGTCGGGCTCGGGTGCGTCGAGCGCACGCGCGAGCTCTCGCGCGGCCGACAGCACGTGCTCGCGGCGCGCGTGCTCGTCGCGCGCGATCGGAATCGATGCGCACAACGCGCCGGACACCGGCGGTGGAGTGCCCGTCGCGAAGACGAGCGTGCGCGCGCGATTCACCAAGAGCTCCCGCAGCTCGCGCGTGCCGACCACGAATGCGCCGCCGGCGCCGAGTGCTTTGCCGCCAGTGACGACACGCGCGAGCAGGCGTGAATCGTGCGAGCGCGCCACCTTGCCGTCGCGATCGAAGGCGCACCAGCCGCCGGCGCCGTTCGCTCCGACGAGCCCGATCGCGTGCGCTTCGTCGATCGCGAGCCACGCGTCGTGCTCGGCGCACAGCGCGTGCAGCTCGGCGAGCGGAGCGAGATCGCCGTCCATCGAGAACACGCTCTCCGTCAGCACGAGTCGGCGTCGGGCTCCGCGCGCGCGCTCGAGTTGCGCCGCGAGCTCGTCCAGCGCGAGGTGCCGGTACACGTGCACGTGCGCCCGCGACAGACGTGCCGCGTCGACGAGTGAGGCGTGGTTGCGCTCGTCGGAGAAGACCGCGTCGCCGCGCTCGACGAACGCGCCGACCAGACCCTGGTTCGCTTGGTAGCCCGACACGAAGAGCAGCGCGGCCTCCGCGCCGAGCCACTCCGCGGCGAGTGCTTCCGCGTGCGCGTCGAGCGCGCAGCCGCCGCCGAGCAAGCGCGAGGCGCGTGCGCCGGCGCCATGGTCGCGTGCGGCGCGTGCGGCGGCTTCGGTGACACGCGCGTCGCACGCGAGCGAGAGGTAGTCGTTGCTCTCGAAATCGCGCGCGCGCAGCGCGTCGCGCTCGACGTCGATCGAGCGTGCGAGCCCGGCTGCCGCGCGTGCCGCGCGTTCGGCGGCGAGCTCGCGTGCGAGGCGGCCTTCTGCGCCCACGCCGCTCTGCGCGTCCTCGCGCGGAGCGCTCACGTCACGACGCAACCGTGGAGAGGCCGAGCTTCGCGAGCAGCGCCGCGTCGCTCTCGGGCGTCGGGTTCGGCGTCGTCAGCAGCTGATCGCCGAAGAAGATCGAGTTCGCACCCGCGAGGAAGCACAGCGCTTGTCCCGCTTCGCCGAGCTCGCGACGGCCCGCGCTCAAGCGAATCACGGCGCGCGGCATCAGGACGCGCGCGCCGGCCACGGTGCGCACGGTCTCGGACCAATCGAGCTCGCCCTCGCGCTCGAGCGGCGTGCCTTGCACGCGCACGAGCGTGTTGATCGGCACGCTCTCCGGCTGCGGCGACAGCGACGCGAGCTGATGGAGCAGCTCGGCGCGCACGGAGCGGTCCTCGCCCATGCCGAGGATGCCGCCCGAGCACACGTGTATGCCGGCCGCGCGCACCGCGTCGAGCGTCGCGAGCCGGTCGTCGAGCGTGTGCGTGCCGATGATCTTGTCGAAGTGGCTGCGGCCCGTGTCGAGGTTGTGGTTGTAGTAGTCGAGGCCCGCGCCCTTGAGCTTCTCGGCTTGGTGCGGCGCGAGCATGCCGAGCGTGACGCACGTCTCGAGTCCCAGCGCCTTGACCTCGCGCACCATCTGCACGACGCGCTCGAACTCGGCGCCGTCCTTCACCTCGCGCCATGCGGCGCCCATGCAGAAGCGGTCGGCGCCGCTCGCTCGCGCCTCGCGCGCTGCGCTCACGACCGTGTCGACCGACATCAAGGGCTCGCGCACGACCGGTGTCTTCGAGTGCGCGCTCTGCGAGCAGTAGCCGCAGTCCTCGGGACAGCCACCGGTTTTGATGGAGAGCAGCTGCGAACACTGCATCCGCCGCGGGTCGTGGTGCTCGCGGTGGATCGCCGCGGCATCGAAGACGAGGTCGAGCAGGGGACGGTCGAGCAGCGCGCGAACGCTGGCGACAGTGATCGACGCGGCGTCGGCGGGGCGAGAAAGGGTCGTCGGCATCGCGCGGATTCTAACGGCACGCATGGGCGGTGCCCGCGCGGAGTTTCGATGACCGCGCGCGAGGCGCGCGACGCCGTCCTGTTTCCTATGCTCTTCGCCCTCTCGGCTCGCCGATACCCCCGCGCCCATGACCTCGAACCGCCCCGCGAACTACTGGGATTACATCCGCGTCGAGGACCTCCTGGGCCTCCAGCAGGGGCTCGAGGCGGACGAATCCAAGCTCGCGAACGAGGAGGTGATGTTCATCACCGTCCACCAGGTCTTCGAGCTGTGGTTCAAGCTCGTCCTGCGCGAGATCCGCTCGGCGCGCGATCTCGTCATGGCCGAGCACGTCGCCGAGCCCGAGCTCGCACGGCTCGTGCACAGCCTGCGGCGCGTCAGCACGATCCTGCGTGTCTCCATCCCGCACTGGGAAGTGATGGAGACGATGAGCACGCGCGAGTTCCTGGGCTTCCGCGACAAGCTGATCCCGGCGAGCGGCTTCCAGAGCGCGCAGCTGCGCCAGATCGAGATCCTGCTCGGCTTGCCGGAAGACGAACGCATCTCGCTCGGCGTCGACCGCACCTATCGCGACGCGCTGCGCGGTCACGACGGCAGCGAGTCGTCCGCTTCCCGGCGCGTGACGGCGCAACTCGCGGACGGACCGAGCTTGCGCGAGGCGATCGATCGTTGGCTCGCGCGCACGCCGCTCGACGGTGTGCCGTTCGATCACCGCGACGCGCCGGCGCAGCTCCAACGCTTCGTCACCGCGTTCACGAAGGCGCACGCGATCGAGGTCGACTCGGCCTGCGCGCGCGCGAGCTCGATCGCGCAGTCGACAGAGGACCGCGCAAAGCTGCAGGCGCGCTTCGACGCCGAGAAGCAGTGGCTCGTGGACTTCCTCTCACCGAGCGCCGCGGACGGCGGTGCTGCGCGCCAGCGTGTGCGCGCCGCGATGCTGTTCATCGAGACGTATCGTGAGCTGCCGCTCCTCGCTTGGCCGGGCGAGGTGCTCGACACGCTGGTCGAGCTCGAGGAATTGTTCGTGATCTTCCGCCAGCGTCACGCGCGCATGGTCGAGCGCATCATCGGCAAGCGCACCGGAACCGGCGGCAGCCCGGGCGTCGACTACCTCGATCAAACGGCGCTGAAGTACCGCATCTTCCGCGACCTGTGCGCGATCCGGACGATCCAGATCCGGCGCGAGGCGGCCCCGGCGCTCGAGCGACCGCAGTTCTACGAGTTCAAGAACGGCTGACGCACCCGGCGTGCCGTGCTCGGCATGCACGATGCGCGCGCGATCGATAGGCTTCGCCACGCAATGCGAGACCTCCAAGAGAAGCGCAAGCGCGCCGTCGTCGCGGCCGTGCACCTGCAAAGCGTCAGCGACGTCGAATTCGACTCTTCCGTGAGCGAGCTGCGACAGCTCGCGCAGACGCTGGGCTTCGATGTCGTCGCCACGTTCACGCAGAAGCGCGCGAGTTTCGACCCGGGTGCGTACTTCGGCGCCGGAAAGCGGCAGGAGCTGCGTCGCTTCGTGCGCGGCGAGCGCGCGCCGGATGACCTCTCGGCCAGCGACGAAGACGAGGCAGAGGTTGTCGACGAGTCCGACGAGAGCGTGCCCGCCACCGGGAAAGACGCGAAGCGTGCCGCTCTCGAAGCGAAACGCGCGGCCGAGGCGCCGGCCGACGAGAGCTCGCGCCGCGTCGACATCGTGCTCGTCGATCACGAGATCTCGCCGTCGCAAGCGCGCAACCTCGAGAAGGAGGCCGGCTGCGAGGTGATGGATCGCACGATGGTCATCCTCGAGATCTTCCACCGCCACGCACGCACACGAGCCGCGCGCGCACAAGTGGAGATCGTGCGCTTGAACTACATGGCGCCGCGACTGCGCGAGGCGGCGAAGATCGCCGGCTCGCAAGGGCGGCAGCGCAGCGGCATCGGCGGCCGCGGTGCGGGCGAGTCGCACGACGAGCTCGACCGACGCAAGATCCGCGACCGCATCGCCGAGCTGCAGCAAGAGCTCGTCGCGATGGACGTCGAGCGCAAGACGCAGCGCGCGCGACGGCAGGAGCGCGAGGGGCTCGCGCACGTGGCACTCGTCGGCTACACGAACGCCGGCAAGTCGACGTTGATGCGCGCGCTCACCGGCAGCGACGTGCTCGTCGCCGATAAATTGTTCGCAACGCTCGACACGACCGTGCGCGTGCTGCAGCCCGAGGGCATTCCCCGTGTGCTGGTGAGCGACACGGTCGGCTTCATCAAGAACTTGCCGCACGGGCTCGTCGCATCGTTCAAGTCGACGCTCGACGAGGCGCTCGAGGCTTCGCTGCTCGCGCACGTCGTCGACGCGAGCGACCCGGGCTTCGAGCGCCAACTCGCCGTGACGGAGGAAGTCCTCGACGAGATCGGTGCCCGGTCCGTGCCGCGCATCCTCGTCTTCAACAAGATCGACCGCGTCGGCGACGACGCGGCGCAGCGGGCGCTCGAGGCGCAGCTACGCGCGCAGCATCCCGAATGCATCGTGCTGAGCGCGCTGCGCGCGGGCGACGTCGCGCTGCTGCGCGAGCGGATGCGCGGGTTCTTCCGCGGGCGCCAAGTCGAAGCCGAGCTCTTCCTGCCGTGGACGGCGCAGCGGATGCGCGGCGAGATCTTCGCGAGCTGCGAGGTGCTCGAGGAGCGCGCGGGCAGCGACGGCGCGCACTTCCGCGTACGTGGCGAGCCCGACGCCGTCGAGCGTCTGCGCGAGCAGCTCGGCGCAGCTCCGAGTGGCGGCTGATGCCACGGTCGCGCGCGGCACGCGATCCGCGCAGCTTGCGTGAGGCGCGGACGCGCTCGAGCAGCCCGTGGTGAAAGTCATTCGGTCCGAAATCGGCCCGTTCGCGCCGGCGCTGCGTCGCTCGATCCTCGGCGAATCTCGACGATTCGGCTGCGGTCTCGCTCCTTGCGCCGGCGCAAACGGGTGGATTTCAAACTCGAAGCACTTTCACCACGGGCTTCTAGGATCGCCGCTTCGTCTGTTGCTTCAACTCGGCGACGACGGCATCGGTCCGCCGTTGTCCACCTTCCAGAGCCGCGATCCGGTGCAGCATCCTCTCCAGGTCCTGGACACGCTGCTCAAGTCGAACGATCGAATCACGGTTCAGTTCTTCGGGAGGCGTCATACCGCTGCCCATCGGTGCGCGAGAGTGAATCGCTGGAGCTTGTGGAGCGGATACCGCGGAATTCTCGTCTGCGATCGCGCGGCACGCTCTGTAACCACATCGCGCACGCGCACGACATCCGCCACGGCTGGCGCGATCGGGAGCGGTTGGCTGAGTCTCCGCTGGTCGACGAGCAACGCTCCGAGCGCGGTCAACCCTTCAACTACCGCCGCCTCCTTCAACACGCGCAACAGGCTGACGACCCGCGCGTTGCCGAGCCGGCGCGATCCACGTGCGCGCGCGTTGCGAGTCAGCCCTGCACGCTGCTCGCGTCACGCACTAGTGTCCTGAGTCAGAAGTTCGCTCTCACCAAGCTCGATCTCCTCCGCGCTGGCGGCGTTGCTCGGGTTCGGAAACCTGACAGGTTGCCTGCACCCTCGCGCCTTGCCAGCGACGACGATCTCGA
>JBJXHG010000048.1:0-41565 GCA_046160865.1 Planctomycetota bacterium | reverse complement strand
GCCAGCGCGTTCGGAGCAAGGCGTTGCATCGGAATCGACCGGAGGTGACCTACTTGGTCAGCAAGGATCGATTCCGATCCAACAACGCCGCTCCGAGCGAGTTGGCGCGAACGCAGCAGGACGTGGTGAGAAATGCGGGCTAGCTCCGAACGCGCTGGCCTGACCTCGCGACGGACGTGACGGGCGATAGAATCCCGGCGCAGCGGATCTTCGACTCTTCGACGGAGACCGCGCCCGCATACATCTCGCGGTCAGAGCTGCACACTCGCGCTGACCGACAACGACTACAAGACAAGAGAATGAATATGAAGCACGTCTGGCTTGGATCGGCATCGATGTTCGTGTTGCTCGCCTGTCAGTCGACCGAGGCAACGTCGAAAGCCGCGGTTCCCGCGAAGGCGGCATGGTCGTACACCGGCCGCACGGGTCCCGCGCACTGGAGCGAAGTCAGCCCGGACTACATCCTCGCCAAGACGGGCAAGCATCAGTCGCCGGTGGACATCGCTCCCGCGCGGGTGACGAAGCGCGACGACGCTCCGCTGAACGTCAGCTACAGCGACACGTCGCTCGAGATCTTGAACAACGGACACACCGTCGAGGACGACTACCACAATGGTGGAACGCTCACGGTCGGTGGCCACCAGTACAAGCTCGCGCAGTTCCACTTCCATTCGCCGAGCGAGCACACGATCGATGGCAAGCACGCGCCGATGGAGATGCACCTCGTGCACACGGACGCGAGCGGGAAGCTCGCCGTCATCGGCGTCATGATCCAAGAAGGGCGCGCGCATCCCGAGCTCGCGTTGCTATGGCAACACATGCCGACCTCCGCCGGCCGGAAAGAGGAAGTCGAAGGCGTCCAAGTGAACGCATCGAAGCTGCTGCCCGGAAACCTCGCCAGCTATCGCTACTCGGGCTCGCTCACGACGCCGCCGTGCTCCGAGGAGGTTTCCTGGTTCGTGCTTCAAGAACCCATCCAAGCCTCGGCCGACCAGATCGCCGCCTTTCGCAAGGTGATCCACGGGAACAACCGTCCGACTCAGCCGCTCAACGACCGTGTGATCAGCGCGAGTAGGTAGCGTGTAGCGCGGTTTGGCGCGCGAAGCGCATGCGCCTGCCGCGCGCAGCGCATGCGCTCCGCGCGGCAGACCGTGCTACGTGCTGGCGTTCATCGCTTCGGCACGGAGAGCTGGAACTGCTGCTCCTCCTTTTCGCCGCTGACGTCGATCGTCGCCGACCAATCGCCGAGGCTCGTGTCGCGCGCACGCACGACGTACCTGCCCGGCGGCAGCGGTCCGGCGCGCCAACCCGTCAAGGTGGCCGCCTCGCTGCGCGTCCACATCGGTCCCCAGATGCTGGTGTGATCGAGGCCGTGCACGTCGACGACCGCAGGCCTCGATCCGAATCCGTTCCCGTCGGTGTCGCGCATGTCGAGCCCGACGGTCGTCCCGCGCGCGAGCACGAGCTTCGCCTGCGCCGTTTCGCCGCTCTTCACGACGATCGGACCGGAGGTCGACACGAGGTCTCGATCGCGTGCGACCAAGTACGCGTGTCCTTCGCTCAACCCGCTGACGCGGAAGTGGCCCGCCGCGTCGGTGACGACGCGCGAGAACGTGTCGACCGGCTCGCGATCCGCGTCGAACGCGAAGACTTGCGCGCCGACGTAGCGCTCGCCGTTCGGACCGAACACGTCGCCTTCGACCATCGCCGCGATGGCGAGCACGAGCTCGACATCGAGCACGGCTCCGTTCGCGGCGAGCTCGATGCCGTTCTTACGCGCGACGGCGTAACGGCGCTGGACGAGCTCGGCGTTCGTCGTCTCCTGCGTGCTCAGCGCGAAGCGTCCCGGCGGAACATGCTGGAAAGAGAACGTTCCGTCCGCCCGTGCAAGCATGCCCGCGCTCAACCAGCCGTCCGATGCGTCGCCCGATTCGCGCACGAGCGACACACCGATCGCGGGGACTGGCTCGTGCGCCGCATTCACGACGCGACCGGCGATGCGGCCCGCCGGGAGGTCGAAATCGAGCTGCACGTCCGGACGATCCGGCACCGAGTGATCGCGGTGAAACGTCGTGTTCGCGTTCGCCGGGCGCACGCCGAATCCGTGTGTGCCCGGCTCGGCGAGACGCAGCTCGTAGTTGCCGTCGTCGTCCGTTTTCACGCTCACGCCCCGCTGAGATCCGGCGCGTCCGCGGTTCACCTGAACGAGGACACCGCCGAGCGGCACGCCGTTCGACGTCACCTTGCCCGTCACGCGGATGCGCTCACGCGGGGCGCCGCCGAGCGCGACCTCGGTCGTGACGCCGTCGCGCACCGTCGCGTCCTCCGTCAAGCGCACCGCGCTCAAACGAAAGCCGTCGATCCGACCGTCGTCGCCGGTCGCGTCCTGCAGCTCGCGCGTATTCGGCGACGTGAGGATCTGGTAGGTACCTGGCGGCACGTGGGGGATCGTCGCGCGCCCGTCCTCGTCCGTGTGGAACGTGCTCGCGTACACGAGGCCAGCGATGTTCTGCGGCACGACGTCGATGCGACGACCGACATCGGCGAGGCCATCCGGCGTGCGCACCGCGATCGCGAGCGTGCCGCCCGTGCGCAGGTCGAGCTCGACGTCCGCGTGCGTTTCGCCCGCGCGCAGCGTGATCGTCTTCGACTCGCTCGGCGCGGAGGTGGGTGACGACGCCTGGAGCGCGAATCGTGCGGGTGCGAGCGGCGGCGAGCGAAACCGTCCATGCGCGTCGGTGCGCGTGCGGCTCGGCGCGGCGGTCGAGTACATCTCCTTCGCGATGTCGCGGAACGACACGGTCGCGTCGCTCACCGCGCGTCCATCCGCGTCGCGCACGGTGCCCGCGACGTGCGCCGGGCGCGGCAGCACGATCTCGAGCACGCCGCCATCGAGCGGAATGGTCGCGCGGCGCTCGACCGAGCACGCGCCACTCCACGCGCGCACCTTCCAGTTGCCCGGACGCAAGCCGCGCAGCTCGAACGATTCCGGAGCCGTGCGTGCTGCGGTGACCCTGGGCTCGAGCTCGATCATCGCCGTGTATTCGAACGACGCCTCGACGGCGCACTCGTCGAGCGGCGCGCCGAGTTCGTCCTTCACCGTCACTCGCAGCGCGTGACCCGGCGCGAGCGCGACGTCGATCGGCTCCGCTCCGGGTGTCACGCGCTCGACGAGCGCCGAGCAGAGTCCGAGCGACGGCGACGTCGCGAATGCCGCGAGCGCAAAGGGTCCTTCGGTGAGCGCGTCGAACGTGAACGTGCCGTCGCTCGCGCTCGTGGCCGTGCGCGGCGCCGCCGAGCCGAGCTGCGCGAGCTGATTGCCCGGATCCATGCCGAGCGCGAGCGCGAGCGACGCGTCCGCGGCAGGGGATCCGTCCGGCCACGTGACACGGCCGCGCACGCTGCCACCGCGTTCGAGCGCGATCTCGATCTCCTTCGTCGTCTCGCCGGCAACGAGCAGGACGGGCTTCGAGCGCGTCACGAGAAAGCCTTGCTTGCGCGCGCGCACGATCGTCTTGCCGGGCGCGCCGCCCTCGATGCGGAACGTGCCGTCGCGTTCGCTCGTCGCGTCGATCGCGTCGAAGAACGCCGTGCTGCTGAGCGCGGCCAGCGCGAGCTCGCAACCCTCGACGGGTTTGCCGGACTCGTCGACGACACGACCGGCGACCGTCGCGCCGACAGCGAGCGTGACGTCGATCTCACGCACGCGTCCCGCTTCCACGCGGTACGGTCCGCCTTCGAACGGCGCACACGCGCTGCGCGCGATCGCGAGCACATGCTGCGCGTCCGGCGCGAGCCCGCCGAGCTCGAGCATTCCTTCCGCGTCGATGCGCGCGTGTACGAGTCGCTCCGACGTCGTGCGCGACGTGACTCGGAGCACGCGACCGCGCGCCACCGCACGCGTGCCGGTCACTCGCTCGATCGGCACACCTTCCGGCAGCGCGATGCGTGCGCGCAGCGCGCCGCCGAGCTCCGGCTCGAGCACGACCCTGCCGCGCTCTTCGTCGAGATCGAGGAAGAGCGGCTCGCGCAGGAACGCGTAGCGTGCGCGCAGGACGAGTCGCACGAAGCGCACGTTGCTCGGCACACGCACCTCGAACGATCCGTCCGCCCCGACCGGGAACGCGCGCGCGTCCTCGTCCGTCTCGTCGCGCTCGGCGACGAGCACTTCAACGCTTTCGTCGTCCGGTGTGCCGGCAGGCAGCACGACACGGCCGGTGAGCGACGCGGCACCGTTGGAGGAGGAGTCCGTGCTCGTCGCGTCGGTGCGCGTCGCGATGCTCGCGGGCGACGCGAGATCGCCGGGTCGTGTCACGTCTTCCGTCTGTGGCTGCACCGCGCTCGCGATAGCGGGCGGCGGTGTGCGCTGCGCCGACCACCACCACGCGCTGGCGACGAGCACGAGTCCGAGAACGGCGAGCAGCGGCGTCGAGCGATGGGACAAGCAGTGCCTCGGTGGTGGAGCTTAGAGCACGTCCTAAAACCTCGTCGGGCTTCGGGCGGCTGCGCCGCCGCGGCGCGGCGTCGAACCTCCTCTGCGTATTTCTTCGTCAATACGCATCGTCGGCTCTCCTTGCGCCGCATCGGCTCGCTCGCCCTCGGGCCGCGGCGAGGTTTTAGGACGTGCTCTTAGTGTCCCGACTCAGAAGTTCGCTGTCACGAAGGTCGAGATCGACGCTGCTGGCAAGGCGCGAGGGCGCAGGCAACCTGATCAGGTTTCCGAGCCCGAGCAACGGGTAAGCTCCGGTCCGCCGCGCAGCGGCGGAGCCGAAGCATGCTGCGCGTGCTTCGACAGGAGACCCCAGCGGCGGGGAGATCGGACTTCGTGACGGCGAACTTCTGAGTCGGGGCACGAGTATGCCGCGGGGCCCCGACTACGTTTCACGCAGCGCGACGTCACCCGTCGAGGCGCAGCACGACCGTCCGATCCTCTTGCCCGCGTAGCGTCACGCGCTTCTTCGCCGTGCGTCCGTCCGGGGTCGACGCCTCGATGGTGTATTCGCCGCTCGGCAAGGGTCCGATCCGGCGCTCTTTCTGCGCCACGCCTTCGGTCAAGAGCCGCTCGATCGCCGCGAGCGACACGAGCTGCGACATCTCGCGCCCTTTCTCGTCGCGCACGGTCACGCTCGCGCGCGCGGGCGCGTCGCCTTCGGTCACCGTCACGATGACCATGGTGCCGGGCTCCATGACGAGCGCGACTTCGGTCTGCGTGCCTTCGCGCACCGACACGGGCGCGCTTTCGTTGGACGCGAGTGACTTCGTGCGTGCGCTCAGCGAGTAGACACCCGGCCCGACACCCGCATACACGAACCGGCCCGCGGCGTCGGTCGTGACGCTCGACAACCGTGTCAGCGGCTCGCCCGACGCGTCGCGCACGAACACGGTCGCGCCCGCGACGGGCATGCCGCTCGTGTCTTTCACCGTGCCACCGAGCTTGCCGGGCAAGGGGAGCACGAGGTCGACGCCTTCGACCGTCGCGTCCGCGCCGACCTCGATGCCCGTGCGCATGGTGCGGCCGTACTGCGCAGTCGTCTCGTTGCGGTACTGGAACGCGGCTCCGCCGGCGGCAACCGTATACGTGCCCGGCTCGAGGTCCGCGTGCTCGTACGCGCCGCTCTCGTCGGTGACGACGTGCGCCTGGGTACGCATCATCGAGAACAGGAGCGAGCTCGACGATTCGCGCGCCGCGGTGAGCTGCACGCCGACGTCGACGAGCGGGCGGCGATCCGGACCGTACACGTGCCCGCGGATCGTGCCGGTCGGCACGGCTAGATCGAGCTCGAACTGCGGCACTTCCGGCACGCGGACGATGCGCTCCGCTCCGCCGCGCCCGCTGTCGTCGCGCGACACGATCACCGTCACGTCGCCGGAGTGATCGAGCGTGATCTCGTAGCTGCCGCTGGCATCGGCGCGCACGGACTTCAGCTCTTGCAGCAAGCTCGCACCCTCGCCGATCGCGACCACGCGGTAGCCCGCGGCCGCAGCGCCGCCACGCGTCACGCGGCCGAACATGCGCACGGGCGCCTTCGGCGGCGCGCCGAGCACGACGTGCGCGGTCTGTCCGTCTTCGATGACGACGCTCGCCATCTTCAGTTGTTCGAACAACTCCGCTGCGTCCGCTCGAGCGCGCTCGCGCAGCGCGTCGCGCTCCGCGCGCGTCGGTTCCGCCACCACTTGGAAGTTGCCAGGCGTCAGGCGTTCCGCTCGGAAGCGACCCGCGCCGTCGGACTTCAGCCGCTGCGTCTCGCCCGCGCTGATCGAGAACACGTGCACGTCGCGCCCGGCGACGGGCTCGCCGCGTGTGTCGAAGACCTCGCCTGTCAACGTTCCGCCCAAGCGCAGCGCCAGCACGACACCGTCCGTGCGCTCGGGTGCGCGCACTTGCACCGTCGCCGGCGCGCTCGCGGCCCACGAGTCGTGTGTCGCGACGAGCTCGATCTCGCCCGGCGGCAGCTTGTCGAGCACGAAGCGACCTTGCGGGTCGGTTTCGCCGGAGCGGCCATCGCGCGGAGCGCGCAGCGCGCTCGCGCCGCCGGCGCGCACGGCGACGCGCGCGCGCGCGGCCGGTGTGCCGGAGGGGTCGAGCACGAGTCCGGCGACGGAGCCCGCGCGGTGGAGCACGATCGTGAGCTCGCCGCCCTGCTGCGGCAGAGTCACCGGCTCGAGCTTGTCGATCCGCGTGTAGCCGTCCGCTTCGGCGCTCACTGTCCACGATCCGCGCCGCAGGCCGTGCAGCACGAAGCGTCCGTCCGCCGCGTCGATGTCGGTCGGCGGCGACGAGCGGTCGCGCGTGGCGAGTCCGGACGCGACGACGCCTTGCAGCGACGCGCTCACGCGGAACTTCGACACGGGCGCACCCGTCTCGTCGACGACGTGCGCAGCGAGATCGGCGGGCGGCGCGAGCGCGAGCACGACGTCGTTCGTCCCCGCCGCGACCTTCTCCGCCGTGCACGACCAAGCTGCCGGTGCATCGGCCGCACCCGTCGCGGCCGGATCCGCGATCGAGGCGTCGACCTGGAACTCGCCCGCGTCGAGGCCCTGGATCTGGAAACGTCCGTCGTCGCCGCTGCGCGCTTCGAGCGGTGCGCGGCGCCGCACACCGCTCGCGACGAGCGCGCGCACCGTCGCGCCGCTCGCGGGCCGCCCGTCGGGCCAAGCGACGCTGCCCGCGATCGACAGACCGCGCGTCAGCACGAGATCGATGTTCTCGTGCGTCGCGCCGTCCGCGAGCGCGAGCTCGTCCGTCTGCGCGTCGCGATAGCCTGCGAGCGCCGCGCGCACGTGGAGCCCGCCCGGCTGCACACCGACCAACGTGTACGCGCCGTCCGCGCCGCTCGTCGTCTCGCGCTCGCGTGGAGCCGCGCTCGCCGCGAACCCACGTGGCTCGGTCACCCACACACGCACGTCGGCGAGCGGCATGTCGCTGTCGTCGCGCACGAAGCCCGACACGCGCGCGCCGCGCAGCACGTCGAGTCGGACGACCGCGCGCTCTCCGGCTTCGACGACCAGCCCGTCGCGCGCGCTCGTCGCCAGCGTCGCCGGTACGACCAGCGCGACGTAGCGCAGCGCGGGAGGTAGGCCGCCGAACTCGAGCGCGTGCGTGCGGTCGAGTCTCGTCGTGCGCGTGAGCGGCGTGTTGAGCGCGCCGCGCGAGCTCGTGCGCACACCGCCGAGCGTCACGGGGGTCCCGTCGAGCTCGCGCTCCGCGCCGGCAGGCGCGACGCATTCGATCGCGATGCACGCGCCGAGCAGGGGCGTGAGCTGCACCGGTTGCTCGCTCTCGCCGACGGTGAAGCCGACGGGCTCCGGCAAGTACGCGTAGCGCGCGGCGACGCACAGCGAGACGCGCTTCTCGTCCGCCGCGATCGGCACGCGGAACTTGCCGTCCGCGTCGACGGGACGGCGCGACCAAGTGTTGTGGCTGGGGTTCGTGCGCGCGATCTCGATCAGCGTCCATCCGTCGCGTGCATCGCCGCGCATGCCCGTGCCTTCGAGGGGATTCAGCGGCGTGCGCAGCGCCCACACTTCGATGCGCTCGTCGGCCGGTGTGCCGGCGGGCAAGCGCACGACGCCCTCGATCCACTGCGCGCCGTCGAGTGAGAAGCTCTCGGTCGCTGCTGCGGCTTCGACCGCGATGGGCTGCTCGCGCGCACCGTCCAGCGTGTCGACGGCCGACAACGAAGCGCTGCTCGCCGTCGTCGAGCGCGTCTCCGACGCGACCGGCGGCTCGAGCTCGCGCATCTGCGCGACGCGTCCGAGCTTGTGCCAGAGCGAGTACAGACTCGCCGCGGCCGCGATCAACACGGCGATCAGGACGAGGAAGCGGGCGCCGCGCATCGTGACTCGAGGCTCACTCGCCGAAGCGCAAGATCACGCGCCGCTCCGGCTGACCGTTCAGGGTGATGTTCTTGTTGATCGTCTTGCCGTCGTCGGTGCTCCCGAACACGCGGTAACGACCGGCCGGGATCGGTCCGATGCGCTTCTCGTTCGCGGAGAAGCCGCCCTCGCTGAAGAGCTTCATGACTTCCGAGAGCGAGATCATGCCGGCGAGCTCGCGACCCTGGTCGTCTTGCACGGACAAGCTCGCTTGCACGGGTTTGTCGTCGGTGCCGACGAGCGAGATGATCAGGATCGTGCCGCCGCCGAGGCGCAGCGCGACTTGCTGTTTCGTGCCCTCGTCGATGCGCACGCTCGCGCTCTCGGCGCTCGCGAGCAGATCCTTGCGCGCGCTGATCGTGTACTTGCCGGGCGTCAGACCGCCGTAGCTCGCGATGCCGCGGTTGTCGGTCGTGACCATCGAGAAGCGGTCGACCGGCTCGCCCGCCTCGCTGCGCACGAAGATCGAAGCACCCGCCACCGGCGCGCCGGCGTCG
This sequence comes from Planctomycetota bacterium, assembly GCA_046160865.1. Lineage (GTDB taxonomy): Bacteria > Planctomycetota > UBA1135 > UBA1135 > JBJXHG01. The sequence goes on along the minus strand of JBJXHG010000048.1, from coordinate 32,692 downwards.
TCGACGACCGTCGTCTCGAGCGTGCCGGGCTTCTTCAAACGGAAGTCCACGTCGCGCATCCACTCGCCTTCCGTCAGCTTCAGGCCACTCCTGATCTCGCGCCCGAGCGCCGCGTCGTCACCGAACATCCCGCCGAGCGACATCCCGCCGACGAGCAGCGTGTACGAGCCCGGCCGCAACGCCTGGATGTCGAACACGCCTTCGTCGTCCGTCGTGAGCTCGTTGTAGTGGCCGCCCCACAGCGCGCCACCCGAGAGCGCGGCTTGCGGATGCAGCGACACGCGCACGCCGGGCGCGGGATCGCCGCCCGGACCGCGCACTTGGCCGGAGATGCGCGCGGTCGGCATCTCGAGCAGCACGCTCACTTCCTTCTCGTCCGGGATGTCGCGCGTGAACTCGACCAGCGTCTGCTGGAACATCTCGCCACTGACGCGCTGCACCGAGATCGAGTGGTAGCCCGCTTGGTCGAGCGTGATCTCGAACGTGCCGTCGGTCTTCACGCTCGTGTGCTTCATGGCCGCGAGCGCGTCCTTGCCTTCGCGAAAGAACGACACGAGCGCCGGATGGAACGCGTCGCCGTGGTGCGTGACGCGTCCCTTGATCTTGACCGGGTTCGCCGGCGGCGCGCCGAGCACGACGTGCTTCTCGACGCCGTCTTCGATGTCGACCATCGTCTGCCGCAGCTTCGACACGAGCGCCATCACGTCGTCGGTCGGACTGGAGTCGCCGCCTTCCTCGCCCGGCGCTTCGCTGCGCGAGAGCGGCATCGCGACGACTTGCCACGTCGCGGGCTCCATGTGCTCGAAGCGGAAGCGACCTTCGCCGTCGGTGGTCGACATCTGCTGGTCCGCGAAGCTCATCTCGTGCGCTTGCACGAAGAGCCCGACGTCGGGCTTGCCTTGCTCGTCGTACACCTCGCCGGTCAGCGTTCCGCCGGTGCGCAGCGCGAGCTCGACGTCCGCGAGCGCTTGTGCCGGCGTGAGTTCGAGTGCGAGCGGCAGGCTGCGCGCGAAGTCCTTCGCTTGCGCGCGGATCGCGATCTTCCCGGATGCGAGGCCGCCGAGCAGGAACGAGCCGTCGGCTTCGCTCTTCGCTTCGGGGCGCGCCGGCGCGACGGACACACGATCCATCCAAGCGGGACCGCCGGTGTCGACCTTCACGACCGCACCCGCGAACGGTTCGCCCGACGGCGTGCGCACGGTGCCGCGCACGCTCGAGGCGTGCACGATCGTGACGACGAAGCCGTCACCCGTCGCGGTGTGCGGGAGCGTGACGCGCACGGGCTCGGGGTACGCGAAGCCTTCCGCGGTCGCGTACACATCCCATTCGCCCGGCTCGAGGCCGGCGAACAAGAACGATCCACTCTCGCTCTCGAACGACTCCTCGTGGTGCTCGAGGCCGAACGAGCCCATCGGTCCTTGGCTCGGCCGGACGAGCGCGAGATCGAACTTCGAGACCGGCGCGCCGGTCTCGTCGATCACGCGTCCCGTGAGCCCTTCGGGCGGACGCAGCACGAGCGCGAGCTCCTTGCCGCCGGGCTTCACGCCGTCGACGCGCGCGCGCAGCAGCGTCTTCTCCTTCTGCTTCGCATCCTCGACTTCCAAGCCGGGCGGCATCGTCTCGGCGGTCACGGTGAACGGGCCGGCGCCGAGGCCGTGGATCTCGAATCGTCCCTCCGCGTCCGCATCGTCGGAGCCTTTCGCGCCGCGGAACGCGTTGAACGCATTCATGCCGTACATCTGCGATTGGTCGAACGCGAGCTCGACGCGCACGCCGCTCGCCGGCTTGCCACCTTCGAACGTCACGTTGCCCGCGATCGACGCGCCGGTCGGCAGGATGATCTCGACGCCCTCGCGCTGCTCGCCGTTCGCGAGCGCGAGCTTCAGCGGCTCGCTGTCGAGCATGCCGTCGAGCTTGGCCTTCAGCCGCACGTTGCCCGGCGTGACGGCCGTGAGCTCGAAACGGCCTTCGGCGTCGCTCTTCGCGCTGCGGACCTCGCGGTCGTCGAGGCCGAACCACTGACCTTGGACTGCGGCGAGCACCGTCACGTCGGCGAGCGGCTGCTTCGCTTCGCCGCGCACGAAGCCGCGCACGGTCGCGCCGTGGACGAGCGCGACCGTCACGTCGGTCGCGCCACACACGACGAGCTTGCGCGCCGGCACGAGCGCTGCGGCGAGCTTGTCTGGCCGCACGATCGTGCGCGCGGGGAGACCGCACGGCACGGCGCGCAGCTCGAACGCTCCGGCCGTGACGTTCGCGATGCGGTCGAAGCCGCGCATCGAGCCGACGGCGCCGCTCATGCCTTCGCCGGAGCTGCCGAAGTTGATCTGCATCCCTTCGAGCTCGGTCGCGTCCGCGCCTTCGGGAATCGTGATGCGCCCGCGCACCCACGTGCCGGGGAGAACGCGCAGCGCAGCCGTGCGCGTTCCGGCCTCGAGGTCGATCTCGATCGACTCCTCCGAGTATTGGTAACGGCCGAGTGCGAGCAAGTGCGCGCGCTTCGTGTCGCCAGCGAGCGCGAGCTCGAACGAGCCGTTCGCGTTCACGCGCGCGCGCGAGAGCAAGTACTTCGGCGGCTTGCCCTCGTTCGACTTGCGCACCAGGTCGTCGGCGAGATCCTGCCCGTCGAGCGCGTTCGCGACGGCGAAGACCTCGAGGTCGTCCTCGGATGCGCACGCCGCGGCGGCGTCGATGCGGCCGGTGATCGTGATCGCGGTCTCGGGATCGATCGCGCTCGGCGCGGGCGCCGCCGTGCGCTCACCCGCCTGCGTTCCGCCCTCCGGCGCGACGGGCAGGTCGAGCTCTTGGCCGAGCGCGGCGGATGGCGCGGCGTTCGATCCGAGCGCTTCGGCGACCGGCGCACCAGCGGACGAGTCGAGCTTCGGCGCCGGCGACGACGTGAACAGGAGCCACGCGAGCGCGCCGAGGGCGACGGCGCACGCGGCGAGCAGGATGACGCGCTTCATGAGGGGACCTCCAATGCGATCGTACCAATCCGAGCAATCGGGCATCCGTTCGCGAACTGTTCATCACGACCGGTGGCCCACTCGCGCACTACAGCGCAAAGCGCGCTCGCATTCGTCGCGCCGGAACTTTGCTCGTGCGCGCCGTCGCCGGTCGCGCAGCGACCTTCATCCGGTCGCGCAGCGACGTTCATGAGGAAAGGGGGCGCCGCGCGGCGCGACCGCGAGCCTCGACGGCTCATACAGCCGGCCCTACAATTCGCGCCCCCGGTGTCGACCGTCCCATCATGAGCGCGGAGCGCACCGAACACACCGGCAGCAACGTCCGCCGCAGCGATGAAACCGCGCTCGAAGCGTGGAAGCGCGGCGCCTACGCGCGGGCGAAGGCGAAGTCTCCCGAGCGCCGGCCGGTCTTCAGAACGACGTCCGGCGTCGAGCTCGACCCGCTGTACGGCAGTGAGAGCGGCCTGCCCGGCGAGTATCCGTTCACGCGCGGCGTGCGGGCGAGCATGTACCGCGGCCAACTGTGGACGATGCGCCAGTACGCCGGCTTCTCGAGCGCGCGCGACACGAATCGTCGCTTCCGCCTGCTGCTCGAGAACGGTCAGACGGGACTCTCCACCGCTTTCGACCTGCCGACGCAGATCGGCTACGACTCGGATCATCCGCTCGCCACGCACGAAGTCGGCCTCGTCGGCGTGCCGGTGAACAGCCTGCGCGACGTCGAGCTGCTCTTCGAGGGGATCCCGCTCGGCGAAGCGTCGACGTCGATGACGATCAACGCGACGGCGCCGATCCTGCTCGCGCTGTACTGCGCGCTCGCGAAGCGCCAAGGCGTGCCGCTCGCGCAACTGCGCGGCACGGTGCAGAACGACATCCTCAAGGAGTACGCGGCGCGCGGGAACTACCGCTTTCCCGCCGCGTCGTCGATGCGCCTGACGACCGACTTGATGGCGTTCTGCGCGCGCGAGGTGCCGCAGTGGAACACGATCTCGATCAGCGGCTACCACATTCGCGAGGCCGGCTCGACGGCGGTGCAAGAGCTCGCGTTCACGCTCGCGAACGGCCGCGCCTATGTGCAAGCGGCGCTCGCCGCCGGTCTCGCCGTCGACGAGTTCGCGCCGCGCCTGTCCTTCTTTTTCAACGCACACAACCACCTCTTCGAGGAGGTCGCGAAGTTCCGTGCCGCGCGGCGCATGTGGGCGCGCATCGTGCGCGACGAGTTCGGCGCGCGCGACGAGAAGAGCTGGATGCTGCGCTTCCACACGCAGACCGCCGGTTCGATGCTCACGAGCCAGCAACCCGAGAACAACGTCGTGCGCGTGACGCTGCAGGCGCTCGCCGCGGTGCTCGGCGGCACGCAGTCCCTGCACACGAACGGCATGGACGAAGCGCTGTCGCTGCCGACCGAGAAGTCCGCGCGCACCGCTTTGCGCACGCAGCAGATCCTCGCCTACGAGTCCGGTGTCGCCGACGTGATCGATCCCTTGGGCGGCTCGCCCTTCATCGAGCACTTGACCGACGAGCTCGAAGCGCGCGCGAGCGAGCTGATCGCCGAAGTCGAGCACCGCGGCGGCGCGGTGGCCGCGATCGAGTCGGGTTACGTGCAGCGCGAGATCCTGAAGAGCGCGCTCGCGTGGCAGCGCGCCGTCGAGCGCGAGGAGCACACGGTCGTCGGCGTCAACAAGTTCGCGGTCGAGGAGCCGCCGGCGGACGTCTTCCGTCCGGACGGCTCGGCGCGCGCACAAGTGCTCGCGGATCTCGCGGACGTCAAGCGCACGCGCGACGCGGCGCGCGTCGAGGCCGCGCTGCGCGAGCTCGAACGCGTCGCGCGCACGCGCGAGAACCTGATGCCTTCGATCCAAGCCGCGGTCGAGGTGTACGGCACGCTGGGTGAGATCTGCGCTACGCTCGAGCGCGTGTTCGGCAAGTACAAGCCGCCCGAGGTTCTGTGAAGACGGAGATTCGCTGATGCACGCTCCCGTCCCGCCGGCGCTGCGCGGCATCGTCCTCGGCCTGCACCACGTTGCGATCGCCGTGAAGAGCTTGGCGGAGGCGCGCGCGACGTACGAGCTCGCGCTCGGCCTCGCGTCGAGCGAGCCCGAGTTCGTGCCGGATCAGAAGGTGAATGTCTTGGTTCTGTACGCGGGCACGCAGCGCATCGAGCTCGTCGAGCCTGCGAGCGCCGACTCGCCGGTCACGAAGTTCCTCGAGACGCGCGGCGCTGGCATCCATCACCTCGCGTGGAAGGTCGCCGACGTCGCGCGTGCGATCGAGCACCTCCACAAGCTCGGCGTGCGCATGATCGACGACGCGCCGCGACCCGGTGCACACCACACGCGCATCGCGTTCGTGCATCCGAAGGCGACGGGCGGTGTGTTGATGGAGCTGGTCGAGGACGCGCGCCGCGCGTAGCGCATGCGTGTGGCGCGTCCTCGCGCCACACGCTTCAAACGGCTGGGACCCGTGTCAGCTGCCTACGCGCGACTGGACCTCTGCGTCTCGCCTTTGCCTTCGACTGCCTCGGCGTGGATGCGATCGGCGTCACGATGGACGCGGGTTTCGTGATCGACGAATCGCACTGCGGCATCCCGGGACCGCGGCCCGCGTTCCGCGGCGCGCGAAGCGCCGCGCGTGGACGGGACTCACGTTCGAGCGCACACACCTGCACACCCTGACCACGTTCCGCCGCCCGAGCTCCGGTCTCTCGCAGAGTTCCGCAGGCTGACCGCGCGCAACGCGCGCCGAGCGTCGCCTCGCCCGCTACGTGCGTCGCCCGACCGGCGCTACCATGCCGCGCCCATGTCCAAGCAAAAGACCGACGCGAAGCCGTCCGCTCCCGTTCAGCCCGCTCTCGAGCGTCTGCGCCAGATGCGCGAGCTGACGCTGCAAGGTGGCGGACCGGAACGGATCGCCGCGCAGCACAAGAAGGGCAAGCTCACCGCGCGCGAGCGCATCGACTTCCTCGTCGACGAGGGCTCGTTCGTCGAGCTCGACCGCTTCGTCACGCACCGCTGCACCGATTTCGGCATGCAGGAGCAGCTCGTGTTCGGCGACGGCGTCGTCACCGGTCACGCGCGCATCGACGGGCGTCCGGTGTACGTGTTCAGCCAGGATTTCACCGTCTTCGGCGGATCGCTGTCGGAGACGCACGCCGAGAAGATCGTGAAGGTCATGGACATGGCGCTGAAGGTCGGCGTGCCCGTCATCGGGCTCAACGATTCGGGCGGCGCGCGCATCCAAGAGGGCGTGAGCTCGCTCGGCGGCTACGCCGAGATCTTCTGGCGCAACACGCGCGCGTCGGGCGTCGTGCCGCAGATCTCCGCGATCATGGGACCGTGCGCGGGCGGCGCCGTGTACTCGCCGGCGATCACGGACTTCGTGTGCATGGTCGAAGGCACGTCGTACATGCACATCACCGGTCCCGACGTCGTGAAGTCGGTGACGCACGAAGAGGTGACGAGCGAGGAGCTCGGCGGCTCGCACGTGCACGCCGCGCGCTCGGGCGTCGCGCACTTCACGTCGCCGAGCGACAAGAGCTGCATGATGCTCATCCGGCGCTTGTTCTCGTACCTGCCGCTGAACAACGCCGAGGATCCGCCCTTCGTTCCGAACGACGATCCGGCGGACCGCGAAGATCCCGAGCTCGACACGCTCGTCCCGGCCGATCCGCAGAAGCCGTACGACATGAAGCGCGTGATCGAGAAGATCGTGGACCAGGGCTCGTGGCTCGAGGTGCAGCCCGAGTTCGCGCAGAACATGATCATCGGGTTCGCGCGCCTCGGCGGTCGCGTCGTCGGCATCGTCGCGAATCAACCGGCGGTGCTCGCGGGCTGTCTCGACATCGACGCATCGGTGAAGGGCGCGCGCTTCATCCGCTTCTGCGACGCGTTCCACATTCCGCTCGTGACGTTCGAGGACGTGCCGGGCTTCTTGCCGGGCACCGCGCAGGAGTACGCCGGCATCATTCGACACGGCGCGAAGCTGCTCTACGCGTACTGCGAAGCGACCGTGCCGAAGCTCACCGTCATCACGCGCAAGGCCTACGGCGGCGCCTATGACGTCATGTCGAGCAAGCACATCCGCGGCGACGTCAACCTCGCGTGGCCGGGCGCGATGATCGCCGTAATGGGGGCCGCGGGCGCGGCGAAGATCATCCACCGGCGCGAGATCGAGAAGTCGAAAGATCCCGCGGCGACCGAAGCCCAGAAGGCCGCCGAGTACGAAGCGACGTTCAACAATCCCTACAAAGCCGCCGCGCGCGGCTTCGTCGACGACGTGATCGAAGCGTCGCGGACGCGGCCGATGCTGATTCGGTCGCTGGAGTTATTGAAGACGAAGCACGAGGACAAGCCGGTGAGGAAGCACGGGAACATACCGTTGTGAGCGGGGGACGCGTGATGGTCGCGTCGGTAACCAACGATCTATTGTTGTTGGGAGTTCGCGGTCAAAGGCTCGAACTCAATCGAAGTCGGCTGCACGTTGCCTTCAAGCCGGCAAGCACGGGTCTGTCGAATGCCCGTCGACGGCCGCGGTCCGACATCTGGCAGTCGGCAAAGCAGGAAGCGCTTGCGGCGTTTCCGAAGGTATGCCCAAGTCGCGTCATGCAGACCCGGCCGCCGCGTTCAGGAGATTGTGCAGACCTGTCTAGTAAGAGTTAGGCGGCTTACTGGCGGCGCGCGGTCAGGAGGAGATCATGGATACGCAAAAGTTGATAGCTACATTAGAGGCCGCACCTGGCATGATCATCGGCCTCGTCCGCGAGGTGCCGCGCCAGAACCTCAAGCGCCGCCCTGCGCCGAACAAGTGGTCCGCTCACGAGCATGCCTGCCACATATCTACCGGGCAGGCGACATTCCTCTCACGCCTGGAGTTAATGCTCTCTGACGCGTTCCCCACAATACAGTCCATGGAGCCATCACCGGACGAGGAGGCCGGCTCACTACTGAGTGTTGATCTGGACGAAGCGCTGGGCCGGTACGTGCGGGAGCGGGCGCTGGTCGTTGAGCGGTTGATGGAGCTATCCGCAGGCGATTGGCAGCGGACGGCCGAGCATGAGGCATTCAGCCACTACTCGGTGTACATCATGTTCAGGCACATGCTGATGCATGAGATGCTTCACGCCTACAGGATAGATGAGCTGATGCTTAGAAAAGATTGGGAATGACGACTGGCTGGACAAGTCGCCGCCTAACAACTCGCTGGAGCGGACACATCCTCGCGCCCTCGCTGACGCTCGGCCGCTGCGGTGTGCCGCTCAGCTCAAGCGTTGGCGTCGCCGCGTGCATGTCAACATTCGCGAGAAGCACAAACCACAGAGAGGACAGAACATGAGGCCCTTGCGAGAGCGTTTATCTTTGACACTTCTGGCCGGCTCGATGCGGATTGCGTGCAGTCTGACCTTGTTGGGCGCGGCGTCGGCCCAGGAGGCCACCCCGCTTCCTCACCAGGTGGTTGGTGAGCCAAAGCCTCAACCGCCTGCAACCCCTCAGTGTAATGTGGACTTGAGAACCGCCGGAATGATGAAGGATATCGTATCGAACGTGCTTCTCCGCGCTGAGCGCAAACCGGTATCGGAAGTCGACGCGTTCCTGAAGGATGCCGAAAAGAACTACGCTACGGGCGACGACCTGCTCAAAGCCGCCGCAGACCATTTCAGGGTCGACCAGAAGCGGTTTGCACAGTTGGTCGAACAGTGGCGTCACATCAACTGCAAGCACGCGGCAATTCCCGGCTACACCGTGCCCGACAACGCAGACGGAGCGATCACGGATGAGCCCGTGTCTTCCTTGCCCATCTCGGTCTTCGCGGCTGAAGTCACGTTGCACACCGTGCTCCATGAACTCGGACACGCGGTGATCCGCGAGTTCGATCTGATGGTGTTGGGCAACGAAGAGACGATGGCCGATGCCTTTGCCACGTACCTGCTGACCGAGCACTTCCCCGAGGACGCGGTCCGCGCGATTTCGGCGCGGGTCAAGTCCCTCACGATCGAAGCGGACGAGGTGCCGCGTGATCAGTGGGCCGTTCGCGGCGAGCACGACAACGATGCCAGGCGCGCCTACCAGATCGCGGCGCTGGCAATCGCTGCGGACAAGGAGAGGTACGCGGGCGTTGCGGAGATCGTGGGCATGTCGGAGCAAGAGATCGAGAAGGCGCGCGATTATGGCGCGGACATCCACCGGGCTTGGCGGCGTACGCTGTCCCCGCTGATGATGCCCCCGGGCAAAGTTTCGAAGGAGGTCCGCTTCCGCGCCGACAGTGCAACGCGCGCGTTCGTCGACGCGGGAGAGCCAAGCCTCGCGTCGATGATCCAGTCCGCGCTTCAGCGAATCGACTGGCACTCGCAGGTGACCGTCGAGTTTGTCGGGGGCTCGGGCCGTGCCGCGTGGAACCGGTCGAGACGAACCGTCACCGTGAACAGCGAGTATCTTCAGAGGTTCATCGCCCAGGGCGTGAAGACCGAAGCCCAAGCAGCGCCCAGGGCCCTGGACCGGCGTTGAGTACCGTGAAGCCCGACTCGAATTCAAATGACACACACGCGGTCGAAGCCTAACAACCGGTTGCAGCGGACGGTCCGCTACGCGGCCCGCCGCTGAATCGGAACGTTAGCCCTCAAGAAGAACTTAATGACGCACGACACGTCACCGTACCTCGAGTCTGGCCGCCTTGAAAAGGTTCTCGCCGCCATACAGATCCTCGGCTCTTACGAATGGGCGAGTCGTAAAGCCAAGTCCTGGTCCGACAAACTGGAAACTGCACAAGAGAGTGAGAACTGGCTGGAGCTCTTCAGCGACCATCCGGAGTTCTTCCGCGTGAGCAAGGACTCATGGGTGTCACTTCGCTGGCGCCACGGATACGACAAGATCTACAGCGTCGCTGCACATAGGGAACTCACGACGGAGGAACTCAAGGCCCTCGCTGCCAAGCCAACCGGCGAAAAACTCACCAGGAAGCCACTCACGCCCGAGCAAATTGCAGGACTAATGAAAACCGCAATCGAGTTGCACGGGCGAGCAATTGCTCATGAACAAGAGAAGCGATGGTTGAGGTCGCTTCTGTTTCCTGTCCTCGGTGGCGTGCTGGGCGGTATGGTCGTCGCCGGTGTTCAGGCTCTGCTCAAGTGAGCGCTAACCCTTCGTTGCAACGGCGCCGCCCGCTTGGCGGACTACGAGGGAGAGCCGCCGCCTGTACCTTCGAGTGCTGAAGGCGTCGGCGGATGATCATGACTGCGGCGGTGGGCGCTTCCGCGCCGCAGCTGATGCCGATCGTTATGTGTCGAATGGGTCGCCTACTCGTTGCTGACGTGCTTGATGGGTACACGTGGCGTCGGGCCTGACCCGCTCGAATGTCTCCGAGACGGCGCAGTTAGTCACGGGCCCGCTTCGAAGCATCGACTCCGCGGCGATGCGTCCAATCGGAGCCGCTGTACCGCTCTCGACCTCGTGCTAACGTGTTCGGCGATGTCCGACCTACCGAACCTCCCGATGCCCGCCCTCCGCGCCTTCTGCGCCAAGTGGAAGGTCCAAGAGCTTTCGCTCTTCGGTTCTGCTTTGCGCGCTGACTTCGGGCCACAGAGCGACATCGACTTCCTCGTCACGTTCACCCCTGAGGCGCAGTGGTCGCTGCTGGACCACGTCCGTATGGAGGAAGAGCTGTCGCTGCTTCTCGGCCGGCAAATCGATTTGGTCAGCCGCCGAGCGCTCGAACGCAGCGAGAACTTCATCCGACGACGCGAGATCCTCTCGTCGGCGAAGGTCGTTTATGCCGCGTGAGTCGCCGGACCGTGATCCCGCGATCCTGCTCGACATCTTCGTCGCGGCGACTCGCGTTCGGCAGTTCGTAGCAGGCGTGGACGCCTTGGCATTTCAGGACGATCTCAAGACCCAGTCAGCGGTCCTCCACCAACTGCTCGTGATCGGCGAAGCGACGAAGCGGCTCTCGCACGAGTTCCGCGCACTGCATCCGAGCATCCCGTGGACGCAGATGTCGGGCATGCGCGATCACTTGATCCACGGGTACGACGACGTGGATCTCTCGGAGGTTTGGAGCACAGCAACGGTCGACATCCCGAAGCTACTCGCAGCCATCGAACCGTTGGTTCCGCGGCCCCCCGCGTAGGAGACGTCACGTCTCGGCATGGCACCCCACCGGCCCTGGGGCCATCTGGCGGGGGATCATCCTTGCAATTCTGAAGTCAGACTTCCGATTTGCAAGGTAGCCGGCCGGGCGACTGGTTGCCGACCTGCGACTCGGTTCAGTCCGGCACGGCCGTCGCCCTCACCGCCCCACCTCTCCCTCCAATTCCTTCGCCCGCTCGTCATACCCCGCCTTCGGCTCCGCTTCGTGCCACTTGCGATAGACATCGCGCAACGCCGTCTTCGCATCGCGCACGAGCGACTTCGACTGCTCGCTCGGCAGTTCACCACCGCGCTCGATCGCTTCGCTGAGCAACTCCTCCGCCTCGCGGAACTCACTGCGTCCGCGCAGCACGTTGGCGAGCTCGACGACGGCTTTCAGCGTCTCGACGTGTCCGTCGCCGAGCTTCTGCTTCCGTGACGCGAGCTTCTCGCGCACGAGCGGCTCGGCCTCGTCGAGCTTGCCCTGATCGCGCAGCACGACGCCCAATCGGTCGCGCGCTTCGACTGTCGCCAGGTGCTCGTCGCCGAGCTGCTTGCGCAAACCGGCCAGCGCCTCGCGCGCGAGCATCTCGCACTCCGCGAGCTTGCCCTGCGATTGCAGCAGGCGTGTGAGAGTGACCATCGCGATCAGCGTGTCGGGATGCTCGCTCCCGCGCGTTGCGCTCAAGCCATCGATCGCTTCGAGGAGCAGTGGCTCGGCTTCGGCGATCCGGCCTCGTCGCTGGAGGAGGTTGGCGAAGCTTCGGATCGAGTTCAGCGTGAATGGGTTCTCGTTGCCGAGGCTCGCGCGCATGCCGGCGATCGCGTCACGGTAGAGCGGCTCGGCCTCGTCGAAGCGGCCTTGGTTCTGGAGCATCCACGCGACATTGTTCAGCGCGACCAGCGTGTCGGCGCTCGAGTCGCCGAGCTTCCTGCGAAAGCCCGCGAACGCCTCGCGCGCGAGCGGCTCCGCCTCGGCGAACTTCCCGCGCCCGCTCAGCGTGATCGCGAAGTTCTGCTTTGCGGTGAGCACGGCTGGATCGTCCTCGCCGAGCGCCGCGACGCGTGCCGCGAGCGCCTCGCGGTAGAGCGACTCCGCTTCGTCGAACTTGCCGCGGCTCTGGAGCAGCGTCGCGAGGTTGTTCATCGGTGTGAACGCATCCGCGTTCGTGCGCCGCGACGTCTCCAGCACCTCGCGCAGGATCGACTCCGCCTCCTCCAGCTTGCCCTGGTCCTGCAGCGCGAGGGCCAAGTTGTTGCGCACGCTGAGCGCGTCGACGTGCTCGTCGCCCTCGAGCTTTCGGAAGCCGTCGGATGCCTCGCGGTACAGAGCCTCCGCTTCCGCGATCCGGCCTTGCGCGCGCATGTGCAGCCCGAGCGCGTTGACCGCTTCCAGCGTGTCACGACTCTCGTTGCCGAGCTCGGCGCGGCGTGCATCGAGGGCTGCGCGTGCTTGGCGCTCGCCGAGCTCGTACAGCGAGAGCGTGCGCAGCGTCTCGGCGAGCGGCATGCGCAGCAGCGCGGCGAGCAGCGGCTTCGAGCCGTACTCCTCGTCGATCGTCGTGGTCGCGCGGTCGAAGATCTGAGTCTGCAAGACGTGCTGCGCCGCGTTCGAGGCGTTCGCCGACGCGAGCGCTCGATCGAACGCCGCGAGCTCGGCGGCGATCTCGTCCGCGCCGCGCCCTTTCTTGCGCATGCTCTCCTCGGCCTCTCGTCGCAAGTCGGCAACGAGCGCGCGTCCGAAGTCGTCCAACGAGAGCTCCGACAGGAGCCGCGATTGGAAGTCGGCCACGATCCGCGTCTCGTTGGCGTTCTTCTCGGCCCTCGCGGTCTCCTCACGCGCGCGCTGCTCGGCGCGTTCGGCGTCCGCACGCCGCGCGTCGGCGATGCGTGCGTTCTCTTCCGCGCGCTCCGCGTTGGCTCGAGCCTGCCGCGCATGCGCATCGGATTGCTGCTTCAAAGTCAGGGAGACGACGAGCCCGCCGATCAGCACGATCACGCCGGCCGCGAGCGACGCCGCGAGCGGCCGGTTGCGCTCGATCCACTTCTTCGCTTCGGCCCACGCACCGGACTGGTACGCCGCGACGACGCGATGCTCGAGGAACGCGCGCAAGTCGCGCGCGAGCGCCGACATGTCCGGGTAGCGCGCGCGCCAGTCGCGCGCCATCGCCTTCTCGCAGATCGCGACGAGCTCGAGCGGAGCCTCGGGCGCGAGCTCCGCGAGCGGCACCGGCGCTCCCGCGCGCACCGCGCGCCACAGCTCGAGCGTGCTCAGGCGCAAGCCGGGCGGAAGGTATGGCGTGTGGCCGGCGAGCAACTCGTAGAGCATCGCGCCGAGCGCGTACACGTCGGCTTGCGGCCCGATCTCGGCCAAGTTGCCGGCCGCTTGCTCGGGCGCCATGTACGCCGGCGTGCCGACGACGTCGCCGTCCATCGTGTGCAGCGGCGAATCGCTCGTGCGCTCGCGCTGATCCGTGCGCGAGCTCCGCACGTCATCCATTGCCGGCGCGCTGCGGATGCGGATGTCCTTCGCGTCCTTCTGACCGAGGATGCGCGCGAGGCCCCAGTCCATCACGTGTACCTCGCCGAACGCTCCGACCATGACGTTGGCGGGCTTCAGGTCGCGGTGGATGACGCCCTTGTCGTGTGCGTACGCCATCGCCTCGCACACGCGCAGCAGCACGCCCAGCGCGCGCGTCGTGCTCCAGTCGTCCTTGCGTTCGCGCACGCGCTCGAAGACGTCTTTCAACGTCATGCCTTGCACGAGCTTCATCGTGAAGTACGCGCGGCCCTGGAGATCGAGCCCGAGCTCGTGAACCGGCACGATGCCGGGGTGCTCGAGCTGGCCCGTGATCTGCGCTTCTTCGAGGAAGCGCGCGAGCTTCGATCGCTCGCGCACGTCGGCACTGGCGCCGGGAGCGCTCGTGTCGCTCGCGAGGATCACCTTCATCGCGAGATGACGGCGCAGGTCGTCGTCCCAGATCTTCAGGATCGCGCCCATCCCGCCGCGTCCGATCTCGCCGGAGATGCGGTAGCGGTCGGAAGCGCTCGCGCGCGTCGCGAGACGCGCGACGAACTGCTCGGTGAAGTCCGGGGCGGCCTCCGCCGCGGCCGGCTCGACGCGGGCGTCTTGCGCGCGGGTGCGCGTCACCGTCCACGTGCGATGGCGCTGCCTCAACACTTCGGCGTGCGCCGGATGGTCGCGGACGAAGGTCTCGATGTCGGCAGGCTCGCCGGACTCACGGCGCGCGCGGTACTCGCTCCACAACTCGTCTGCGTTCTGCTCGGGCACGGGTCTCCTCGACGGGGCGGTCGGATGATACCGGCCGAAGGCGCACGAACGGGGGGGCCGAGTTACCCTCGTCGCCCCATGAAGTCCGGCACTCCGCGCGACAAGGCCCGGCGCGTTCGCCTCAAACCGGCCGACTCCTTCGACCTCATCCGCCTCTTGGCGCGCAGTCAGAACGACCCGCGCAAAGCCGTGTGCGAGCTCGTGCAGAACTCGCTCGACGCGGAGGCGCGGCGCATCGAGATCACGTGGCAGAACGACAAGGGCGCGCGCGTGCTGCGCGTGCGCGACGACGGCACAGGCGTCTTTCCCGCGCTGCCGCGCGAAGATGCGCTGCGTCGCATCGCGACGACGATCGGACACTCGCACAAGCGCGCGCTCACGCCCGCGCAGCGCCGCGAGTTGATGGCGCTCGGCAAGTACGGCATCGGCTTGCTCGGTTTCTGGTCCGTCGGCAAGCAGATGGAGATCCGCAGCCGGACCGGCGGTGAAGAGGCGTGGGTGCTGCGGCTCGAGGAAGACAAGCCCGACGCCGTGATCGAGCGCTTGCGCGCGCGTCGCGTAGACGACCAACCGACGTTCACCGAGATCGTGATCCGTTTCGTGCACGAGGGCGCGGCGCGGCAGATTCGCCCCGGACGTTTGCAGGCCTATCTCGCGAGCGAGCTGCGCGGACAGCTCCTGGGACGCGACGTGGAGGTCCACATCCACGATCGCGTCGCGCGCGGGCTCGCGCACAAGCATTTCATCGTGCGGCCGATGCGTTTCCTGGGCCGGCACCTCGCGCAGCTCGCGAGCCTCGCCGTCCCCGGACACGAGGACGCGCGACTCGAGCTCTATCTACTCGCCGCAGAAGACGAGCGACGCGGACGCGTGCAGCTCGCGTGCGGCGGTACGACGGTGCTCGACGACATCGTCGAAGCGTTCGACGAGGACGGGCCGCGCGTTCCGTGGGACAGCGGGCGCATCGAGGGCGTGATCGACTTTCCCGAGCTAGACGTCGCGCCCGGTACGCGGCGCGGATTTCAGCGCGACGGCGCTGCGCTCGCGTTCCTCACAGCACTCGCACCGCTCGAGATGGAGCTCGTGGCGCTGATCCACGAGGACGAGCGCGTGCGCGTCGAGCAACAGGGCAAGAGCCTCGCCCGCGAGATCCGGCGCGCGTTCCGGCGCGTCGCGCTCGCGCTTCCGGAGTACGACCTGTTCGACGTGCGCGCATCCGGCGGGAGTGCAGGTGTGCGCGCGGACGCCGGCGCGGACGGCGCAGCGCTCGCGAGTGCGGAACCGCAATCCGACTGGAGCGAGGCGGTGCGCGAGCGCGCGCCGGTGCAAGACGCGGAGTCTTCGCTCTTTCCTCCCGGTCCGCTCGATCGCGTGCGTGTGCAGCCGTCCCATCTGCGCGTCGCGCCTGGTGCGGTGCGCACGCTGAAGGCGCGCGCGGTGGATGCGGACGGCCGTGCGCCGGAAGATGCGATCGCGTGGACGTGGACACTCGACGGCGCTGGCGAACTCGTCTCGTACGCTGGCGAGGCGCGTTACTGCGCGGCCGAAGAGCCGGGGCGCGCGCGCATCCTCGTGCGTGCCACTTCGACGGAGCGCGCCGTCGAGACGATCGTCGAGGTCGAGGTGTTGGCGGAGCTCGCCGCGCAGGAACGGGTGGCCGGCATCCCCGAGCCCGAGTCCGTGAGCGCGACAGGCGAGATGTGGCGCTCGCGCTTCGTGGCGGGGCGCTGGCAGTTCAACAGCGCGCATCGCGACTACGTCGCCGCGCAGGTGAGCGAAGCGCGGCGCGTGCGCTACCTGGTTCACTTGTTCGTGAAAGAGGTCGTGCTACGCAACTTCGGTCAACCGAGCGACGGAGCGCTGCTCGAGCGCATGGTCGAGCTCTTGACGCACCTGGACAGTGGGCCGACCGTCGGCCGCTGAGCGCCTGGGCGTCGCGCGACGCACCTGGCAATCCGTGCTGCGTCGCGTGGAGCGCAGGCTCAATCCGCGTCGCCGCCGCCGCCGCTGATCGTGAAGCCGCCGCTGCCGGCGAACGTCGCGAAGCGGCGCATGACGTTGCGGCGGTGGGGACTCAACCCGTCCGCGGATGCCGATGCGCGCGAGGGAATGCACGAGGCTCCGGCCGGCACGGCGTACGTGTCGGCCTCTTGAGCCTCGACGCGGTCGGGAATCGCGCGCAGCGCGCGCGCCACCGCGCCAGAGAGATCGTGCGCATCGTTGTGTCCGACGTGCTGCGACTCGTGCGAGAAGTAGTCGCTGCGATCCCACACGAGACCGCGCGAGACGGTGCGGCGCTGCAGCCACGCCGAAGTGCGCGGTGCTTCGGTTCCCGCCGGACGCCAGCCGTACACGTACGCGATTTCCAGCAGCGACTCCCAGATGCTCCCATTGATGAGGATTTGAGATCCGTCGTCTCGCGTCAATCGGTACATCTTTCGACATCGTACCTGAATCGCGGTGCGACGAGTCGCGGCGAAATCGGATCCTTCGCGTGCGCGCGTTCCGAAAGTCATTCGGGCGGGAGCGCGAGTCTTGGCGGTCGGCGTGGTTCGAGCGCTGTCGCGTAATCCGCGGCGATTCACGAGGATTCGTCGGCGGGCGCGTGATCCGTCACTGCGCGCTACTGGCCATCTCGCGCGTGCCGGCGCTGCTCGCGCTGCACTGTTGATTCGCGATTCCAGCGCGATTCACACGGGATCGCGCGTACTCTGGAGCGCGCGCGGCCGCTTTGGTCGCGCAATCGTTCTCTGCAACCATCACGAATCGAACTTCATGGCTACCAAGCTGTACGTCGGCAATCTGGATCTCAACACGACCGAAGAAGCGCTCAAGGCGGCTTTCTCGGCCGACGGGCGTGCCGTCCGCGCGATCACCATTCCGAGTGATCGAGACACCGGACGTGCGCGCGGCTTCGCGTTCGTCGAAATGGGCTCGGAGAGCGATGCGGCTGCGGCGATCAGCGCACTCGACGGAAAAGAGCTCGCGGGCCGCAAGCTGAAAGTGAACGAAGCCCAAGATCGCGCCGCTCGTCCTGGCGGTCGCTAGCGGTCGATCCACGCGCAGCGTGGCACGCGCTCGAATCGCAGGAGCCGCGAGGCATCCTGCGTGTTCGGTGCTATGATCAACGACCGCAGACGCGTGTGCCGGCGTTCCCGGCCGCGCGTCCCGTTCTTCTTGCAAGCTCGGCACGAAGGTTCGGTCGAGTTTCCGAGCATGGAGCGACGCGTGGAATCCTTCCAGAAGCGCGAGCGGAATCGCCGCAGCATCCAGCGGCGTCAGGACAAGGAGTTTCGGCGCAAGCAGCGCGCCGACGACAAGAAGCACGGACGCTCCCCGGAGATTCCCGACCCGACTCTGGATCCGATGACCGGCGAAGTCACGTCCGCGATACCGTCCACGATGCAGCCCGTTGCGCCGACGTCGCATGTGACGTCGCCACGTGCGGTGACGTCGCCCCATGCGGCGTCGAGCTTGCCTGCGGTTCCGAACGCGACTGCACCGGCCGCGCCGCCAAAGGAGCAAAGCCAATGATTCGTGAAACGCTCAATCGCAAGCAAACGCCCGCCGTGACGTCGGACTGCTGGCACGTTCTCCGAGCGAGTTGGACGGGCGACGTCTCGAAGTCGGCCAAGTTCTCGCGCGCCGTCGTGAGCGAGCACCCCGACAGCTCCGACGCCGTGCGCGCGGCGCGCGACCTGCGCGCGGCCCTCCGTGTAGAGATGTCCGATCGGACGCAAGAGACGCGCGATCACTACTTCGTGCGCGCGCCGGGCTTCAAGTCGTTGAAGACCGCGCGCCGCCTGCGTCGCCGTCCGCACTGAGAGCCGCTTTCAAGGCGAACCGCGTTGCTCGCGCTCAGCGCGCGAGCCGAGTGCGCACCGTCTCGCCTGCGACCGTCGCGACGTGCGCGCTCGCGACGATGCCGTCGCGAGCGAGTGCTCGGATCGTGTAGTTGCCCTGCGGAACGAAGTAGCTCCAGTTCGTCGTGCTGCAGTCGCGGCCGAACGACCCGTTGAAGGTGTTCCGGTCGAGGAGCGCGCCGAAGCCGTTGCCCGCGGCGTCGCGCACGTCGATCCACGCGTTCTCGAGTCCGACGCCTTCCACCTCGATCTTGGCCGCGGGCATGAGCACGATCCCGAGCTCCGGTGCGGCTGTACCCGCGCGCAGCTCGAGCGCGACCGGCTCCGACCACGAGTCTCCGCGCGCGGCGACGACCGTGTAGCGTCCCGGTGCGAGCGCGGGCAGCGTGAACCGGCCGTCCTTGTCCGGTGTTGCGCCGTTGAGCGGGTTCAGAGCTTCGCCGTGCTCGTCGAGCACGAACACATTGGTGAAGGTCGTTGCGCTGCGCGTGTTCGTGCTCACCGTGCCGCGCACGACGACCCCGGCGTCGACCACGAGATCGAGCTCGTCGGCGGCCGCATCGCCGGAGACGAGGACGTCGCGCTCGCAGCGTGCGCCGGGCACGAACTCTCCGGCATTGCCGTCCCGCACGGCGACCGCATAGACACCGTCGTCGATGCCCGCGAACGTGAAGCGGCCTTCGGCATCGGTGGTCTGCGACCACGAGAACGACGTCGCTGCACGCACGGGTGCGACACCGGCGCGGCACGTGACTTCGAGCTTCGCTTTGGCGACCGGCGTGCCGTCTCGCGTGTGCACTCGTCCACGCAGCTCGCCGCGCGGAAGCGTGAAGTCACACGCGAACGTGCTCGCGCGCGGAACCTCGACGATGCGCTCGAAGCGCTGACGGCCAGGGACGATCACGATGACGACGTACGTGCCGGCCTCGTCGAGGAGGTGCGTGTAACTTCCGCCGCGCACGTTGCCGATGCGCGAGCGGTCTTGACCGAGGATTCCGACGGGGATCCAAGTCAGGATGCCCGTGTCCGGCGAGGTGAGCCCGACGAGCTTGCCGCTGACGAGGATCGGATTCGCCGCAGGTTTGCCGAGCTCGACCTCGATCTCGGCGCCGTCCGCGACCTCCACCGTGTGCTGCGCGAGCCAGATCATCGCCAAGCTCTTCGTCGGCTCGGACATTCGCGTGACCTCGTCGCTCTTCGGCGAGCTCGACAAGTTCCACTTGCCGGCTGGCAAGCCGCGCGCGTCGAATCGACCCTCGACGTCGGACGTGACGTTCTTCGTCGGGCCGCCCGGCGTGCGCAGCAAGCGCACGGCGCGACCGGACGCCGGCTCGCCGTCCGGACGGAACACGCGACCGTGGATGCGCACGCCGGCCGCTTGCGCGGCCACGGTGACGCCGTCCTTCGTCGCCGCCGCGCTGTGCGCTGGCTCCGCGAGCTTCACGTTCTCCGCGGCAGCGGCCTCCGCGCGCACGCTCGACTCCACTGGCGCAGCGACGAGCGGCGCCGACGAGACCGACTCCACTGCGCGCGCGGCGATCTCCGCCGCGGCGAGCTCTTCGCTGCGCGGGCGTGCGTCGGGAATCATCCACCAGGCGATCGCGGCGGCGACGAAGGCCACGGCGACGATCTTCGTGACGGCACTCATCAGGATCCACTTCGCAAGAGGTACGGATGGTGAATCGACGCGCACGAGGAGTGGCGCGAGCACCGCGAGCCACGGTGCGCCGGAACGCTCGAGCCGCGCGCGCAGGCTCGTGTGCGCGCGCGTGATGCGGCTCGTGATCGTGGCGAGCGGAACGTTCTCGAGGCGCGCGATCTCGCGCGGCGAGAGTCCTTCGAAGTAGCGCCGCAAGAGCACGTCGCGGTGGATGTCGTCGAGTGCGAGTACCGCTTCGACGACTTGCTTGTGTGCGTCGGCGCGCGAGGCGAGCTCGTCGCCCGAGAGTGCGTTGCCAGCGCTCGCTGTGTGCTCGCGGGCGGCGTCGCGCTCGAGCGCGTCGCGCTGCGCGCCTCGCCGGCGTGACTCGCGCGCCAAGTTGCGCACGATGCGAGACCACCACGCGCGCACGTTCGTCACGGGCTCCGCGGGAGATCGCAACGCCGCGACCCACGCCGATTGCGCCAAGTCGTCGGCTGCCGACGGATCGCGGAGCAGGCGGTGCGCGAGCTCCTCGACCCAGCGCGCGTGCGCGAGGAGCTCGGTGGTGTCGTGTCGAGGCGCGCGATCCATCTTGCGTGACGTCCAAGATGGACGAGCGCGGCCGCGCCACGCATGCAAAGCGGCAAAGCCTCTGTAAGCGCCAGCGCCCGCGCGGTCGCATGCGCTCCGCGCGGCAGACCGCGCTGCGCGCTACTGCTCGAGCGACACGTCCCAGTACGCGTCGCTGACGAAGCGCTGCCAGCTCGTCTTCACGCGGCCGACCGGGATCTCGATCATCGGCGACCACTTCGGCTTCGTGGGCTTCTTGAGGAGCTTCATGCCGGCTTCCTCGGGCGTGCGGTTGCGCTTGGCGTGATTGCACGAGGTGCAGGCGAGCACGCAGTTCTCCCACGATCCCTTGCCGCCACGCGAGCGCGGCACGACGTGGTCGATCGAGAGCTCCGACGTCCCCGGCCTCACGCCGCAGTACTGGCACTGGTTGTGGTCGCGGCGGAAGAGGTTGCGGCGGCTGAACACGGCGGCCTGGTTCGGCAACCCGTTGTAGTTCTCGAGCACGATCACTTCGGGCACACGGATGCGCAGCCGCACGGTGCGGATGTGCGGCTCGTCGGACTCGACGGCGAGCGCGGTCCACGAGTCGAAGCCGTGGATCTCGTACGTCTCTGGCTGGACCGCACGCGCGGCCCCGTTGAACAAGAGCCGCAGCGCGTGCCGCACCGTGATGGTGCGGATCGCGGTCCACGACTCGTTCAGGACCAGCGTGCGGTCGGAGAGTGCGCTTGCGGAGTCGATGGGATCGTCCTCGATCGGCGGTTCGGCACTTGGGTCGTGCACCACCGCCTTGAAACATGCCAAACCAGAATCGGTGTTTCGACAAGCCCGCGGCCGAACTTTCACCGTCCGTCAACCGGCGGAGACCCGTGCCGGCTGCTCGAGCTCGGCTGGACCTCGACAGTTCGACGTTGCTGCTCGCTCGCCTTGGAGTGGCCCGCGCTGCCCGGCGTCGGCAAGCTTTCTCGCCAGCGTGCACGGCGTGCGCGCGACACGATCGCCAAGATGCAACCCCTTCGCACTCTGCACGTCGACGGCCGGCTCGGTCCCGCCGACCTCGTGCTCAGCCACGGAAACTTGGTGGAGGCGGGCGCTGCGCACCCAGTCGACGTCCTCGTCGTCTCGACGTTTCCCGGCGACTACGCGCCGACCTCGAAGTCCGTCGTCGGCGCACTGAACGTCCGCGGGCTCTCGCTGTCGGACCTCGCGCGCGACAAGGCGATCGATCTGCGGCACGAGTTCGGGAGCTGGTTGTCACACGACATCGGAGCGCTCGGCTCGGGCGTGCACGCGCAGCGCGTCCTGTGCGTCGAGGATCCGAGCCCGAGCAAGCTCTTCCGCTCGCTCGTCGCCGTGCTCTCCGACGCGCAGCAGCCGGCGTCCGTCGCGATGCCGCTGATCGGTGCCGGCGATCAAGGCCTGCCCGTCGAGCAAGTCGTCCCGAGCATCCTCGAGGCGGCGGTGCGCTGGATCGAGCTCGGGCTGCCGCTCCGACGCCTCGAGATCGTGGTACGCGACAAGACCGCGGCGGAGGTCGCGTCGGCAGCGTTCGATCGGTTCCTTGCGGACCGTCGCGAGCGGGTGCTGTCCGAGTTGCTCGCCCGCACGGAAGCGCGAGCGGACTTCGACTTCGAGCACAGCCCGGCACCAGCCGAGGAACCCGCGCGCTACGACGTCTTCGTCAGCTACTCGCATCACGATGCGAGCGCCGCCGAGACCGTGGCCGAAGCACTGCGCGCGCGCAACCGGCGCGTGTTCCTCGATCGCAGCGAGCTCGAGCCGGGCGTCATCTGGCAGCAGCGGATATTCGAGAGCCTCGACGCGTGCGACACGATCGTCCCGCTGCTCTCGCCGCGCTATCTCGAGTCGGCGTTCTGCATCGAGGAGTTCCACATCGCGCTGATCCGGCGCCGGCACGAGCGCACCGAGCTCTTGACGCCGATCTACTTGGCGTCGGCGAAGCTGCCGACGTACATGCAGCTCGTGCAATGGATCGATTGCCGCGAGAGTGATACCGCCAAGCTGCGCGGCGCCGTCGATCGCCTCGGTCAACAGCGCGGCGAACGATCTCGGGACGACGCTTGACGACGATGCACGAACGCGGCCTTGGCGCACCGATCCTCGTCCTGCTCGCGCTGATCGCCGTCGGCGCGGTCGCGGTGCTCGCGAACCGCAGTTTGCCGCTCGTGCAGGACAGCCTCGCGTACGCGCGCGCGAGCGAGAGCGTGATCGAGAACGGCTACGACCCCCGGCCGGTCGTCGCGGACAGCGCGCTGTCGTACGAGAAGCCGATCCTGTACGCATGGGGCTCGGCGCCGCTCGTGCGCGCGCTCGGCACGCACGACGGCCTGCGCGTCAGCTCGTTCCTCGGCAACGTCGCGTACTTGCTCGCCGCCGCGTACTTCGCGCGCACGTTCGCGCGGCTTCTGCCGCCGCGCGGCGGCGGTGTGTTCCTGTGGCTGTGCGCGCTCGGGCCGTGCGTCGTCTACCAGTTCTGGTCCGCGCACCCGGGCGGTGCGTTCGCGGCGCTCGTGCTCTGCGCGTGGTCGCTCACCGAGCGCATCGTCGCACAGCCTCGGCGCTGGTCGCGCGTCGTGTGGTGGGGCGCGGCCGCGTACGCGGCGATCCTGCTCGAGGGCTACGCGTTGATCCTGCTCGCGTCGTGCCCGCTGTATGTCGTGTGCAACTGGCGCCGCGTTCGACAGGCCGGTGCCGGCGGCGTTCGCGCGCTCGTCGCGGGCGTCTTCGTCGTCGGTGCGATCGCGTGTCTCGCAGCGCTCGCGTGGAAGGGCTGGCATCCGCTCGCGCGGTTCGACGGCGAGGTCGGAGGCTTGCGCCAGTACCGCACGAGCGCGCTCGCGGCGAGCGTGAAGGGCGCGTGGATCCAGCTCGCGCTCGCGGTCGCCCTGCAGTTTTCCTTCGCGCTCGTGCTCGCGTTGCGCCGCGCCGCGTGGGGGCGCGAGCTCGCCCTGCCGCTCGTGTGCTTCGCGGGCGTGTACGTGCTCGGGTTGATGCCGTTCCCGACGACGTTCTTCAACATGCGCCACTTCGTGCCCCTGTTCCCGCTCGCCGCGCTCGTGCTCGTGCGCGGAGCGGCGAGCTGCGCGCCGGCGGCGCGGCGCGCGCTGCTCGTCGCACACGCGATCACCGGTTGCGCGCTCGTGCTCGTGTTCAACTGCGCGCCGGTGTACCGCGCCTTGGAGCCCGTGATCCCGTCGTGCGAGGTCGAATGGATCGGGCCGCGGCTCAGCTTGCTCGACAACTTGCGCATGAAGCAGCACGTCGAGCAGAAGGCGCTGCTCGACCACATCGACGCAGCGCTGCCGCACGGCGCGAAGCTGTACTGGATGGACGTCGTGTACTCTCGCGACGCGCAGCACGGCGTGTACGAGCAGGCCGGGCTCGTCCGGGCCGACATCGCGACGCAGTACGTGTCGCGCACCGACTTCCATCCGTCCGAGCGCTCGTTCTTCGTGTGGAGCTACTGGCCGAAGGCGCCGCCGTTGGATGCATTCGGGCGCGTGACGGAGCTCGGTCGGTCGCTCTATCGTGTCGACGCGCGCGACTGACGTCGCGCTGGGGTCGACGCGCGCGACTGAAGACGTGCTCTCAGGGTAGTTCCTCCGCGCCGCACGTGATCGAATGGGCGGCTGCACGGCAGCAATCGCATGGCGGACGAAGAGAAGAAGAAGCGCATCACGTGGTCCGCGAGCTGGCGCGAGGCGCGCGAGCTCATCGCGCGGCATCGCCAGCGCCTCGCGATCGGTCTCGCGCTGATGTTCGTGAGTCGCGCGGCGGGCTTCGTGCTGCCGCTCTCGCCGAAGGTCCTGATCGACGACGTGATCGGGAAGGGGAATGCAGCGCTCCTGTGGCCGCTCGCGATCGCGGGCGGACTCGCGACGCTCGTGCAAGCCGCGACCGGCTATGCGCTCAGCCAGGTGCTCGGCGTCGCGGCGCAGCGCGCGATCAACGACATGCGCAAGGAAGTGCAGGCGCACGTCGGCCGACTGCCGGTGCGCTACTTCGACTCGACGCAGAGCGGCGTGCTGATCTCGCGCATCATGACCGACGCGGAAGGCGTGCGGAACTTGGTGGGCACGGGCATCGTGGATCTCACGGGCGGACTCGTCACGGCGGTGTTCGCGATCGGAGTGCTGCTCTACCTAAACTGGAAGCTGACGCTCGTCATCCTGCTCGTGCTGGCGGTCTTCGGCGGGTCGCTCGCGTGGGCGTTCAAAGTCTTGCGTCCGCTCTTCCGCGAGCGCGGCAAGATCCAAGGCGAGATCACGGGGCGCTTGAATCAGACGCTCGGGGGCGTGCGCGTCGTGAAGGCCTACACCGCCGAGCCGCAGGAAGAGCGTGTGTTCGGCGCGGGCGTCGATCGCCTGTTCGACAACATCAAGCGCTCGATGACGGGCGTGTCGCTCACCGGCTCCGTGTCGACCGCCGTCGTCGGCCTGATCGGCGTGTTGCTCACCGTGTTCGGCGGCCGGGCGATCCTCGGTGGCGACATGACGCTCGGAGAGTTCGTCACGTACCTCGTGTTCATCGGTCTCGTCGTCGGCCCGGTCGTTTCGATCGCGTCGGTCGGCACGCAGATCAGCGAAGCCTTCGCCGGTCTCGATCGCATTCGCGAGGTCCGCGCGGTCGCGGCCGAGGACGAGGACGACGCGCAACGCGAGTCGTGCGCGCACGTCGACGGCGACATCGCATTCGAGGACGTCGTCTTCGAGTACGACGAGGGCAAGCCCGTGATCAAGGGCGTGTCGTTCCGCGCGCCGCCGGGCACGACGACGGCGCTCGTCGGCTCGAGTGGTTCGGGCAAGACGACGCTCGTGAGCCTCGTGATGGCGTTCCTGCGGCCGAAATCCGGCCGCATCACCGTCGACGGACGCGATCTCGCGCGGCTCAAGCTGCGCGACTACCGCAGCCATCTCGGCGTGGTGCTGCAAGAGAACTTCCTCTTCGACGGCACGATCACGGAGAACGTGAACTTCGCGCGTCCGTCCGCGTCGCGCGAGGAAGTCGAGGCCGCTTGCCGCGCCGCGCACTGCCACGAGTTCGTGAAGGAGTTCGAGAAGGGTCTCGACACGATCGTCGGCGAGCGCGGCGTCAAGCTCTCGGGCGGACAACGCCAACGCGTCGCGATCGCGCGCGCGCTGCTCGCGCAGCCGAAGATCCTGATCCTCGACGAAGCGACGTCGAGCCTCGACAGCGAGAGCGAAGCCCTGATCCAGGACGGCTTGCAGACGCTGCGCAAGCGCCGCACGACGTTCGTGATCGCGCACCGTCTGTCGACGATTCGCTCCGCGGATCAGATCCTCGTGATCGAGTCCGGCGAGATCGTCGAGCGCGGCACACACACCGAATTGATGGCGCTCGGCGGTCGCTATCGCGAGTTGCACGACCGCCAGTACAAGCTCGAGAGCGAACGCTTCGTGAATCCGGGCGAGGAGCTGAAGAGCGGAGTGGTGAAGTCGGCGTGACGTCGCGCGCGGCTCACTCCAACGCGCAGAGCGCTTCCCGCAAGTCGTCCGTGAAAGCGGGCAGATCTTGCACGATGACTTTCACGCCGTAGCGCTCCCAGTACTTGATCTTGCTCGACTGAACGGCCTCGTCCGGCGAATCTTTCGCAGGGACGATGTCGACGACCCACGATTCACGCTTCTCACCGGTGCGCTGAATCCACTGAATTAGCTGCTGCACATCCGGTTCGTTGAGGCCGTGGCCGAGGCAGAGAATGGATCTGCCCTCGACTCTCGCACGCAATCCGGCGGGCAGCCCGTCCGGGATCAGGCTGGCCAAGCGCCCGAAATCGCCGGACGCGATGGAGATACCGTGCGGTGTAGCGCTGTCGAAGGGGATGCCGCCGCTCAGCTTGACGACGCACGTGTGTGCATCGCGCGGCGCGTGGAATTTGTTCGGTCGCTCGATCAAACGCGTCGTCCCGTCCACGCCGCGATGCACGAAGCGCCCGTCCTTCGAGACGTAGTAGAAGATATGGAACGGTTCGTCGGCCGCGACCAGCGCTTGCTCGAAGATCGTGTCGTAGTTCGTCGTGAACACGGTCAACGGGAACTCGTGCTCCCGATGGAACTCTCGCAACAATCGAGGCAAGCCCGCGATCAGGCCGTTGAGTGCGCTCAAGTTCACGTTCTTGCTGTCGAGCAATCGCTGGTACCACCTCACGACCGCCGGAGTGCCCTGCGTGTCGACGACGTAGCTGGCCATCGTCGAGCGGTCGGATAGCCCGCGCGGCGCATCGAAGTCCTTCTCCATGGCTCGATAGAAGTCGCCGCCGGTCGGCAGCGCGCCGAAGTGGGAGTACGAGCCCAACAGAACGGTCACTTGTCCCTCCAGCAGCGCTCGCGCGATCGCGCGCGTAGCAGCCGGAATCGAACGCGACGGAGATGCGGGAGCGAGCGCTGGAACCCGAAATCGAGATGGCGTGCTGGGCGCCGTCGCCGTTGCGCGCGGTGCGAGCAACTTGCTCGAAGAGAGATCGACCAATCGCTCGAGGTAGCTGTCGATGCGCGCGAAGTCCCGCGGTGCGAACCACAGAGGCACGATGCCCCAACTCCGTAGTTCGTCGGAGCGGGCGAGGTGCTTGCTCTCACGGTACTTCGCGGCGAGCACCGCGAAATGATTGATGCCCTTGAGCTTGGCTTGGACGTCCGCGAGCACGCTGACCGTGCGATCCTTCTCGAGGCTGCACCCGAGGAAGAGCAAGGGGCGCTGCGTGAACATCAACCAGCCGAGGCTGCTCAGAGTCGTGCCGTCCTGTCCTCCGTTGCGGTAGCTGCGGTCGTACTCCCAGTCGGTGAAGACGCGATCCGTGCGTTCGCGACAGTCGCCGTGAATCTTGAGGAGTTGGCGCTGATTCTGGTGCAGTGCACGCACGATCGAATCGACCTGGACTCCCTTGACGACGCCGTCGAACGGTCGGTCGCAAGCCTTGAATCCATCCTCGAGCACGTGATCGAAATTGGTCGTGATGACGGGACCGTCGACGAGTCGAGCCAGTGTCGCGATCGGGCTCGCGAGCAACCGATCGGGAAGAACCGTGCGGTCGAAGGCTGTGCGGATCTTGTTCTGGAACCAATTCGAACCGTGATTCCACAGCCGATTTGCGAGCGCCTCATAGTCGCCGTCGTCGCATGGTGCGGCCTTGCCGTCGACTTCCTTTGCCGCAGAGTGGAGGAAGTTGCCCCACTGAGGAAGTCCGAACGCAGCGGACATTCCGGCACCGATGAACGGCATCAGGCCGAGCGGCGACCGCAGCTGTTCCGCGAGCGCGGCAAGCGCCGAATCACTTTCGATCGCGAGTCTGCTCAAGAGTCCGCTAGGTGTCGACACGGATTCCACTGTGGGTGTCGACGCGAGCTGCGGGGCGTCGAAGGACTGCGTTGCTGATTCATCCCAGCGCAGCGAGATCCGGCTTCCGGGCGATGCCCAGCGGCGGTGCACGAGCGACTGAGCAATCTCCGGCACGACAAACGCCACGAGCTCCGATGACTCTCCGGACGTGTCGTGCACGATCCACGTGTCGCCATCACGGCGAACAAACACGGAGTGCGCGGTCCTCGACTCGGACACGACTTCCTCGATCCAGTCCTTCGACGACTTGCTGAGCTTGCCGTCGACGATCTCGATCGGTGCGCCGTCGATGACCTCGATCGCCTTGCCGCCCGGCGTTGTAGCCGGGAAGCGGTGCAACTCCACGAAAGCGTTGCTGCCGTCGACTGCAGATGTCATGGAATCACCCAGGGAAAATTGGGGAGTCACCGGATCACGGCGTGCGTCCGATTGCTCGCACTCCATTGTCGAGGTCGCGCACAGCGGATCAAGCAGCTGTGCCTTCTGTCTAGCGCGCTTCCTCGTCGCGCGGCAGTCTCTCCGCATGCCCAAGCACGCCGAAGCGACAA
Source organism: Planctomycetota bacterium (assembly GCA_046160865.1). GTDB lineage: Bacteria > Planctomycetota > UBA1135 > UBA1135 > JBJXHG01. The sequence goes on along the minus strand of JBJXHG010000048.1, from coordinate 4,314 downwards.
CGACGAACGACACGCTCGACCCCGCCGACTGGAACGAGTTCTCCGCACTCGCTCACCGAGCGCTCGACGACGCGCTCGCGTACTTGCGCGGTGTGCGCGAGCGACCGGTGTGGCAAACCGTTCCGTCGGATGTGCGACGCGAGCTCACGGAGAGGGTCCCGCGTGCGGCGAGCGATCTCGCGGCGGTCTACGACCAGTTCGCGCGCTGCGTGCTCCCGTATCCGACGGGCAACATCCACCCGCGCTTCTGGGGTTGGGTGATGGGCACGGGCACTCCGTTCGCCGTCGTCGCCGAGATGCTCGCGAGCACGATGAACACGCACGTCGCGGGCTACGACCAGAGCGCGACGCTCGTCGAGGAGCAGACGGTCGCGTGGCTGTGCGAGCTCATGGGCTTTCCGAGCAACGCGACGGGCGTCTTCGTCAGCGGCGGGACGATGGCGAACTTGCAAGGTCTCGTCGCTGGCGTGAACGCGGGCGCGGGCTTCGACGTGCGCGAGCAAGGTTTGCGCGACGCACCGCCGCTCGCGATCTACGCGTCGACACAGACGCACCACTGGATCGTGAAGGCGTGCGAGCTCGTCGGACTCGGCCGTCGCTCCTTGCGCCGCATTCCGGTCGATGCCGGATCGCGCATGGTCGTGGCCGACCTCGAGCGCGCGATCCGCGCGGACCGCGCCGCCGGCGTGCGGCCCGTGTGTGTCGTCGGCACGGCCGGCACGGTGAACACCGGCGCGACCGACGATCTCGCGGCGCTCGCCGCGCTGTGTCGCGCGGAGAACGTGTGGTTCCACGTCGACGGCGCGTTCGGTGCGCTCGCGAAGCTCTCGCCCAAGCTCGCACCGCTCGTGCGCGGCATCGAGGACGCGGACTCGCTCGCGTTCGACCTGCACAAGTGGGGCTTCTTGCCGTATGGCGTCGGCTGCACGCTCTACCGTCGCAAAGACGACGTCGCGCGCGCGTTCGCGAGCCAAGCCTCTTACATCGCTCCTCTTGGACGCGGCATCGCGCCGGACGACCTGCGCTTCGCGTCACGCGGGATCGAGCTCTCGCGGCCGTTCCGCGCGTTGAAGGTGTGGATGTCGATGAAGGCGCACGGCGTCGACGGTTGGGCGCGCATGTTCGAGAAAAACGTCGCGCAAGCGCAGCACCTCGCGCGCCTCGTCGAGCGCGAGCCGGCGCTTGAGCTCGCCGCGCCGGTGCCGATGAACATCGTGTGCTTGCGCGTGCGCGCCCCGTCGGCAAACGCGGCGGAGTCCGATGCGCTCAACAGAGAAGTGCTCCTGCGCGTGCAGGAGAGCGGCGTCGCGATTCCGTCCAGTACTCAGATCGGCGGCCGCTTCGCGATCCGCGTGTGCATCACGAACCATCGCACCCGCAGCGAGGATCTCGACCTCTTCGTCGCACGCGTGCTCGACATCGCGCGCGCGATCGAGTCCGAGCGGCGCTGAGCCGAGCGCGCGCTACAGCGCGAAGCCGAACACGAACGCGAGCTGGCCGTAGTCGGCATCGGTTTCGACGCCGCCGAGCTCGAGGTCCGAACCCACGAGCACGCGCGCGTCAACCGCGAGGAAGAAGCTCTCGGATGCATCGAAGCGCACGCCTGCGTGCGCGTACACCGCCGGCGACGCGTCGTCGTCCTCGCTGCCGCTGACGTCCACTTCCGCGGCGATGATCGAAAGCCCGCCGCCGACGTACGGATGCACGTTCTCCTGACCGAACGTCTTGCGCATGCCGACGTAGAGCTCGCCCGTGCTCGCTTTCACGTCGAACCCGCCGATGTCGTCCTCGTCGCCGGAACCCATCAGGCCGAACTCGAAGCCCACCGCGTCGTCCGGCTTCTCGTGCGAGTACTCGAATCCGATCATCGCTTGCTTCTCGACGGGCTCGTAGTCGTCGTCGTCGAGCGCGCGTGCGCCGAGGTAGATCGCCACACGGTCGCCGCGGTCTGCGGCGGGCGAATCGACGGCGGTGGGCGACGGAACCGTGGCACACGCGGCAAGCGTCGACGACACGATGCACAGTGCGAGTCTCATCTCGAACTCCTTCAGAGGTCGGACCGCGAGTCCGACGAGCAACATTCGCGCGCGCTCGACGCTACCGTGAGCGCCGCGCGCACATTGGTAGTGCGAATGCTAACGGCTCCTCCTGCGCGCGTGCCACCGCGCGCCGTGAATCCGCGCGGCGCCCGTTTGCCGCTCCCCGGTTCACGCAGCGCGCGCTAACGTACGGCGCATGATCGCACTCCTCGCCGCAGTCGTGCTCGTGCAAGGGCATCCCGAGATGGTCGTCGGCCGCAACGCCGAGAACGAGCTCGCCATCGTCGTCGAAGGCGAGCAGCCGTTCCGTCTGCCCGCTTCGCGTTTCGTCGGCATCGAAGGCTACTCGGACGGCGCACCGGGCTTTCGCTCGCTCGCGGAGCCGACTCCGGACGGCAAGCTCGTGCCGATCGATCCCGCGTCGAACATCGAGTTCGTGTTCCTCGGCGCGGACGAGGGGCTCTTCGTCTTCAACGATCGCGGCACCGGCTACATGAAGCCGGGCGAGGTGTTCAAAGTCGGCACGCCGTTCTTCGACACGCACCCGGTGTGGAACCTGCCGAAGGGCGACTCGAAGAAGACGTACTCGCTGAAGGTGCGGCTGCGCGACAGCACGAAGAAGCACAAGGACAGCGCCGAGATCACGGCCACGTTCGCGCCCGACGACGCGACGGCGCTGTATGCGTGTCCGATGCGTTGTCCCGGCGCGAACATCACGACCGTGCCCGCGATGTGCGACGTGTGCGGCATGCGGCTCAAGCTCTTCAGCGCGAAGAGCTACGGCGTGCGCATCGAGCCACAGACCGAGCTGCGTGCGGGCACCGAGTCGAAGCTCGTGTTCCATGTGGAAACGCCCGACGGCAAGACCGTTCCGGATCTCGAGGTCGTGCACGAGAAGCTCGTGCACCTCTTGATGGTGTCGAGCGACCTCTCGTGGTTCGCGCACGAGCATCCCGAGCTGCAGCCGGACGGCCGCTTCACGCTGCCGTTCGCGTTTCCATATGGCGGCCACTTCACGCTGTTCAACGACTTCACGCCGAAGAGCTCGGGCATGCAGGTCGTGCCGGTCGAGCTCGAAGTCGCGGGCGACGTGCCGGATCCGATTCCGCTCGCGCTCACGGCACGCACGATCGTGGTCGACGGCTACACCGTGACGCTCGATCTTCCGAAGCCGATGCGCTCGATCCAAACGCTGAGCCTCGCGGTCACGATCGCGCGCGAGGGCAAGCCGGTCACCGATCTCGAGCCGTTCCTCGGCGCGATGGGGCACTTGATCGTGATCCGCGACGATCGCAAGCAGTTCGTGCACAGCCATCCGCTCGACGGACCGAAGGGTGCGCCCGGCAGCAGCGGCCCGAAGGTCGTCTTCTCCGCGCAGTTCGCGGCACCCGGACGCTACAAAGCCTGGGCGCAGTTCCAACACAAGGGCCGCGTGCTCACGACGCCGTTCGTGTTCGACGTCGTGTCGGCGTTTTGACACGGGGCGCCCCGCGACTGCGAAGTGACTGCGCAGCTATTGCCAGCTGATCATCACGCCGCTCGAGAAGTTCGCCGTCGCCGCATTGCAGAAGTTCGCCGCCGCGTTGCGGTAGAAGAGCTGGTAGTACGCCGTTTGTCCGAGTGGCTGCGCGGTCGCGGCGGACACGGACAACGCCTGCACGCTGTTCGGATACGTCCACGTGCCGATCGGTGCGCCGTTCGTGCCGGCGTTGTGGCCTCCGAAGCGCAACAGTTGTCCGCTCGTGCAGCGGATGCCGTCGCTCGCGGCTTCGCCATTCGCGAGGAATGCGTTGCCTTTGCTGATGAATCCGAAGCCGGCATACAGCGGCCCGACGTCGACGGTGAGGCGGAACACTGCACTCCGCCCGAGCTTGTGATACGAGAAGACTCGTGCGGCGACGCCTCGTGACCGTGTGTATAGCTCTCGCGGTGCTGACGCTCGCGTTCGTCTATTCGTGGCGCGAACGTGCGACGCCGACGATGCCGCCGACCGCGACCGAGCCGGCGAGTGCGAGCACGGAAACTTCCGCCCCGAGCGTGGCGCTCTCCGACGTCGCGGAGCCGTCCGTCGTCGACGCCGCGGACGATGTTGCCGCCGCACCTGCGCGCGCGGTCGTCGACACGCCGCCGCGTCCGATCGTGCTCTCGGGCGTCGTCGTCGACGTCGAACCCGGTGAGAATGGCGCGCGCACGCCCGTGCCCGGCGTGAAGGTTGCCGGCCAGCGCGGCTTCTTCGGTGACGCGGACTTGCCCGCCGTCGTCACGGACGAGCACG
>JBJXHG010000047.1:0-11263 GCA_046160865.1 Planctomycetota bacterium | reverse complement strand
CGCGTCAACTCGCTTCCGCCCGCGTTGTTGGATCGGAATCGGTCCTCGCCGACCTGACAGGTCGGCCCCGGTCGATTCCGATGCAACGCCTTGCCCGAAGCGAGTTGTCACGCCCTCGCGACGGACGTGGTGGGCAATGCGCGCTAGTCTGTGCGGCCCGATGCCGTCGCGAGCCGTAGCCGAACCCCTCCGATTCAGCCGCATCTTCCTCGAGAAGGTGTGGGGCGGCCGGGCCCTCGATCGCACGCCGGGGATCGATCTGCCCCCCGATCAACCGATCGGCGAAACGTGGGAGATCTCGGACCGAGCCGATCACAACTCCGTCGTGCTCGACGGGCCGCACCGCGGCCGGTCGTTGCGCGAGATCATGAGCGCGCACAGTGACGAGGTGCTCGGCCGCGCGCGCCCGGCGTCCGACGGATCCTTTCCCTTGTTGATCAAGTTCCTCGACGCGACGCAGCCGCTCAGCGTTCAGGTCCATCCGCACGGCTCGACCGCGCGGCGCGGCGGCGAGTGCAAGACGGAGTGCTGGTACATCCTCGCGGCGTCGCCCGGCAGCACGATCTACCTCGGTCTACAACCCGGCGTCACGCGCGAGGACCTGGCCGAGCACGCGTCGCAGCCCTCGATCCTCGACTTGCTCGTGCGTCACGAGGTCTGCGCGGGCCAGTTCGTCTTCGTGCCCGGCGGCACGGTGCACGCCGTCGGCGCGGGCATCACGCTGCTCGAGGTGCAGAACAACGCCGACGTGACGTTGCGTCTGTACGACTGGAATCGCGCGGGGCTCGACGGCCGGCCGCGCACGATCCAGGCCGAGGACGCGCTCGGCGCCGTGCTCTACGGCGAGGCCGTGACCGGTCCGGTGTGGCCTGCGCTCGTGCGCGGCGACGACGGAAACGCGCGCGCGGCGCTACTCGACTGCGACGAGTTCGAGATCGAGCTCCTCGAGATCGAGCGTGCGGCCGAGCTCGACACGCGCGACGTCGCGCAGGTCTACGTCGCGCTGACCGGCCACGGCCGCCTTCGTGATCGCGGCCGCGTGAAAGCCTGGGCGATCGCGCCCGGTGACACGTGGCTCGTTCCGGCGGCGATGGGCGATCACGCGATCGAATCGAATGGCGCCTTGCGCATCCTGCGCGCGCGTACCAAGGCTTGAGTCGCAGAGGCTCGAGTCAGAGGCTGGAATCGAAAGGCTCGAACGTGGCACGCGCTCCGAAGCAGACTCAAGAACCGATCGAATCCGGCGCTGACCTCGCGCCGGACGCGGGCGAAACGCATCTCGTGCGGCTGAACAAGTACCTGGCGGACAGCGGCGTCGCGTCGCGCCGCAAGTGCGACGAGCTCATCGCCGGCGGCAAGGTGTCCGTCGACGGCGAGACGGTGACCGCGCTCGGCACGCGCGTCGATCCGGCGCAGAACGCGGTCGAGATCGACGGCTTCGTGCTCAAGCCGTCGGCGCTCAAGCGGCGCTATTACCTGCTCAACAAGCCGCCCGGCGTCGTGTGCACCAACGAAGCGCGCGAGACGCGCCCGCGCGCGATCGACTTGATCACCGATCCGCGCAAGGGCCGCATCTACACGATTGGACGCCTCGACGAGGAGAGCAAGGGCCTGATCCTGCTCACGAACGACGGCGACTTCGCGCACCAAGTGATGCACCCGCGCCACGGCATCGAGAAGACGTACGTCGTCAAGGTGCAGGGCAAGATCGACGACGAGGCGCTCAACAAGATCCGCGACGGTGTGCACTTGTCGGAAGGCCGCACGAGCGGCGCGCGCATCCTGGTGGAGCGGCGCAAGAGCGACGTCTCCGTGCTGTCGATCACGTTGCGGGAAGGCATGAATCGCGAGATCCGGCGCGTGTTCGCGCGCTTCGGCTACAAGGTCGTCGAGCTCAAGCGCGTCCGCATCGGCGGACTGACCGAGCGCGGCATCAAAGTCGGACGCTGGCGCGAGCTCACGCCGCCCGAAGTGCGCGCGGTGCTCGAGCACTGCAACGAAGAAGCCCCGAGCGACGACGGGCACCGAAGCCCGCGCCGCGGTGCGGGACGCGGCGCACGCGACTCGCATCGCGCACCGCCCGCTGGCCGTCGCAGCGGTCCGCGCGAGAGCGCGTACGAGAAGCCGCGCGACACGTGGCAGGGCGGCGCACAGGCCGAGTCGCGTCCGAGGTCGCGCACCGGTCCGCGTCCCGAGCGCGCGCGCGGCGACGCGCGTCCGGCTCGCGGGGAATCACGCGACCGTTTCGATGGTGCCGCGCCCGCGCGCCGCGGCGAACGCAATCGCGCGCCGGCCGACGACGGCTTGTTCGTGCGCAATCGCGGCGCGCACGAGGCTGCCAGCGCGGGCGCGCCGCGCGGGATCCGTCGCGACGTGCGCGGTCGCGGTGACGCGCGCGCCGAGCGCGCTCCGCGGCGCCCCGACACCCAACGCAACCCGCGAGCGAACGAGCGCGGCACTCGCGGCGCCGCGCGCGACGGTGGCCGTGGAGCTCGCGCGCAGCGCGACACGCCGCCGCGCGGTGGCAAAGGCGCCGCCCGGCGTCCGCTGCGCGAACCGCGCGGCCGGAGCAACCGAACATGACAAGCGAACGATCGCAGACCGCTCGCGAGCGCACGCCGCGAGCCGAGAAAGCCGGCGCGAAGATCGAGGAGCACCGCCTCGCGAACGGATTGACGGTGATCCTCGCCGCGCGGCATCTCGACCCCGTCGTCGCGGTGATGCTCTGGTACAAGGTCGGCGCGCGCGACGAAGAGGAGCGCGAGGCCGGCGTCTCGCACTTCCTCGAGCACATGATGTTCAAGGGCAGCCGGCGCTTCGGCAAAGGCGAGATCGATCGCATCACGACGACGCTCGGCGGCAGCAACAACGCGTTCACGACGGCCGATCACACGGCGTATTGGTTCGAGTTCGCGTCCGACCGCTGGGAGAAGGCGCTCGAGATCGAAGCCGACCGCATGCGCCAGCTCCTGCTCGATCCGGCCGAATTCGCGGCCGAGAAAGCCGTGGTGCTCGAAGAGCTCGCGATGGGCGACGACGACCCGTGGCGCACGCTCACGCAGCAGCTGCAGCTCGTGCTGTTCGCGCGCCATCCCTATCGGCGCCCGGTGATCGGATTCCCGGACGCGCTGCAGGCGCTCGACGTCGCGGCGATGCGCTCCTACTACGAGCGTCACTACCACCCCGGCAACGCCGCGCTCGTGGTGTGCGGCGACATCGAGCCGAAGGCAGCACTCGCGCTCGTGCGCAAGCACTTCGAGTCGATCCCGGCCGGCGCGCCGCGGAACGCGCCATACCGGCCGCCGATGAGCGAGCCGAAGGGCGAGCAGCGCGTGCAGATCGCATGGGACGACCGCGGCGCGCGCCTCGTGATGGCGTGGCCGACCGCGCTCGTCGGCACCGACGAGGACTACGCGTTCGACATCGTGTCGACCGTGCTCACGGGCGGCCGTACGTCGCGCTTGCATCGCCGGCTCGTCCTCGAGCAAGGTCTCGCGACGAGCATCTCGAGCCACAACGACACGCGCCTCGACGCCGGAGTGTTCTGGATCTTCGCCGAGTGCGCGCAAGGTGTCGCGCCACAGAAGCTCGAAGCCGCGATCGATCGCGAGATCGCGCGCGTTTCGAAGGAGCTCGTGCCGGCCAAGGAGCTCGATCGCAGCAAGCGCATCCTCCTGTCGTCGGAGGCGTACGACAACGAGACGGTCTCCGACTTGGCGGAGGAGATCGGCGAGTTCGCGGCCGACGCGCATTGGAAGCTGGCGCTCGAAGCGCCCGATCGCATCCGGAACACGACTGCGCCGAGCGTGCGCGACGTCTGCGCGCGTCTCTTGCGCTCCGAGCGGCGTGTCGTCGGCTGGTGCCTGCCGAGAGCGGCGGCACCGAGACGCGCGAAGAAGCGCCGTCGATCGAAGGGATCCGCGTGACGCTCGACGCGCGTGTAGTCGCCGGCATCCCGGAGATCCGGGTACCGACCGTACGCAGCGTGTTGCGCTGCGGCGCGGTGTTGCTCGTGTCGCGCCGACCGGGTGCGCCCGTCACGTCGGTGCACATCCACGTGCGCGGCGGACCGGCATTCGATCCGGCCGGACGCGAAGGCACGGCGTTCCTCGCGGGTCGACTCGCGGATCAAGGCACCGGACGCCACAGCGAGGAAGAGATCGCCGAGTTGCTCGAGCCTGCGGGCGGCGAGATCTCGGGCGACGCGACCGGGCTTTCGGGCACGATCGTGCGCGACGGATTGGAGCTGCTCCTCGAGCTCTTGTGCGACATCCTCACGTCGCCGAGCTATCCCGCCGAGCCGGTCGCGCGCCAGAAGCAGCGCTTGCTCGACCGCTTGACGGTCGAGCGCGACGACCCGCGCACGCAAGGCGGACTCTTGTTCCGCAAGCTCGTGTACGGCGACCATTGGCTCGGCCGCGCGCCGTACGGAACGATCGAGAGCGTGAGGCGCATCGGCGCGCGCGATCTGCGCGCGCACCACGCCAAGAACTGGGTCGCGCGCCGCGCCGTGATCGCCGTGTGCGGCGACATCGACGCGGAGGAGGTGCGGAAGATCCTCGATCGCAAGCTCGCGCGCTGGACGAGTGGCGAGCCGCTCGTGACGACACCGCCGCAGTTGCCCGAGCGCGCCGTGCGCACCGCGGTGTTTCCGGCCGACCGCCAGCAAGTGCACGTGTACATGGGTCACCTCGGCATCCGCCGCAGCGACCCCGACTACGCGTCGCTCGTCGTGATGGACCACGTGCTCGGCACGGGGCCTGGATTCACGAACCGCATCTCGCGCCGTCTGCGCGACGAGCTCGGCCTCGCGTACACGGTCACGGCGAACATCCACGGCTCGGCGGGCAACTTGCCCGGCATGTTCACGGCGTACATCGGCACGTCGCCGAAGCACGTGGCGACCGCGGTGCAGGGGTTCGTCGCGGAGATCCGTCGCATCCAGACGGATCTCGTCGAGTCGCAGGAGCTCGAGACGGCGAAGAGCTACTTGCTCGGCTCGTTCCCGCTCAGCTTCGAGCGCTCCAGCCACCGCGCGAACTTCATGACGGCGTCGGAAGTGTTCGGCTTTCCTCCGGACCACTTGCAGCGGTTGCTCCGGCAGTTCGCCGCGGTCGACGCCGAGGAAGTGCGCCGCGTCGCGCAGAAGCATCTCTTCCCGTCGACGAGCTGCATCGCTGCCACCGGTCCGATCCGCCGCGCCGAGCTCGAGAAGGCGTATCGCTCCGCGCGCCCGCGCGCGTAGCGCGGTCCGCCGCGCGCAGCGTATGCGCGAAGCGTGCCTTGCACGCGGAGCGCCCGTGTGTGGCGCGTCCGCGCGCCACACACATGAATCGACGGCGGGGACCCTTTGCAGCTGCGTGCGCTCGACTGTGTCGTGCATCCCGCTTGTGGTGACGACCTCCCGTTGCGCGGTTGCGAGAGCGTTCGGTTCGACAAGTAGTCAGCTGGACTCGTGGTCGCATCCGCGCCGAGGCAGTTGCGAGCCAACGGCAAACTGCGGAGGTCCAGCCGAGCGCAAGCAGCTGCAACGGGTCCCCGCCGTTTAACGCGCTGCGCGCGGCAGACCGCGCTACGCGCAAGGGGCGCTCCGCCCGCGTCTGCGCACTTCAGCCCGCTGTACGCAGTCCGAGAGCTGCTACATTCTGTCGCGATGCGGATCTTGGTCGTCGAAGACTCGGAGCGGTTGCGCGGCTCCATCTCCAAAGGGCTGCGTGAAGCCGGGTTCGCGGTCGATGTCGCCGAGGACGGCGAGGTGGCGCTGCAAGCGCTCGCGCGCGGACCGTACGACGTCGTCGTGCTCGACTTGCTGTTGCCGCGCGTCGACGGTCGCACGGTGCTCGCGCGCATGCGAGCCGACGGAATGCGTGCGCACGTGCTCGTGCTGTCGGCGCTCGGCGACGTACACGACCGCGTCGACGGCCTGCGACTGGGCGCGGACGACTACCTCGCGAAGCCGTTCGCGTTCGAGGAGCTGCTCGCGCGCATCCAAGCTTTGGTGCGACGTAGGTACGACCACAAGCAAGGCGAGATCACGCTCGGCGATCTCACCATCGACACGGTCGGGAAGATCGTGAGCCGCGGCGGACGCGAGATCGTGCTCCAGCCGCGCGAGCTCGCACTCCTCGAGTACTTGGCCTACCGCAGAGGCAAGGTGTGCTCGCGGCACGAGCTCGAGCAACATCTCTACGGGCAGAAGGACATCCCGTTCAGCAACGCGGTCGACTCGGCCGTGTGCTCGCTGCGCGCGAAGCTCGGCGACGGCTCGATCATCCGCACGCGCCGCGGTCTCGGGTACGTGGTGGAGACCGGATGACACCCGGGTCGCTCGCCGGCCGGCTGGTCCGAGGCGTGCTGACCGGGCTCGCGTTGCTGCTCGTCGCGACGGGCGCCGTGCTGTACTTCGGCGCGCGGCACTTGCTCGAGACGCAGCTGGACGAGGATCTCACGCAGCGCGCCGCGGCGTTGTGCAGCGTGCTGCACCTCGACGCCGCGAAGCTCGAGTACCAAACACTGGAGGTCGAGCACGAGCTCGGGGCCATCGAGCTCGAGTTCGAATACAACCCGGCGCTGATGCCCGAGTACGTCGATCGCGAGCCGGCGTGGTACTTCGAGGTGCGCGACGCGAACGGCGCGTGTCTCTTCCGCTCCGCATCTTCGCGCGGCGCCGATCTCGCGTTCGTGACGACGACGCGCGAGCGCGTGCTCGGCGATCTGCGCACGCCCGACGGACGCGCGGGCCGTGCGATCGCCGTTTCTCACGAACCCGTGCGCGAGCACTTGGAGAGGATCGACTACTCGAAGTACCGGCTCCCGGCGCCGATGCCGCTCACCGTCGTCGTCGCGAGCGGCCGCGAGATGGTCGACGCACCGCTCCGCAGCGTTGCGATCGCGATCGGCGTCGCGTTCATGTTCTTCGGGCTCGGCTCGGTCGTGCTCGTACGGCGGACGGTGCGCGGCGGGCTCGTTCCGCTCGCGAGCTTGACGCAGGAGCTCGAGTCGATCGGTCCGGAGTCGCTCGATCGGCGCGTCGGGCACGCAGGGCTGCCCACGGAGCTCGCGCCGCTTGCACAGCACACGAACGCGATGCTCGATCGCATCCACACCGGTATGGAGCGCGAACGTGTGTTCACGACGAGCGTTGCGCACGAGCTCCGCACACCGATCGCCGAGCTGCGCACCGGGAGCGAGGTGGCGCTGCGCGGCGCGGCCTCACGCGAGGACCTGCTCGCGAGCGTGCGCACGAGCCTCGACGTCGCGAAGGAGATGGAGGACGTGGTCGAGGCGCTGCTTTTCCTGCGCCGCGTGGAATCCGGCCGCGCTGCACCCACGCTCGAGCGCGTCGACGTGACGTCGATCGTGCGCGACGAGCTCGACGCGACCGCGCCGTTGCGAGCGAAGCGCCGTGTCGAGCTCGAGTCGAGCCTCGCCGCCGGGTTGCGTGCACGCACGAATCCCGCGCTGCTGTCGCTCGTCGCGCGCAACCTGCTCGCGAACGCGAGCGAGTACGCACCGGAAGGCACGCACGTGCGCGTCGACGCGCGCGCGAACGGCGACGCGGTGGAGCTGAGCGTGTCGAATCCGGCCGCCGGCTTGACCGCGGACGACCTGCGCAACCTCGGCATGCCGTTCTGGCGCAAGGAGCACGCGCGAACCGCGAGCGCGCACGCCGGTCTCGGCGTCAGCGTCGTGAAGGGCGCGTGTCGCGCGCTCGGGATCGACGTGACGTTCGAGCTCGAGAGCGACGAGTTCGTCGTGCGGCTGCGGATTCCGGGATAAGGATCGCCGCGGTAAATAAAGGAAACGGCCGCTTCCTTTGTTTGGCCGGCGCCCAATGAAAGAACTTTTCACAAGCGGCGGGTGCGCATGAACCGAGGCCCTACCGGGACCGTGCTGACGGCAATCGCGTGTTCGGATACGAGCGCTACCTCGCGATCCTGAACGAGGACACGACGACGCCGCTCGCGTGAGCGGCGGACATCGCGCCGAAGCACGCCGTCAAATATGGATCGACCGTCGATCCACGCCGAGCGCGGCTTCCTTCACCGCTTCGGCGAGCGTCGGGTGCGCGTGGCACGCGCGCGCAACGTCCTCGGAGCTCGCGCCGAAGTCGATCGCGATCGCGAGCTCGGCGATCAAGTCGCCCGCGCGCGGGCCGATGATGTGCGCGCCGAGGATGCGGTCCGTCTTCGCGTGCGCGAGGATCTTGACCTTGCCTTCGGTCTGCGCGAGCGCACGCGCGCGACCGTTCGCGCTGAACGGGAAGCTGCCTTTGCGATACTCGACGCTCGCTTGCTGCAGCTCCTCTTCGGTCTTGCCGACCGACGCGATCTCGGGATGCGTGTACACGATGTTAGGGATCGCGTCGTAGTTGACGTGGCCGTAGCCCGTCACGATGTGCTCGACGCACGCGACGCCTTCCTCTTCGGCCTTGTGCGCGAGCATCGGGCCGCGGATCACGTCGCCAATTGCATAGAAGCCTGCGACGGGCGTCGCGAAGTGATCGTTCACCGGAACGCGGCCGCGCTCGTCGAGCTTCAAGCCGATCGAATCGAGGCCGAGCCCGGACGTGGTCGGCTTGCGACCGACGGCGAGCAGCACGCGGTCGCACTCGATCGCCGCCGCGCCGTCGACTTCGACGACGCACGTCTTGCCCTTCTTGTTCGCGCTCGTGACGCGCGCACCGAGACGGAACTCGAGACCCTGCTTCTTGAAGCTCTTCAGCGCTTCGGCGGAGATCTCGGCGTCCATGCCGGGCAGGATGCGGTCCATGTACTCGAGCACGGTGACCTTCGAGCCGAGGCGCGCCCACACGGAGCCGAGCTCGAGCCCGATCGCGCCCGCACCGATCACGACGAAGCGCGCCGGCACGTCGGCGTAATTCAGCGCTTCGGTGCTCGTGCCGATGCGGTCGCCGTCGAGCTCGACGCCCTTCAAGTCGGCGGACACGCTGCCGGTCGCGATGAGCACGTGCTTCGCCGCGAGCTCGGTCGTCTCCTTGCCGTTCTCGACGACGACGCGGCCCGCGCCGGTGATGCGCCCCGTGCCGACGTAGCGCGTCACCTTGTTCTTCTTGATGAGGAAGTCGACGCCGCCCGTGTTCGCCTTGACGACGTCCTGCTTGCGCTTCTGCATCGCATCGAGGTCGAGGTGCAGCTTCTCGAAGCGCACGCCGTGCTTCGCGAACGCTTCCTTCGACTCGTGGTAGAGCTCGCTCGACTCGAGCAGCGCCTTGCTCGGGATGCAGCCGATGCGCACGCACGTGCCGCCGAGCTCCTTCTCGCGCTCGATGCAGGCGACGTTCAGTCCGAGCTGTGCGGCGCGGATCGCGGCGACGTAGCCACCGGGGCCGGCTCCGATGACGACGAGATCGTGCTGTGCGGCGGTCATTTGGCGTTCCTCACGGGCGGTGTGGATCGCGGGGAGGATAACACGGGCGCCTCCGGTGGCCCGAAGGTGCGCGTGTCGCGCGCGAGCGTTTGCTCGCGCGTTTCAGCGGCAGCATGCAACGACGGTGTCGCGGGCATGCGTCGTCGTTGGCGGCGCGGTGGGCTCCGTCGATCGCGTCGAGGCCGCGCAGGCGGTGGCTGGCGCAAACAACAGGAGCAAGGCTACCTCTCTTGGCTGCTGTCCGCACCGACGCCGCTGCCGGGTCGTGGCTCGTCGATAACTTCGACGCACGCGGGTCTGCAAATGTCACCTTCTTCGGTGGAGGTCACGCGGCGAAGTGTGATGGATAGAACGTGATCGCTCGTGACACCGCGCGCACCGTCGCCTTGTCTGGCCTACGATGGGCTCGCGTCTTGGGTTTCTCGCAGCCCAAGCTCGAAGTCACGACCCGCCCGTGCCGCTTGGATGGGGGCTCGCTCACTCAGCACTCTGTGGCCTAGCTACAGACCTACTTCCGCGTTAAACAGGACCCAGGATGTCGTCCACCACGAATGTTCGGCGTTTGATGCGGCCTCCGATCACCGAGGTCGTTGTCGACCTTCGTGTAGCTCTGCCGCAGGACTCTGGTCCGGTGAGATTCGAGGCGCTGCAGGACGCATTGCGAGGGTCGTTCCCAGGGCACCACATCAGGAACACCCACCAGGTTAGGGTCGAGCTACGACCTGATCAGTCGAGTGTGCTCCAAGAACGAGATCCGGTGGACGTCCACGTCTTCGCAACAGCCGATGAACGGGAGCTCGTGCAGGCAAGTAGTGAGGGGTTCACGTTCAACCGACTGGCACCCTACACAAGCTGGGAGCACGTCAGGAAGCGCGCCTACGCGGCGTGGACCGAGTACGTGCGCGTGGTTGCGCCTGCATCCGTTTCGCGGATGGCAATACGTACGATCAATCGCATCCCCATTCCGCGTCCCGTGGGTGATCTCCGCGACTGGTTTCTCACGTCGCCCGACGTCGCGTCAACGCTGCCGTTCGCTGTTCGAGAACTTCTTATGCGCGTTGTCTTAGTGGATCCAGAGACTCAGATCGTCGCTAACGTCCTAGAGGCGAGCGACGTACCGCAGCCACACGAGCCGAATGCTATCCCGTTTATCTTTGATATCGATGTCTATCGTCTGGGCGACCACCGTGCGGACGGTGTAGAGGTCTGGGAATGGCTGGAGCGGATTCGCGAGCACAAGAACCGGATCTTCTTCGAGAGTCTGACTACGCGAGCCATTGATCTCTTCAAATGACACGCCTACTCGAACCTCAGTCCGCACGCGAGCAAGAGTGGCTTTCGGCGGCCGTTGGCGCTGAAGCATGTGTTGTTCAAACAACTATCGAGCGGGTCATACAGGAGTTCAATGCGCCGTGGTCGCGAAGGGATCGCTTTGCGACGCTGCGCGATGAATGGCTGGCCGGAACCGAGTTCAGTTCATCGTTCGAAGAGATCGTGCTTCACCCCGCGTATCAACGGATTATCGGGATGGGCCCACGCGCGCTCCGTCCAATACTTCGTGAGTTGCGACAGAACGTTGAACACTGGGGTTGGGCGCTGTCGGCAATCACCGGCGAGGATCCAGTTCCCCCAACGTCGCGCGGAAACCTGCGTGAAATCCGGGACGCTTGGTTGCGCTGGGCTGGCGAACGAGGCCTGCTCGATTGAACGGGGACTTTTTCAGGAGCTTTCCTGGCCTGCGCAGCACTGCATGGGCCTCTCCCGCCCTACGGTTTCTCTGGACACCCCACAGTGGTTCGCTCAGATGAGCAGAGGAGGTGTCAATGTCAGGGAAGAAGCAGCAGCGGTCCGGATCTCCGCAGGGAGGCCGAAG
>JBJXHG010000046.1:0-51648 GCA_046160865.1 Planctomycetota bacterium | reverse complement strand
AGCAGCCCAACATCACGCCCGCAATGAAGCTCGGACTGGCCGCGAAACGCTTTCGACTCAACGAGTTCTTCGCCGTTCACGGACGATTCCAACACGCGCTACAAGCACAATGAACGGGGACAGACTCAGATGGCTGCGCCTGCAACGGATGGGTCGAGCGGCCGCGCTGCTTGCGTCGACCGTCGCAAGACGCGCGCGAGTTCCTCGACGCGCCGCTCCGGCAGCTCCGGGTACACGGGCAAGTACACCATGCGCGTGAGCAACCGCTGCGCGTCTCGGGGCTCCATCGCCTCGCGACCGCGCGGTGCCGGGAGCGCGGACAGCGTGGCGATTCGCGTCGCATCGAAACCTGCCGCGCGCAAATCGGCGACAGCACGGTCCGGATCGGGAACGAGCAGAGTGAACACCCAAAAACTGTGTCGCGTGCACTCGCTGCCGGGAATGTCGAACGCTCCGCCGAGCGCACGCACGAGCTGTTGCGAGCGCTCCGTGCGCCGCAGCACTCGGCGCGAATCGCCGCGATACAAGCGTCGCTCGAGCAGCGCGCAGAGCGCGCGCGATGGCCGCCGGCGGATCTTTTCGAAGAAGCTTCCGCCCGCGAAGCCGCGCACGGACGACTGGATCACCCGGTCGTGATCGCGGCCGAGCCACGCGCACGACTTCACGAAGGCGGTGTACGGCAGCGGATACGAGAGCGCCTTCAGGCCCGCGTACTTGAACAACCGCTGTGCGAACGCGCCGCGCTCCTGAGACGGGTACGTGCCCTCCCTCGCGCGCATCGCCTCGACGATGCGCGCGTCCTGCACCCGCAACACGCCGCCCGCCAGCGCAGCGGCGGTCTTGATCGGGCCGAAGCTGAACATCGAGACGTCGGCCAGCGGATCGCCGCGGTACTCCGGTCCCGTGAACGCTTGCGCGCAGTCCTCGAGCAGCAACCAGCGGTTCTCGCGGCACAGTGCGGCGTACGGCTCGAGCGCGATGCGAGTACCGAACAGGTGCGCGATCAGGAAGGCGCGCGTGCGCGGAGTCGCGGCTCTCCGGCATAGCTCGACCGGCGGGGCCAGCGACTTCCCATCGATGTCCACCGGCACCGGAACGAGACCGTGGTGCTCGATGATCTTCCACATGTCAGGGATCGTGAGCGCGGAGACGAGCACCTCGCTGCCCGCCGGCAGCGCGAGCTCGCGCAGGTACAAGTCGAATCCCGTGCGCACCGACAGCGTGCACAGCGCTCCGCCACGCGAGCCCGGCGGAGCGAACCACTCCTCGACACGACGGCGCGCGGCGGTGGCGTCCGAGCTGCCGACGCACCGGATGAGGCCGAACGCGATGTCTCTCCATCCGATGTCGAGCCGTTTGCGCGCGTACATGCCGTGTCCTCGCTCGCCGCGTCGCGGCGGCGTTGGCCGTTTTCTCGTCCCCGCATCTCGCGGCGACGCTGCCGAATTCTGCCAAGGCGAATCCGCGCGGTCACGCGGGACGAAGAAGCTTCCGACCGCTCGCGCACCAGGGGTCGCGATTCCTAACCTTTAGTTTCGAGGTGCCCGCTCCCGCGCGCGCACAGCCCTTGGAAGCCGGTCCTCCTCGCTCTTCGTCGAACTCCGCTGTGCCGCGCCGCGTCTGGCAGGGCACCGCGCTGCTCGTTCTCGGGCGCGTGTGGGGGTCGGCGTGCACTCTCGCGACCCTGTACTTGCTCGCGCACCACCTCAGCGCGGAAGCGTTCGGGCGCTACAGCTTCTATCTAGCGATCTTCATGGTGCTCGATACGTTGGCCGACTTCGGCACCGGCCAGGTCGCCGTGCACATGACGTCGCACGACGAGTCGGCGATCCGGCCCGTGCTGGCCGCGGCACGGCGCATCCGTCTCGCATCGGCCTCGCTCGGCGTCGTGCTCGTCAGCACTGCCGCGTTCGCGTGGCGTGAGCCCGCGGCCCTGTGGATCGCCATCGCGAGCCTCTATCCCGTCACGCACGTGGCAGAGCTGTCCGCGACCATCTTTCGCAACCGCATCGCGTGGGGCGTGCCAGTCGCGATGCGCGCCATTGCCGCCGCGCTCTCGCTCACGTTCGTGCTCGTGTTGCGCGCGCGCGGGGCGACCGAGGCGAGCTCCTACCTGCTCGCGGTCGCACTCGGCAGCGCGAGCGCGAACGGCTTGCTCTACCTCGTCTCGCGACGCCACCTGCCGCGCGCGGGTTCGGGAAGCGTCGCCGTGCGCGACATCTTGCGGCTCGCGTGGCCGCTCGGCATCGCGAGCTTGTGCCAGCAGGCGTACTTCTACATCGACAACCTGTTCGTGCGCGCGATCCTCGGTCCCGAGCCACTCGGGCCCTACAACATCGGCGTCCGCATCATGTCGTACGGGATCATGGTGGCGATCTACGCGACACAGGCCGCGTTGCCATGGCTCGCGCGCGCGGAGCGTGACGGCGCGCTCGCCGCCGCGGTGACGCGTCTTTCGCAACCGCTCTTCGCGCTGGCCTGCTTCGGCACGGGACTCGTGTGGCCGTGGACCGAGAACTTGCTCGCGCTCTTCCATCCGAGCTTCGCGAGCGCGGGTCCGAGCACGCGTTGGCTCTTGTGCGCCACCGCCGTCGTGTACGCGGGCGCCGGATTGATGACGGCACTCGTCGCCGCGGGCGAGATGCGCGCGATCTTGCGCATCGCACTCGTCGCGCTCGCCGCGAACCTCACGGCGAACGCGTTCCTCGTGCCGTCGATGGGGATCGAAGGCGCGGGCATCGCGACGCTGATCACGGAAGTCGTCGTCACCCTCGGCGCCGCGCACGCGCTCGGCCGAGGCATCCAGCGCGAGCGCGTGCTCGGCTGGTGCCTCGGCCCGTTGCTCTTCGTGCTCGCCGCGTGGCTGTCTTCGCAACTACCGTTGCCGCACGTCACTTCAGTCGGATAGGAAGAGAGCGCGTGAGCCACGCCACCGAACGACGACGCGCTCGCGCGCTCCCCATGTCCGCGTCAGGGACACTCGCCGGCTCACCAGTCGGCGAAGCCGCAGTGCGTGCCGGTCGCGCCGCAAAACACCAGCGTGTGCGACGTGCTGTAGTGAGCTTGCGTGATGTGCGAGACCCACGTGATCGCGAGCGATTCATGAATGGCTCCGTGGGATCGATGCCGAGACATTCGATCTCGCGTGGCGCCCGGAAGTGGAGCGCACGAGATCGCGCGAGACCGAAACGCGTCACCCCCTCGATGACGTCGCGCAAGCTATCGGAGCGCTCGTGAGCGAGCTACGAACTCCGTTTCGTCGTCCCAGTACGAGGACGCGCGCGTGAGAGTCGGCATCGATTACCGCCCCGCGCTGATCAACCGCGAAGGGATCGGCCGTTACGCGCGCGAGCTCGTGCGCGGTCTCGGCGAGCTGCACTTCGACCGCAATCTCGGTCTGTTCGGTTACACGCTCGCGCCCGCCAAGCTCACGCGCACCGAGCTCGGGCTCAACGAGCTACACGCCGAGCTCGTACGCCTGCGCTTCCCCTCGCGCTGGTTGCCGACGTTGCTCGCGCGCCTCGGCAAGGGCGTCGACGACCTCGTCGGCGGCTGCGACGTGTACCACCACACGCATCCGCACCTGCTCACCGTGCGGCGCGCGGCGCAAGTGGCGACGATCTTCGACTGCATCTACATGCTCGACGCCGGCTATCTCTCGCGCGACGCGGCCGAGCGCATGACGGCGACGGCGAAGGCCATGGTCGCGCGCGTGCAACGCGTGATCGTTCCGAGCCAATTCGTCGGCGCCGAGGTCGTCATGTCGTTCGGAGTGCCGCCCGAGAAGGTGACGGTGACGCATCTCGGCTGCGATCACGTCGCGCGCGCGCTGCCGCCGGGCGGATTTCCGAAACCGTCGCAGCCGTACGTGCTCACCGTGTCGCGCGTCGACGCGCGCAAGAACCACTTGCGCATGCTGCAAGCCTTCGAGTGGCTCGTGAAGGAAGGCTTGCCGCACCACTGGATCATCGCCGGCCCGCCCGGCTTCGGCGTGGAGGACTTCGAGACGGCGCTCGCACGTTCGCCGGCCAAAGAGCGCGTCGTCTGGAAGCGCTTCGTCTCGGACGACGAGCTGCCGCAGTTGTACGGCCAAGCCGATCTGTTCCTGTTCGCGAGCTTGAACGAAGGCTTCGGGCTGCCGCCGCTCGAAGCGATGGCGTGCGGCACACCGGTCGTTTCGAGCGCGGTCACGTCGATGCCCGAAGTGCTCGGCGACGCAGCGTTCCTCGTCGAGCCCACGGAAGTCGAGCGCATCTTCGAGGCGTCGCGCCGCATCCTGACGGAACCCGACCTCGCGGAAGAGTTCGCGCTGCGCGGCAAGCGCCGCGCGCGCGAGTTCACGTGGAAGGAATGCGCACGCCGCACGTTGCTCGCCTACCAAGCGGTCTCGGCCGAGCACGCAGCGCCGTCCGCGTAGAGCCGGTTTCATCAGCAGTCGAGGCGCGGCCACGTCCGTCGACGGCTCGTGGGTTCGGCGCTGGTCAGCGCTCTCGAGCCGCTTCTCCGAGCGTGCGCGCTCGACGAGTGTCCTCGCTGCGCTGTCGGATGTGCTCGAGCACGCGGCGATGGATCGTGTGCAGGATCCAATCCGACCACGGTTTCCAGTACGCGGCCGGCCAGATCCTGTGCGTGTACCACGTGGTGCCGAGGAGCACCGTGCGGCCGTCGCTTTCGACGAGCTCGAACTGACCGCGCTTCGACTGCAAGAAGTCGTTCACGTGCGGCGGATCCTCTGCATCGAGCCACATCGTCTCGCGCATCGCCGGAGGATGCTCGGTGACGCCGAAGCGCAGGATGCGCGGCTCGTCCCACACCTCGATCGGTTCGACGAACGCGCCGGTCGAGAAGACGCAACGGCGCACGGCGCCGGCGCCGTGTCCATCGATCTCGGCGCGCAGCGGATACGCGATGCCGAGCCGGAACACCCACTCACGTGGCGGCGGAAGCTCCGTGAACGCGACGACGTTCTGCCACACGATCTCCGGCGGTGCGTCGATGGTCACGCACGTCGTGACCTTCCACAGCTGCGGTTCCGCGGGCGCAGCCGACTCGAGGCCGATGATCGTCGGCAAGAACACGATCGACAGCGACAGCACGCGCACGGCGTCTCCTCGCGGCCGAGGTCCGCGCTGCAGGAAGAAACCGAGCACGCCGCCGAGCAAAGCGAGCGCGATGCCGAGCGGAAACGCCATCGCCAAACACACGGCGCCCTCGATCAAGAACCCGAAGAGCAGACCGCCGAGCAGCACGATGGACGCTGCGGCGACGCCGAGGCACTCCCCCATCGATCGCGGTCGATGGAATCCAAGCAACACGGCGGAGCACGTGCCGAGCAGGAATGGGATGCCGACGAAGAGTCCCCATCCGTAGTCGCCGAGAACTTGCGCCGAGATCGCGCTCAGCGCGGTCGCGATCGGGACGACGAGCAGCACACTCATCGCGGCGCTGCTCCACGCTCCCCGCGGTATCACACCTTCGAGGAACGTGGTGGCACCGCGCCGACGCTCGTGATCGTCCGCGTACTCGCGCGAAGGCAAGATCGCGAGCAGCAGGAACAAGACGAGGTTCAGGAATGGAACGAAGAAGAACGCCGCGAGCGCGCGCGGCAGATCGGCGTCGCGCAGCCGGCGAAGCGTGAGCGCGATTCCGACGCACACGAACGGAATGGTCGTCAGCGCGAGCGTCCAGAGCACCGTGTTGCGCTCGGGATGCTCACTCGACCAGTACCGTCCGGGGTACCAATACGCCAGCACGGAGAACGAGCGTCCGGCGAGGATCCAGGTCGTCAGACGGTCGAGGTTGTACTTGAGCAGCGCGAGCAGGATCGCCGTGATCGCGTACGCGCCACGTCCGATCGTGGCGCGGCGCGGCGAGTTCGCGGAGTCCATTGTTCAGCTCCGCGGCACGTCGCGTGAGAGCTTCATCCAGCTCGGGTCGTTCTCGCGCCGTTCCTCGCGCTCGCGGCCGTTGATCGAGAGCATCAACACGAACGCGAGGAGCGCCAAGCACAGGAGCAAGCCGAAGATGCCGATGCGCACGCTCACGAGCATCTCGCGCCATGCGGGCTGCTCCCAAGCCGACGCCTCCGGCAGCGCGAGCAGCACGCAGAAAAGCGTCACGAGCAGCGTGCCCAACGCCATGAGCACGAGCCAGAAACGCGCGCGCGTCGAGCTGCCGCACAGCTCCTCGAGCAAGGACGCGAGCGACGGTCGCAGGCCCGCCACGGTCAGGCCCGCGAGCCCGACCGACACGCTGGCGCCGATGACGAAGATCCACAGTGCGTTCATCGATGACCTCCGATGCGCGCGAGCGATTCGCTCGTGCGCCGCTTCGCGAACCACGGCCTCGCCGCGTTCTCGTTGCGATACAGCGTCGACGCGCACCACGTTTGGTGCGTGTCCTGCATGCACAAGGTGCTGTCGAGCGACAGATCGAGCTCGAACTCGCGCGCCAGCGTGTCGAGCAACGGAAACCCGTAATCGACGCGCTGGCAGAACGACAGGTCCCACTCGGGGTACTCGATCGGCTGGAACGAGATCCTGCGCGTCGCCCAATCGAATCCGCAGCTTCCGTCGAGCCGGAACACGTAGTCGGTCGCCGCTTCGATGCTCGTGAAGCACGAGCCGCGCGGCGGCGTCTTGTCGATCGAGTCCGTGTGAGCGACGACCCAGCCCGTCGAGAGCTCGTCCGTGCGCGCGTTGCGCAACGAGTAGGTGGATCGGTCGTCGACGCGCTCGAACCGCCCGCGCTGCTTGCGGAAGTGCGAGAAGTGTCGGCCGAGCGTGCCGAGCACGAAGGACGACGACGTCGAGTGAATGGTGTAGAAGCCGCGCAGCCGATGACCGCCCTTGCGGAAGCGCGTGCTGACGCGCAGCAGCATGTCGTTGTTGCGGATCGGAACGATCGGGACCACGCCGATGCGGGTAACCCAGAAGTCGCACGCGCACATGCCGAGCAGCCCGAGATCCGGTCGGTCGGGGATCGGATCGGCTTCGATCTCACGCGGCAGCAGGCGCTGCACGTGCTCGATCGGCGCGGAGAAGTTCACGGTGAAGCGGCGATTCGTGAAGGACACGACGCTCGCCGGCTGCGGGCCGACGCGACCCATTCGATCTTGGAACGCGCGTGCTCGCACTTCCCACTCGAAGGCGCGCGTCTCGGCGGCATGCCGTCGCGAGGTTGTCGACATCGAGCTCGGCACGATTCGACCTCAGCCCGCGTGCGCGGGCGCTTCCTTGCTCACGATCTCTTGCAGCGCGCCGGCGAGCTCCGGGTGCTCGAACGCGAAGCCGGCCTCCTGCGCGCGACGCGGCAATACGCGCTGACCGGTGAGCAGCACGTCGGCGACCTCGCCGAGCGCGAGACGCAGCATCGGCGCGGGCGCGGGCAACACGGCCGGCCGGTGCAGCGCGCGGCCGAGCTCGCGCGCGAGCTCCTTCATCGTCACCGGATTCGGCGCCGTGGCGTTGAACAGGCCGTACACGCCGTCCCTCTCGAGCAAGAAAATGATCAGCGACACCGCGTCGGCGCGATGGATCCACGACACCCACTGCTTGCCGTCGCCGAGCGGACCGCCGAGCCCGAGCTGGAAGATCGGCAGCATGCGCGCGAGCGCGCCGCCGCCGCGCTCGAGCACGACACCGAAGCGCACGATCGCCGTGCGTACGCCGGCCTCCAGCGCCGCGTCCGCCGCCGCTTCCCAGTCCGCGCACAGCTCCGCGAGGAATCCTTCGCCCCGCGGCGAGCGCTCGTCGAACGTCGCGTCCGGGCTCGCGCCGTAGAAGCCGACGGCGGATGCGCTGACGAAGACGCGCGGCTTGCGCTCCGCAACGAGCTTCGCGAGCTTGCGCGTCGTCTCGTGACGACTGCGCCAGAGCGCCTCCTTCTGCCGCGTGCTCCAGCGCTTGGCGAACAGGTTCTCGCCCGCGAGGTGCACGACCGCGTCCGCGCGCTCGACGCCGCGTGCGAGACTCGCGTCGTCCCAAGTGACACTCGATCCGGGGCGACGGCTGACGATCTGCGGCGCGTGGCCGCGGCGAGCGAGCTCGCGCGCGAGCGCCGCTCCGACGAAGCCCGATCCTCCGGTGATCAACACGTTCATTGGCGCTGGCCTTTCTTGTGCTTCTTCGCCGCCGCGGCGACGAGGACGCGCAACCCGAGCTTCTGCACGAGACCGCCCTTCAGGAACGACTCGGCCATCGTGTCGGCCATGCCGACGAGGGCCTCGATCGCCTTCAGACGCTCGCGGAACACCGCGGCTTCGCTCGAGCGCTCCGCCTCGAGCTTCGGAATCCACTCGCGCAAGTGCGTGAGGATCGGATCCCACTCGCGACGCTTGCGCGCTTGCACGATGCTCCGGATCGCTTTCTCGAGATCCGTCTCGGGGCGATACGCGATCTGGCGCGAGCCGCCGGCACGCTCGAGATGGATCAACCCCCAGTCGCGCAGCTCGCGGCACGCCATGCTGACCGCGCCGCGCGAGAGACCGAGACCCTGCACGAGGTCCTCGGCCGTCGCCGGGTGCTGCTTGGACAGGAGCCAGCCGTACACGCGCGCCGTCGTCGGCGGAACACCCCAGAATGCGCCGAGGTTGCCCCACAGGCGCACGAACTCTTGGCGGATCGAATCGCTCGCGACCATAGGCACGACATCGTACCGTGGCCGGCCTGAACTTTCAGAATATTTTGAAAGTTAGCGCACATCCTAGAACCTCGCCGGGCTCCGGGCGGCTACGCCGTCGCGGCGCCGCGTCGAACCTCCTCTGCGTATTTCTTCGTCAATACGCAGCGTCGGCTCTGCTTGCGCCGCATCGGCTGGCTCGCCCTCGGGACGCGGCGAGGTTCTAGGACGTGTTCTTAGTCCCGACGCAGTCGCGCGCGCACGGCCGCCTCGTCGACATCGGCCGGGTCCCACAGCACGCGCCCTTCCATCCCGCCGGCGATCGTGAGCACTTCGCCCGAGACGTGGCGCGCCGCGACGGGCGAGCACAGGAAGCACGCCGCACGCGCGATGTCCTTGGCGCGCGCGAGTTGCCTCAGCGGCATCGTGCGCACGACTTTGGCGATGCGACCCGGCTCGTCGAGCGCCGGACGCGCCATGTGCGTCACGGTCCAGCCGGGCTCGATCATGTTGACGCGGCCGTGCGGGTCGAGCTCGACGATCTCGTTCTTCAGGGTCCGCACGAGACCGTAGAGGCCCGCCTTCGACACGGCGTACTCGGCGTGTCCCTTCTCGCCGAAACGTCCGGCCGTCGAGCCGATCAGCACGAGGCTCGCGCCGGCTCCGTCCGAACGAGGACCGGAGCGCGCGAGCCCTGCGAAGAACGCCCGCGCCGTCCACAGCGAGCCCATCAAGTTCGTGTCGATGCTCGCGCGCACGCGCTGCTCGTCGGCTTGGTGCAGCAGCGCGAACTCGGGCGTCCAGCGGCCCGCGTTCGCGACGCACGCATCGACGCGCCCGAAGCGCGCGCACGCGGCCTCGAGCGCTGCACCGATCTCGGCGGGCTGCGTGACGTCGGCGCGCAGCGCGAGCGCGCGCGCGCGCCACGGCTGCCCGGCGACCCAGCTCTCGAGCTCCGGCAAGCGGCTCACGCTCGTGAGCACGAGCGACGCATCTTCGGCTGCGAACGCTTCGGCGAGCGCGCGGCCGATGCCGCCCGACGCACCGGTGATCACGACGACGAGCCCTTTCAGACCGAGATCCATGCGCACCTCCCCATCGCTCCGTCCCTCACCGCGCTGCGCGCACGTCGATGCGCGCGCTGTACAGCACGTTGCCGTCGCCGAGATCGCTCGCCGCCGGGCTCGCGAGCGCGTTCACACCGATCGCCTCGGGGATGTCGCTCGCGCTCGGCAAGCCGTCGACGCGCACGGATCCGCGCGGCATCGCGTCGCTCGTCGCGACGGGCAGCGTCAGCGATCCGAACGAGTTCGAGAGCACGGCGAGCGAGCCGGCGTGCAGCCCGCGCTCGCGCGCGTCGTCGGGATGGACGTGACACACCGGTGGACCGTCCTTCTTCCGGTGCCGCGCGCTGTGCGCGAACGTGCTGTTGTGCGTGTTCACCGACGGCGCGCACACGAGCCACAGTGTCCCGCCGCCCAGCCCTTCGTCCGGCACGAACGCCGCCATCGGCGCGAGTCCGCGCCGCGCGAGCGGCGCACTGTAGAGCTCGATCTTGCCGCTCTCCGTGCCCCGATCCGGGTGCACGAGCGCGTGCGGCTTCACCGGTACGCCGGTTCGCAAGCGCTCGAGCTCGTCCTCGCTCAGACGCGGCTGCGATGCGAGCAACAACTCTTCGCACAACGACTCGGCCGTGACGTCCCACGTCTCGCGCGGAAGCTCGAGCCGGCGCGCGATCGCGGCGAACGTGTCCACGTTGCTGCGGGGCCCTCCCCCGCGCACAGCAGGCGGAGGTGCGACCGCCGCGCGCGCGTACTGCATCCAGCGGTGGCCGTAGCTGCGGTAGACGTCGGCGTGCTCGACGAACATCGTCGCGGGCAGGACGACGTCGGCGCGCTCGGCGGTCTCCGTGAGGAAGTGCTCGTGCACGACCACGAACGTGTCGTCGCGCGCGAGGCCCGCGCGCACCGTGCGGCTGTCCGGCAGCGTGACGGCGGGGTTGTGGCACCACACGAACACGGCGCGATAGCGGCCGGCGGCGAGCTCGCGCCCGAGCGCCACTTGCAACACCGGCGGACGATCGGCCGTGCGCGGACGCAAGCCGGGACGCATCACCGCCTCCTCGTTCAAGCCGAAGTGCGCGAAGCTTTCGTAGTGCACGCGGTCGGCCGCGCCGAGCACCGCGGCGAGCGAGCACACCGCGCGCATGCTCATGCCGCCGTTCTGACGCCGCGTCCAGCCGACGCCGGTCTTCCAGAACGGATTGCGCGCGCGCGCACACAGCGCGGCCAGCGCCTCGATCTCGTCCACCGCGAGCCCCGTGATGCGCGCCGTCTCCTCGACCGCGTGTGCGCGCCGCACGTGCGCTTCGAACTCCAGGGCGCCGACACACTCGCGCGCGAGGAACGCGCGGTCGGCGAAGCCGCGTTCGAACGCCAGGCGCGCGAGACACAGCGCGAGCGCCGCGTCGGTGCCGGGGCGCAGCACGAAGCCGCGCCCGCCCCAGCGCTCGAGTGCCTGGATCGTGTCCGTGCGGTAGATGTCGATCGCGACCACGGGCACTCCGCGTCGGCACGCACGCTGGAGCGCCGGCTGCAGATGCTGCACCGTGCGCGCCGCGTCGGCGCCCCAGAGGACCAGCGCGTCGCAATCGTCCGCGGATTCGATGTCGGGACCGACGCAACGTCCGAGCACCGCTTCGTAGCCCGCGGTGCTCGTCGCGTCGCAGATGCCGCCGTCGTGCAACGTCGCGCCGAGCGCGTGCATCATCCGCAACGGAAACTTGCGCTGCACGAGCCCCATCGAGCCGCCGTACGACAGCGCGAGCACGTCCTCGCCAGCGAGCGGTCTCACGCGCTGCGCGATGAGATCGAGCGCCTCGTCCCACGTCGCGGGCACGAGTGGCGCCGATTTGCGTCCGCCCGCGCGCACGAGCGGCGTGAGCAAGCGATCCGGGCTCGTGACGAGCTCGCCGTACAGCATCGTCTTGCCGCACAGGACGCCGCCGGAAGCCAAGTGCTCCGGATTGCCGCGCACGCGCACGAACGCGCCGCGCTCGTCCGTGTCGACGAGCACTCCGCATGCATCCGGGCAATCCAGCGGGCACGTCGTGCGGCGCGGCGTCGATTCGATCGCGCTCACGGCTCCGCCTCGCCGACCGGCGCCGGACGGCGCGGCGACGTCTCGGCGCGGATGTCCGCGAGCAAGCCGCGCCGCCATTGCTCGAGCGTGCCGCCCTCGTCGAACAGGAACACGATGCCGCGCAGCCGCGCGTCGGATTCGCTGTAGTCGAACGACGCGGAGAACTCGTTCGCGACCGGCACGCTGACGCGGATCCCGCGCTCGTCGTCGCGCAAAGCACCGTACGCGAGCGCGGCGCCGTCGCCCTTGTACTCCCAGACGAAGAGCGGTGCGCCGAATCGATCGAGCACTTCGCCGATCTCCGTCCGTCCCGGCGCCAGCAGCTCGAGCTCGGCGTCCTGGATCGGCGTCTCGCGCGTCGCGCGCCGGAACGAGAAGCTGACGCAGCTCGCGGCGGCCGACACGCACAGCGCGAGGCCGAGGCCAGCGAGGCGCGCGCGCGGCACGCGGATCAGTGCCCTCCGAGCTCCTGCCATGGCATCGCGTGCTCCGTGTCGCGCGCATCGAGAGTCTTGCCGTAGTGCGTCAGCACGTCCTTCGAATCGAAGAACATCCACACGCGATCGGAGCGGCTGTCCGCGTTGATGAACGTGACGACGATGATCGAGAAGCCGGCGTTCTTCACGACCGTCGAGTCGTAGCGGTACGCGCTGCGCGTGCCGAGCTGGATGACCTCGTTGGGCGCGCCGAACAGCTCGGTGACCTGCGCCGCCGTCGTCGTCCCCGGCACGAGCTGGTCGAAAGGCTTCTTGCGCAGCGACTCGTTGAAGAGATCCCTGGAGACGAAGCAGCCCGTAGCTGTGAGTGAGAGCGCGAGTGCCGCGATGCCGTGGAGTAGCAGTGGCTTCACCAGTCCATGGCGAGCCGATTGCGGGCCGGAGTGGCCGTGATGGACTTGGGAAGCCGCTGCTCGGGTCCGCGCGTTCATGGGGCACCATTCCTACGAAACGTCGGAGCAGCGCGCCAGACGCACGCATGTCGCCAGAGGTGTCAGCCTCCGCATTTCTCGACGTCCAGCGCGACGATGCGCAACGGACATGGTGATGGGAGCGCGCCAGCGCGTACGCTCTCGCGCTCGATGCGCATCGGATTCGACGTCACACCGCTCGTGCGCCCCCACCCACGCGGAGTCACGCGTGCGACGGGCAGTCTTCTCGCGGCGCTCGAGCGCCGTGGGCGGCACGTGATCGTGCGCTTGTCGCCGCCGCGCGACGCCCGTCTCGCATCCTGGCGACAAACGGATTTGGCGCGCGCTGCGAGCACCGAAAAGCTCGCCGGGATCCACTCGCCGTTCTCCGCGTTTCCGCTGCGCGGCGGCGGCTGGCGCGTGCAAACGGTGCACGAGCTGCCGTGGCGGCACCGTGTCCGCGAGAACGCCGGCTTCGCGCACCGCGCGTGGGCGTGCTTCGGTACGCGCATCGCGGACGCGACGATCGTCCCGACCGAGTTCGTCGCGCGTGAGCTCCGGCGCCGCATCGTTCCGCTCGGGAACAAGGTGCACGTGGTGCACTGGGGTATCGAGGCGCCGTTCTGCGACGAGCCGCCGCCGGGCACGATCGACGAAGTCGCGCTCGGCCGCTACCGACTGCCGCAGATCCCGCTCGCTCTCTGCTTGAACGCCGTGCGTCCCAAGAAGAACCTTTCCGCCGTGATCGACGGCCTGGCCGAGCTGCGACGACGCAACGGACCGCCGCTCCAGCTCGTAGTGAGCGGCGGCGACACGCCGCAACTGCGCAAAGACCTCGGCCGCGTCGCACGCCTCGGGCTCTCGCGTTACGTGTCGACACCGGACGAGATCGACGAGCGCGATCTACCTTCGCTGCTGCGCTTGGCGTGCGTCGTGCCGGTGCTGTCGCACTCCGAGGGCTTCGGTCTGCCGGTGCTCGAGGCGCTGGCGTGCGGAACGCCCGTGCTCGTGCCGAAGGACAGCGCACAAGCCGAGATCGCGGGCAACGCCGGAATCGTCGTCGATCCTTCCGACGCCGGCTCGGTCGCGGACGGCCTCGCGCGCGCGGTCGCGGAACGCGAAGCGCTGCGCGCGCCGTCGATCGCGCGCGCACGCGAGTTTTCGTGGGACCGCGCGGCCGAGCAAGTGGAGAAACTCTGGGAGCAGCTCGCATGAACACGCGCCGTCCTGTGCGCGTGCTCGTTCTCGGCGCGGCACTCGCGCAACCGATGGGCGGCGTGCGTCGCCACAATGCCGAGCTGTTGCCGCGACTCGCGGCGCGCTTGCAGGCGCACGGCGGAGAGCTCGTCATCCTCGAAGGGGCCACGCCGCTGCCGTTCGCCTTGCCGCGCACGATCCAGCGGCTCGCGTCGCCGGTTCCTGCAACGCCGGCGTTGTGGCGCGTGCGCGCCGAAACGCGCGCGCTCGGCCCGGTGCTCGCCGCGGCGCGCGCACGCGGCGCGCCGTTCGATCTGGTGCACACCGGGCACCTGCCCGTGCCGAAGCTCACCGGCCTGAGCGCGCAAGTTCCGCTCACGGTCACGATCCACGACCTGCGCCGGCTGGAGCGCAAGCTCACCTCCGCGCCCGAGCGCTTCCTCGCGCGCAAGGTGCTCGACCAAGCCGTGCGGCGCGCGCGCAGCGTGATCACCGTCAGCGAGACGATGCGCGCGGCGCTCGAAGCGCAGCTCGAGGTCGAGCGCGCGCGCATCGCCGTAGTGCCGAACGCCGCGGACCATCTGACACCTTTGCCGCGCGAGCAAACGCTCGGCGCGCCGCTCCTGTACGTCGGCCATCTCGAGCCGCGCAAGAATCTCGATCTCCTGCTGCGCGCGCTGCAGGCGGATCCCGGCTTGCCGACGTTGTGGCTCGCGGGGCGCACGAAAGGACGCGAGGCGAAACGGCTCGAGGAGCTCGCGGTGGAGCTCGGCGTGTTCACCCGCGTGCGCTTCCTCGGCGCGTTCGAGGAGGACCAGCTGCCGCGTTTGTACGCGCAAGCGGCGTGCGTCGTGCTGCCGGCGCGCATTGAAGGCTTCGGCATCCCGGCGCTCGAGGCCTTGCGCGCGCGCGTGCCGCTGTGCGTCGCCCGCGGCAGCGCGCTCACGGAAGTCGCGGCGGGCGCGCCGGATTTCTCGCCCGACGATCCGGTCGAATGCGCGGCGAAGATCCGCACGGCGCTGAGCGCTTCGCCGGCACAGCTCGAGGCCGCAGCCGAGCGCGCGAACGCGTACTCGTGGGACCGCTCCGCGGACGCGTGGCTCGAAGCGTGTTACGCGGCTGCACGCGCCTGAGCGCGCGCTCGGTCGAGCAAGTCGAGCGTGCGCTCGATCTCGCCCGTGTCGAGACGGAATCCGCCGTCGACCGGCTGACCGACGACGAAGCCATAGTGCATCTCGAGCGCGTCGAGATAGTCCTTGAAGATATTGTTGAAGCGCTCGGGCGGCAGCAGGTTGAGCCACGCGCCACCGTCCGCGAGTGCCAGGATGCCGGGCGCCATCGCGCTGCTCTCGAGACCGACGACGGTGCTCGCTCCGGAGAGAACGCGCACGACTTGTTCCGGCGTCATGCTCTCGGGCTCGATCGATACGAATCCGCGGCGCGCGAGACACGCCTCGACCTCGGCTTCGCCTTGGAGGTGGCGCGGCTCGCCGCTCTTGCCGTGGCGGATGTACACGCCCGTCGCCGGCTGCGCGGCGCGATACGGCGCGAAGCACGCGCGCAGCTCGCGCAAGCGCGCGACGCGATCCGGATTCATGCCGTGATCGTCGATCACGACGAGCTCGTCGAACCGCGCACGCTCGACGAAGTCACGCCCGAGATCGAGGATGCGCTCGTAGCCCTCGCGGTGGACATAGCTCGGCCGGACGCCCGCGATCGGCGGACCGATGCGGCGTGCGGCGCGCTGCAAGGTCGAGTCGTCCGTCATCCAGTGGCCGAAGTAACGATTGCCGATGTAAGAGGAGCTCAGCACACCGAGCTCGCGCGCTTCGACGCCGCGCAGGTCCAAGTACGCCGGACGCTTGTCGCTCGTGACGTAGCGCAAGCGCCCCGCGTACAGGCAGCCATCGAGCAAACGCGCGTTCGCGAACGAGAAGCCGATCGTCGGCGCATGGTCGACGAAGCCGTCGGACAGGCGCGCGATCTCGTACGGCATGCTCGTCTCGCGGTGCGTCGCGATCACGCGCTCGAGTTGTCCGTCGAGATAGTGGGCGCGCCGGCGGCGCGTGCGCAGTCCGGGCGCGATCGTCCACGTCTTGCGGGCGGAGGCGCCAAGGTCGGTTCGCGCGAGGCGCAGCGGCCGGCACAGCGCGTGGAGCAGCGGAGAAACTTCCATACAGAAAACGTCCAGCGCACGTGCGAGCGATGCGCGCGCCGATGAGCGTCGCCATCCTTCGGGTCGACGCGGCCCGAACCTTGAGCGATCGAGGCGCCTTTCACGGCGGGCCACTAGGAGCACGTCCTAAGACCTCGCCGCGGCCCGAGGGCGAGCGAGCCGATGCGGCACAAGGAGAGCCGACGATGCGTATTGACGAAGAAATACGCAGAGGAGGTTCGACGCCGCGACGCGGCGGCGCAGCCGCCCGAAGCCCGGCGAGGTCTTAGGACGTGCTCTGACTCGAAGGCCGCGACGAGTGCGGTCAGTCGCCGGGAACCGCTACCTCCGACGATTGCCGGTGCCCTTTCAACAGGCGCGTGCCCTGGAACGCGAGCACGAACAGCACGGCCGCGAGCGCGAGTGCGCCGGCGAAGAGCAACGCGCGGATCCACCACGGAAGCTGCCCGAGATCGGCGCCGAAGAGTCCGCTGCGCTGCGGTGCTCGCGCACGCTGCGCGAGCCCGCCCGTCCGCAGCGGTGTCGTCGCGCGTCGCGCGGGATCGACCGCGCTCGGCGCGCTGGCAGCGGCTTGCGGCGCAGGAACCACCGCGGCGCGGCGCACGGAAGTCTGCGCGAGTGGGCTCGCCGGCGCTTCCGACCATTCGCCTTCGAGCTCGATGTCGCTCGACGCGGCGCGATCCGTGTTGCTCGCTGCCGCGACTTGTCGCTCGAGCGCTCGCTGCGTGTCCGTCGCGCGCGCGGTCGACGGCGCTGACGCCGCCGGCGGCGGTGCCGCGCGGCGGAAGCGCAGCAGCACCTCGCCAAGCGCGAACTCGTCGCCGTCGTCGAGCTCGATCGACGCCTCGCGCTTGCCGCTGCGCGTGAGGCCGTTGCGCGAGCCCGCGTCGACGATGCGGAAGCGTCCCGCGTCGCTCTCGATGCGCGCATGGACGCGGCTCACGGATGCATCGCGCACGTGGACGGTGCACTCGGGGCTGCGACCGAGCGTCGCGCCGTCGCGCACCTCGACGCTCTTGCCGAGATCCGGACCCGCGAGGATGTAGACGCGCGCGGCCGGGGATGCGTCGAGCTCCGCACTGCGGCGCGCGAGCTTCTTGCGCAGCTCCTCCGCGGTGCAGCGTCCCTTGAACGCCGGCCGGCCTCCGATCACGAGCACGGGGATCGAGTTCCCGTGCTGCGCGACGAGAGCCGGATCGCCGTCGATGTCGATCACCTCGAGGTCCGCTTGCTGCGCGACGTCCGCGCGCGCGATCTCGGCTTTCATCTCGTCGCACAGTGGGCACTCCGCGCGCGTGTACAGCGTCATCGCGATCCGCCGCGCACTCGCGCGTGTGCGCTCGTCGTGCGTTTCGTCCATGCGCGCCATCGTAGCGGCGTGCCTTGCCGCGTGCGCGCGCTCGGGATACGGTTGCCCGCCAATGTCGCGGAGCACTCCGCGTCGGAGTCCGCAGTTGTTCCTCGAAGCAGCGATCGGTGCGGGGATCTATGCGCTCGTCTGCCTCGCGTTCTACGTTTGGCAGGAGAGGCTCGTGTTCGCGGTCGCTCCGCCGCCGAAGCGCGATCCGAGCGCGCTCGGCCTGACGTTTCAGAACGTCGAGCTCGCGACCGACGACGGCGCGCGCATCCACGCTTGGTGGATCCCGGCGCAAGACGCGCGCGGCGCAACGAAGACGCGCGGCGCCGTGCTCGTGTGCCACGGCAACGCCGGCAACATCGAACGCCGGCTCGGCTTGGCCGACGTGTTCGTGCGGCGCGGCTTCGGCGTCTTGCTGTTCGACTACCGCGGATACGGCCAGAGCCGCGGCCGTCCCACCGAAGCGGGCACGTACACCGACGCGGAGCGCGCTCACGCGTTCCTCGTGCGCGAGTCGGGCTTCGCGGCGCACGAGATCGTGGTCTTCGGCGAGTCGCTCGGCGGCGCGGTCGGCGTCGAGCTGGCGCTGCGACGTCCGTGCGCCGCGCTCGTCCTCGAGAACACGTTCACGTCCATGCCCGACATCGGCGCGCAACGCTATCCGTGGCTACCGGTGCGCTGGCTGGCGCGCGTGCGCTTCGATTCGGCCGCGAAGATGGCGCGGCTCGCGCTGCCGCTGCTCGTCGTGCACAGCCCAGGCGACGAGGTCGTGCCGATCGCGCACGGCAAGCTGCTCTTCGAGCGCGCTCCCGAGCCGAAGGAGTTCCTCGAAACGCGCGGCTTGCATGGCGCCGGCGGCTTCCAGCAGACGAAGGAGTGGCGCGAGCGCGTGTGCGCGTTCATCGATCGCGCGCTCTCGGCGGCGCAGCGCTGAGCGCGCAGGCCGTGCGTGTCACGCAGACGCGCTGCGCCGGCAGCGCGCGAGCTTTCCGACGCGCTCGATCGCGCGCACGCGGCCCGCGGCGACGAGCTCGCCGATCCATCGATCGACATCCGTGAAGTCGCAGTCGTCGAAGAGCACTTCGGCATCCGGCAACAGGTGCGGCTCCCAGGACTCGTAGTCGCCGCGTACGGCGGCGTAGCGGTGGTCGCCATCGAGAAACAGGAGGCGCACGTCGCGTTGCGGCCACGACTGCGCGACTTGCTGCGAGCGCAGGCCGATCACGCGCACGCGCGCTCCGACACTGGTGCGCACGAGGTTCGCGTAGAGCTGCGCTTGGTCGTGCGGGCCGAAACGCCCGCCGCGCGCACCGGCGAACACGTCGTGCGGGTCTACGCTGTACACGGTCGCGCCACCGAGCTCGGCGCCGAGGCCGAGAGCGACGGTCGAGCGCCCGCGATAGTTGCCGATCTCGACGATCGCCTCGTCAGCCGGCACGGCCGCGGCGAGCTCGATGAGGAGCGCCGCCTGCTCGCGCGACAGCCAGCCTTCCACCGAATCGACGACGTCGACGAGCGAGTCGAGTGCGCGCTCTCCCATTGCGGCTGCACCGTGTACCACGCGCGCCGGGTCGCAGGCGAGCGCATGTGGCGACGGCGGCATCTCTGGCGACGTCCGGCCACGCTATCTTGCCCGCGGTGAACGCCGACAGCCCCGCTCTCGAGCTCCGCGCGGTGACGCAGCGCTACCCGCGCTGGCTCGGGCTCGCGCACGACGACGTGCTGCGCGGCATCGACCTCACGCTCGCGCGCGGACATGTACTGGGTCTCGCCGGACCGAACGGCTCCGGCAAGAGCACGCTCTTGCGCATCGTCGCGGGCATCGACCGCGCGTCGTCGGGTGACGTGCGCGTGCTCGGCGGATCGCCGCTCGACGCCGGCGTGCGCCGCCGCGTCGGCTACTTGCCGGAGGAGTCGCCGTTCCCGCGCGAGATGAGCGCGCGCACGTGCCTCGATCTTCTCGGCTCGTTGTCCGACATGCCGCGCGCGGAGCGCCGTCGCGAGTGCGAGCGCTTGCTCGAGCTCGTCGGCCTGCGCGAGCGCGCGCGCACGGCGCTCGGTCGCTACTCGCGCGGCATGCTGCGCCGTTTCGGCCTCGCGCAAGCGTGGCTCGCGCGCCCCGAGCTCGTGCTGCTCGACGAACCGACCGCGGGCCTCGACGCGCCAGGTTTCGAGGTGCTCGCGGCGCTGCTCGCGGAAGCGCGCGCGCGCGGTGCATCCGTCGTGGTCGCCAGCCACGTGGTCGCCGACATGCGCGAGACGTGCGACGACATGGCGGTGATCCAGGGCGGCGTGATCGCGCACCGCGGCGCGCCGCGCGACGTGCTCGCCGAGCGCACGCTGCGCGATCTCTACCGGACGACGCGCACGTCGCGATGAGCCTGCGCGTCGACTTCGCGCTCGCGCGCCTCGCCGCGCGCCGCACGCTGCACCCGGGCGTGCTCGCGACGCTCGCGGTCGTGTCGTTCCTCGCGCTGCGCCACGACTTCAGCCCGAGGGTCGCCGGCTTCGACGACGTGGACGGTGCGTTCGGCCGCGGCCTCGATCGCAGCGGCACTTGGCTCGCGCTCTGCGCGGGCGTCGCGCCGATTCTCGTTCACCGCGCAGCCGGCACGATCGGCGCTTGGCGCACGCGCGATGCCGACTGGCTCGCGCCGCGCGCGCTCGGGCGGGCGTCGATCCTCGTGTCGACCTGGCTCGGCATCGCCGTGCCGTGCATCGCGCTCGCCGTCGCGATCGCAGCGCTCGTCGAGCTGCGCGTCGACGGCGCGGGTCCGACGCTGCGCGCGGCGGGCTCGCTGCCCGGACCCGCGCCGGGGTGGATCGACGGCGGGTCACCACGCGCGTGGCGCATCGACAGCGCGCGCGTGCCCGCGCAGGACGGCGCGCGCGTGTCGCTCGAGCTCGGGCTCGGCGCCGGCGCGGGACCGGCGGCGCACATCGATTTGCGCTGCACGCGCGGGAGTGAGACGTCGAGCGCGCGCGTCGCGATCGGCACGCGCGGCCGCGTCGAGCTCGTGCTGCCGCGCGGCCACGGCGACCTCGAGTTCGCGCTCGCGATCACCGATCCCGACGCGCGCGCGCTCGTGCTGTCGGACGCGCTGGAGCTGTGGCTCCCGATTCCGAGCGAGCGCGCGGCGTCGCTCGCCCTTGCGGCACGTCTCGCGCTCGCGCTCCTCGCGTGGACGGCGCTCGCGCTCGGATTCGGCGCGTGGTTGAGCGCGCCGACGGCGACGGGACTCGTCGCCGCGCTGTGGATCGCGCTGTGGCTCGCGGACGGCGCACCGGCGTGGATCCCCGGCGCGGATGCGTTCGACGCGCTGGCGACGATCGGGCGCGGACGAGCACCGACGCAGCCGGCGTTGCGCGAGATCGCCGCGACGATCGCGTGCGTCGCCGTCGGGCTCGGGCTCGCGCGCGCCGGACTTCATCACTGGAGGCGCGCGCGATGAACGCGCGGCAGCGCCGGTTCGTCGCCATGCTCGGGCTCGCGTGCGCGGCTGCGCTGTGGATCACCTCGACGCGCCTCGTTCCGCGCCCGCCGCGCACCGGATCGATCGCCGAGCGCGCGCTCGGGCCGCTCGCGCCGTTCGCGGCGGCCGTGCAGTGGACGCGCGCGGATCTCGCTTTGCGGCGCGGCGAGTGGACGCGCGCGTACGCGCGCGCCGAGAGCGCGCTCGAGCTCGATGCGCGCAATTCGTCGGGCTGGATCTATCTCGCGCACCACTTCGTGTTCGAGCGCGCGTCGCTGTCGCTCGAGCCGGATCCAGCGGCGCGCGAGCGCTGGATCCGCGCGGGCCTCGATCTGCTCGAGCGCGGCGCGGCGCGCGCGGAGGACGCGGGCGAAGTGTGGCTGTACCGCGGCGCCGTGATGGCGTTCCAGGCCTCCCTCTCGGACGAGGACCGCGCCTGGCCGGCGAGCGCGCGCGAAGCGTGGCTCGCCGCAGCGGAAGACTTCGAGCGCGCGGCCGAGCACGGTCACCCGGACGCCGCGGACGCCGCCGCGCGCGCGAGAGAGCTCGCCGATCGGTGAACGAAGTGCGGGCGAGCGCGTCGTCTCGGCCTGGATCTTCGCGACTGCCGCGCACAGCGTTCGCTAACATGCGAATGTGTTCGCCCTGCTCGTCCTCGGAAGTCTGTCGGACCTCCTCGACACGATGTTCGGACGGTTCCACTACCTGGCACCGTTCACGGTCCTCTTGCTGTGCGGAGTCGGGTTTCCGCTGCCCGAAGAGGTGACGCTGATCGCGTCCGGGCTGCTGCTTCACCAAGGCGACGTACGGTTCGTCCCGATCACGGTCGTGTGCTCGAGCGCGATCCTGCTCGGCGACTCGATCCCCTACTGGCTCGGCCGCTATTACGGGATCGCCGCGCTGCGGAGCCGCTGGGCGGCGAAGGTGCTGCACCCCGAGCGCTTCGCGACGCTCGAGAAGCGCTTTCGCGACCACGGCAACTGGGCGATCTTCACCTGCCGGTTCCTGCCCGGCCTGCGCATCCCGGGCTACTTCCTGGCCGGCTCGCTGAAGATGAGCTACGCGCGCTTCATGCTGCTCGACGGACTCGGTGTGCTGCTGTCGGTCCCGATCTCCATCTACCTCGGCAAGCTGTTCGGTGCCAAGGTCGAGGAGCTGCAGAAGAACATGCGCCACCTGCACCTGTGGCTCGCGCTCGGCCTCGTCTCGGTGCTGCTGATCCTCTACGTGCGTGCGCGCATCCGCCGCCGCGAGCGCGCCGAGCCGGCGCCGCCGACTTCCGGCACGCCGATCGGTGGCGTCATGATCTCAGCCCCGGAGAGCGCGGCAACCGGCGTCGTCCCGGTCGGCACGACGCTCGAATCGGTCGCGCCCGGCCCTGTGGAGCCGGGAGCCAGAGGTTAGAATCCCCGCTCGCTCGCGGACCGGCGCGGCAGCCCGGTTGCGCCGTCCGTTCGATCCGCGCCCCAGAGCAGGAGCATCGCCATAGACCCCAAGCAATTGGCGGCCATCGCCGCCCATCTCGCCGACCAGAAGAAGGGCGTCGACGTCCGCGTCTACGACGTCGCCGAGCACATCAAGGTCGCCGACTACTTCGTCCTGATCTCGGGCCTCTCGCGTCCGCACGTGAAAGCGATCTACGGCGAGATCCACACCGCGCTGAAGTCCCTCGGCGAGCACCATTCGCGCGCGGAAGGCGCCGAGCTCGGCTGGTGGATCCTGCTCGACTACCTCGACGTCGTCGTGCACATCCTCCAACCGGAGGCGCGCGACTTCTACGACCTCGACGGCTTGTACCGCGACTGTCCGCAGCTCGACCTCTCGACGGTTCCACTGCCGAACCTCGATCGCTCGAGCGCGGTCGGATAGCGACACGCCGCGCGCGACGGGAACACGCGCCTCGGAGCGCCTTTCCGAATGCACCGCTTCGGCGAAAGCCGCGCCGACCCGCGCTCGCTGCGTTGCGCCTCCTCTGAGTATTGCGGCGCAATACGCATCGTCGGGATCGCCATCGAAGCACGCCGCTGGCGCGCTTCGATGCGCTGCGGGCACCGGGGCTTACCCACTTTGCTCGCCTCGGCTCGTCGCAGCCTTCGCTGAGGCGGTTCAATTCGGAAAGGCGCTCTTCGAATCAGCGCGACTTTTCGGTGCACTCTTCGTCGCGGCTGTTCTAGCCTAGCCCCCATCGAACACGGCATGCAGTGGCTCGAATGGAGTGACGAGGCGTTCGAGACGGCGCGCAAGCGCGGGCTGCCCGTGCTCTTGTTCGTGCGCGCAGCCTGGTGCCGGTGGTGCCGCGAGCTCGCGAACACCGTGCTCGCCGAGCCGCGCGTCGCGAGCGAGCTCGAGCGCCGTTTCGTCACGATCGCGGTCGACAAGGACCGCCGTCCCGACATCGACGCGCGCTACAGCAAGGGCGGCTGGCCGACGCTCGCGTGGCTCGACGACACGGGCGAGCTGCTCGCGTCGGACACGTACCTCGAGGTCGAGCCGCTCCTCGCGCGCATCGAGCTCGTGGCCGACTACTACGCGAAGAACCGCGACTTGATCCGCGCGCGCATCGCCGAAGTCGAATCGACGCGCCGCGCCGAAGAGTCCGCGCCCGAGAAGTCCGGCAAGCCGCGCGCGCCGAAGCTGTCGCTCGAGGTGATCGAGCACGTCGCGAAGACGATCCTCGAGAGCGCGGATCCGGTCTGGGGCGGCTGGGGTCGCGAGCACAAGTTCCCGCAGACGGAAGCGATCGACTTCGCGCTCATCCGTTGGTCGCAGACCGGCGACGCCGCGATGGCGCAGCTCGTGCGCCGCACGCTGCGGCACATGCAGGAAGGCGAGATCTACGACGCGGTCGAGGGCGGTTTCTACCGCTATGCGACGCAGGCCGACTGGAGCGTCCCGAACCACGAGAAGATGCTCGACAGCAATGCACAGCGCCTGCACTGCTACCTCGAGGCGTGGCAGGTGTTCGGCGACGATTCGTTCCGCCGCACGGCCGAAGGCACCATCGCGTGGATGTACGGCACGCTGCTCGATCCGGCGACGCGCGCCTTCAAGGGCAGCCAGGACGCGCACCCCGCCTACGCGCACCTCTCGAATCTCGCGGCGCGACGCGAGTTCGGCGCGCCAGCGTGCGATCCGACGATCTTCACGAACTGGAACGCGATCGCGGTGTCGTCGCTCTTGAAGGCGTCGATCGTGCTCAAGGAGCCGCGTCACCGCGAGCAAGCGCTGGCGACGCTCGACTTCTTGCTCGAGGAGCTCTTCGACGGGTCGCGCGGCATGTATCACTACTGGGATGGTGGCTACCACTTGCCCGGCCTGCTCAGCGATCAGGCGTACATGCTGCGCGCGCTCGTCGACGCGATGCAGTTCGCCGGCGAGAACCGCTACCTGAAGTCGGCGCGGCGCCTCGCGGACCTTTCGATCGAGAACTTGCAGAGCCGCGTCGCGGGCTTCTACGACACGCTCCACGATCCGTCGGCGCACGGCGGTCTGCGCCGGCGCAATCGCTCGATCCTCGAGAACTCGGTGATGGCCGAGGCATTGTTCCGCTTGGCGCGCTTGACGCGCGAGGACGACTACGCGGACACCGCGCGCGAGACGCTCGCGTCGTTCGTGACCGACTACAAGCGCTACGGACACTTCGTCGCCGGCTACGCGCGCGCCGTCGACTTGCTCTTCCACGAGCCGCTGCACGTGACGATCGTCGGCTCGCGTCATGCCGAAGCGACGCGCGCGCTGGCCGAAGCCGCGCTGCGGCCGTACGTCGCGAGCCGCATCGTGCAGATCGTCGACCCGGGCGAGGACGTCGACTTGCTCGAACGTTCCGGCTTGCCGGCGCCCGTGAGCTCGATCGAGCCGCCGCGCGCGTACATCGCCCGCGGCCGCGAGAGCTACGCCGAAACGTCCGACGCCGCCCGCCTACCGGCGTTGATGACGCGCACCGAGCGCGGTAGCTGACCCACGCGGGCCGCGCGCCCGCGTTTCGCAGCGCACGGCGAAACGCGATTCACGATCGTCGAATCCGCCGCGCGATTCGCGGCGTACTGCGGTCATCGCGAGCCGACGCGTGGCAGCCGTCGGTGCGCTCCCTGATTCCACCTAGGTGCAACCATGTCCATGAAGCTCTCTCTTCCGCTACTCGCAGGCTTGTTCGGCATCGCGATCGGAACGACCGCCGCACACGCGCAAGCGAATCCCGCGACGATCTACGGCTTGACCGCGCGCGACAACCGCTTGATCGCGTTTCCCGCGGGAGCGCCGTCGCGCATCCAGAGCGCGCTCGGTATCACGGGACTCGCCGCGGGCGAGCTCTTGATCGCGATGGACGTGCGCCCGTCGACGGGTGAGCTCTACGCGCTCGGCCGCACGAGCCGCATCTACCGCGTCGATCCGTCGACCGGCGTCGCAATCGCCGTCGGCGCGCCGTTCACGCCGGCGCTGTCGGGCAGCGAGTTCGGCTTCGACTTCAATCCCGTGCCCGATCGCATCCGCATCGTGAGCAACACCGGCCAGAACTTGCGCGTGCATCCCGAGACGGGACAAGTCGCGAGCAACGACACGCCGCTCGCATTCGACGCAGGCGACGTCAACGCGGCCGCGACTCCGCGCGTCGTCGCAGCGGCGTACACGCAGAGCTTCGCCGGTGCGTCCTCGACGACGAACTACGCGATCGACTCGTCGCTCGACGTGCTGCTCACGCAAGGCTCGGCCGGCGGCGCGCCGACTTCACCGAACACGGGCAAGCTGTTCACTGTCGGCGCGTTGAACAAGGACGTCAGCGAGCTCGTGGCGTTCGACATCTCGCCGTACGGCGGCGCGTTCCTCGTCAGCGCGGAGCGCATCGGCGCTACGTCCGAGCTCTCGTCGATCGATCTCGCGACGGGCGCCGTGACCGTGCTCGGCAAGATCGGCGCGAGCTTCCGCATCCGCGACATCGCGCTTCCGCAGCCCGCGCCGCCGCGCGTGTTCGGTGTCGACGCCGCGAACAACCTGATCTCGTTCCGGCCCGGCCGCGCGAGCGAGCTCCTGTCGTCGGTCGCGATCGGCGGTCTCGCCGCCGGCGAAGCGATGGTCGGCATCGACTTCCGGCCCTCGACGGCCGAGCTCTTCGGTGTGTCGAGCGCGAGCCGCTTGTACACGCTCGACAAGGCGACCGCCGTCGCGACTCCGGTCGGTGCGGCGCAGCTCAGTCCGTTGCTCGCGGGCGCGCAGCTCGGTGTCGACTTCAACCCGGTGCCCGATCTCGTGCGCATCGTCAGCGACGCGGACGAAAACCTGCGCGTCAGCCCGAAGACGGGTGCCATCACGACCACCGACACGCCGCTCGACTTCGCGGCGGGCGACGTCAACGCCGGTCAACCGCGCACGGTCGTGGCGGCGGCGTACACGCAGAGCTTCGCCGGTGCGACGTCGACCACGCTGTACACGATCGACAGCGGGCTCGACGCGCTGCTCACGCAAGGATCCTCCGGCGGCGCGCCGGTGAGCCCGAACACGGGCACGCTGTTCACCGTCGGCGCGCTCGGCTTCGACAGCACGAGCGACATCGGCTTCGACGTGTCGCCGTTCGGCGGCGCGCTCGCGTCGATGACGGCGCCGGCGGCGACGAGTTCGCGTCTCTTCACGATCAACTTGACGACCGGCGCCGCGATCGACTTCGGCGCGATCGGCGGACCGGCGATCGTGCGCGACATCGCGATCGAGCCGCCCGCCGCGCCCGTCGCGATCGCACTGACGAGCGCGCAGCAGATCGTGTCGTTCACGGCTGGAAAGCCCGAATCGATCCAGAGCTCGGTCGCGATCGGCGGGCTCGACCTGGGCGAGACGGTGCTCGGCATCGACTTCCGTCCGTCGACGAGCGAGCTCCTCGGTATCACGAGCGCGAACCGCCTCGTGCGCATCGACCGCGTGAGCGGCATCGCGCAGAAGATCCCGGCCGTGCCGTTCAACCCCGCGCTCTCCGGCGCCGAGTTCGCGATCGACATCAACCCCGTGCCCGACCTTCTGCGCGTCGTCAGCGACCTCGGCCAGAACCTCGCGATCAGTCCGAAGAGCGCGCTCGTCACCGCGAATGCGACGCCGCTCGCGTTCGACGCGGGCGACGCGAATGCGGGCCAGTCGCCGTTCGTCGTCGCGGAAGCGTACGCGCAGAACTTCGCCGGCTCGAAGTCGACGACGCTGTACGGCATCGATGCGGGCCTCGACGTGCTCGTGCGCCAAGGATCGATCGGTGGAGCGCCGACGTCGCCGAACAGCGGTCTCCTGTTCACGATCGGCGCGCTGGGCGTCGACGCGACTGCGGCCGGCGGGCTCGACATCAGCGCGCACGGCGGCGCGTTCGCCGTTCTCACCCGCAGCGGACAGACGACGTCGGAGCTCTACCGCGTGAACGTCGCGACGGGTGCCACGACGCTGATCGGCCCAATTGGAACCGGCGGCGGCGACTTGGTGCGCGACTTCGCGTTCGTGCCGGCGGGGCTGTGAAGCCTCGAGAGTTCACCATTCGAAGGACTCCGACCGCGGGGCTCGCCGGAACATGCTCGCGGTCCGGCGCCCAGCCCGCTCGAATCATGCGTGAGTTCGAGTCGGGCGCGGCCGCTCACTTCAAATCGAGCGACGGCCTTTGCGCGCCGCTGCACGATTGGAGATCGCCCCACTGTCGACAGCCGTTTGCAGTCGACGAACCTCCTCGATGATCCCCATGAATCGCTGGCCAAAAGGCGTGAGCGCGTACTCGACTTCGATGGGCGGTTTGTCGCCAAGTACGGTGCGACTCACGATTCCGAAGCGCAGCATCTTGCGCAGCCTCTCGTTCATGACCTTCGCGGAGAGGCCGGTGGAAGCGCGCAGCAAAGCGCTTGGCCGGCTGCACCCGTCCGCGAGCAGGCGAAGCAGTGAGACAGACCACTTGCATCCGACGATGCTCTCGACCATCGAGGCGACCGGAATGGTCGTCGCGTCAAGGGTCACGGACTCAGGTGTCGCAGGCGTTGACGGTTCGTCGTGAATCACGCCGGCCTACCCTACCAAAAGGTGCTCTCTTGGCTGGACGGCGCGAGCGCCCCATCTTCGTGCGGAATCACAGGGCCCACGAATCGTTGGAACCAACACGAGGAACCGAATCATGAAGCAGAAAGCCGTCTTCTATCACGCTGGTTGTCCCGTCTGCGTCAGCGCCGAACAGTCGGTGCTCGCGGCGCTGGACAGGAATCGCTTCGAGGTCGAGAGCGTTCATCTCGGCACGGCCAAGGCCCGTGTCGCGGAAGCGGAAAAGCTCGGCGTGAAGTCCGTGCCCGCGCTCTCGCTGGATGGCCAGGTCTTTCACATCAACTTTGGCGCGAGCCTGTCCGCACTGAAGTGAGACCGTCCGTTTGATTCCATTCGCGGGGGGGCGAGAGTGGATCTCTCACCTGCCCGCGAGTGGATCGTGCAAGTGCGGGAGTCTCATGCGCTCTCGCTGCGTGTCACGGATTCACGGTCACGAGCTCCCCCGCCTTCAATTCGACAGGTCTCCGCGCCACTTCCGCTCCGCCCTTGTAGAGCACGACCATCTTGCCGCGATCACCGACGCCGATCGCCGCCGTTCGTCCGTCGACGATCGGCAAGCGCGTGTCCTCGCGCCGGCCGTTGCCGGTGAACATCGAGAGCTCGAGCGCGCGCCCGCTCTCGTCGAGCACTGACAGCGCGTCGGCCATCGACGGATCGGCGAGCTCGATCTGCACGTGGCAGCGCTGATCGACCACGATGTCGAGCTTCTCGATCTTGTCCTTCGGCAGCTCCTTCACCGGTGCATCGGCGAAGCGCGCGTCGCCCTCGACGTAGCGGCCGTACTCCAGCGGGAGCACGGTCTCGCCCTCGATGCGCAAGTACACGAGACTCTTCGGCACGTTCTCGAGCTCGAAGCGTCCCTCCGCATCGGTGACGACGCCGTCGAGACCGTCGTGACTGGTGCTGATCACCGCGCCGCTGAGGCGCGCGCGGAACGTGTCGCACATCGGGAACACGCGCACACCGGCCACGGGCTTGCCCGCACTCGAGCGGATGTGACCCGCGACGCGCGGGTAGAGCGAATCCGTCGGCAAGCGCAACTCGACGGCGGTCGAGCCCGCGGCGACCCCCTCGAGCTCCGTGCGGAGGAGCGTCCCTTGATCCAGCGCAGCGAGCGTGTACTCGCGCGCCATCAGTCCT
This sequence comes from Planctomycetota bacterium, assembly GCA_046160865.1. Classification (GTDB taxonomy): domain Bacteria; phylum Planctomycetota; class UBA1135; order UBA1135; genus JBJXHG01. The sequence goes on along the minus strand of JBJXHG010000046.1, from coordinate 22,591 downwards.
TCGATCTCGAAGCGGCCTTCTCCGTCCGCTTCGACGAAGTTCCACGAGCGGTCCTCGACGCCGGCGAGCAGCGCTTCGAGCTGCGCCGGACCGCCGCCGACGGCACCGAACGTCGTCGTGTCGGTCAGCCACACCTTGGCATCGGGAAGCGGCTGTCCGTCGTCGCCGAGCACGCGTCCGGCGATCGACAGCGAAGGTGCCACGAGGCGAAGCACGACGTGCGCGGGCCACACCGGCTGGCCGTCTTCGCGACGCGCTTCGTACAGCGCTGGTTGAAAGCCCTTCTTCGCGGCCGTGATCTTCGCGGGCGCGAATCCGAAGCGGCGATTGAACGAGCGCTCGTCGTCGATGCGGAACGCGAACGCGCCCTGCGCATCCGTCTTCATGGTGTCGACGCCAAAGGAGACGTACACGCCACCGAGCGCACCACCGGCGCCGTCGACGACCTTGCCGCGCACCATGCCGTCCTTCGACGTCGGTCGCGCGAGCGTGATGCGCGCGTGTGCGTCGCCGTTCATCGGCAGAGGCTCGCGCACGGTGTCGAAGCCGTCCAGCGCCGCGGTCACGACGGCGCCCTCGACCGCCGGCGCGAACGCGAACGTGAACGCGCCGCGCTCGTCGGTGCGCGCGCTCCACGATTCCGCGATGGAGCGATCGAGCACCTCGCGGAACCGCGCGCGCAAGTCTTGGCCGATCTCGATCGCAAGCTGCACGTCCGCGAGCGGCAGGCCGAGCTCGTCGACGACGACTCCAGCGAACGGAACGCGACGCGCGACCACGACGATCGACTCGATCTTCGACGGCCCCGTGCCGCACAGGCCGGCGAGCACGGTCGCGACCGACGCATCCGCCGCCACGATGCGGCCCGCACGCTCGGGAACGGGCATCTCGAAACGGCCGCTCGCGTCGCTCGTCGCGCGGCGCTCGCTCTGCGCGCCGTCCGACTGCACTTCGACGTCGACGCCCGCGCGCGGCGCACCGCTCGCGTCGAGCACTTTCCCGCGCAGCATCGGCGCCACGCTCGCAGCGACTGCAGCGAGCTTCGCGGCCGCGTCGTCTGACTTCGCTGATGCGACTTCGCGAGCGCCGGCGGGCGTCGTCGCGACTTCGAGCGCGGACGGCGCGTGCGCAGTGCTCTCGCTCGCACTCGCGGCGGCCGCGACAGCGTGTGTGTCGGACGGAGGTACTGCGGGATCACGCAGCGCGAGCCACGCGACGAGCGCTGCGGCAATGGGAACGAGAACGAGTGCGGCTTGCGTGGACGTCTTCATGAGGATCGCTTTCAGTGCGGAAGCCGGTAGCAACGACGTGCGCTCACCCGCTGGGGTCGCTTCCGCGGCCTCGGGCCACGGAGCCGAGCACGGCGGCACGAGCAGCAGAGACCAGACCTGACGCTCGCCGCCGTGTTGCTCGTCGAGCCGTGCGCGCAAGCGGTCGAGCCCGCGCTGGATGCGCGTGCGCACCGTTTCCACGGGCACGCCGAGATCGCGCGCGATGTCGCGCGGCGGGCGGTCCTCGAGGAAGCGCAGCAGGATCGTCGTGCGGTACGGCTCCGCGAGCTCGAGCACCGCCTCGACGACTTCGCGCTGCAACGCGGCGCGCTCGACGAGATCGGCGGTCGACGGCAACGCTTCTCGGCGGGCCGCGTGCTCTTCACGCGCAGTGCGACGCGCCGTGCCGCGCTTCGATTGCCGCGCGAAGTTGCGCGCCACCGTCGCGAGCCACTGGCGCAGCGGCAGCTCCGCGTGCGGACGATGCCGGAGCGCGGCGAGCCACGTGTCCTGCGCGACGTCGTCGGCCGCGTGCGGATCGCGGACGAGCGCGCGCGCGAGCTCCTGGAGCCAGCTCTTGTGCTCCAGCAGGCTTTCGATACGGACGCCGTGCGTGGAATCGGTCATGGTCTCCGGCGGTCCACATGCCGCACGGCGCGTTTCCAGTTCAGGGGTGAGCGCGGATTTCGGAACGCGGGGGTGGCGGTGCATGGGACCGCGCTACTCGCGTCGCCGTCGATCATGCCCAAGACGGCGAGATTCCGCGCGCGAGCGTGTACAACGACGCGGAGGGAGACCCCATGCAACGACACGGATTCTGGCGCGGATGCGCCGCACTCACCGTCCTGCTACTCGTCTGCGCTTGCAGCTCCCTCGACGTCGACGAGTCCGACGCGGGCGAGCTCTTCGTCGAAGGCCGCATTCGTAAGGAACTGAACCGCGCCGAGAACGGGACCAGCACGCACTTGGAGCTCGCATGGATCTCGGTGCAAGGTGAAGAAGGTCCGCTGGAGTACGCGATCGACACCCTCACGTTCGGCGCGCACGTGGACCTTCCGTTCGGCACGCAGGGCAGGTTCGGAATCGGCGGCGGACTCGCGTGGCAAGCGAACGACATCGACATCGCGCCCATCGACGTCGAGGACGAGAACGGTCTCGGTCCGTACATCGACGTGGACTGTGGCTGGCTGCCGGTTCACTGGCTCGAGCCGTACGCACGCGCCAACGTGGCGGCGCTCTTGAACGAGGTTTCGACACTGGCCGCATTCGAGCTCGGTGCGCGCGTGCACGCCGTCGAGCACGCCACGTTCTACGCCGCGTGGCGGCACGCGTGGTACGAGATGGACGACGTCGACAGCGACGTGGGCGTCAGCACGATCGAGCTCGACGTGAGCGGCCTCGTCGTCGGTGTTTTGCTGTCGTTCTGAACGGAGCGGGACCGCCGCGCTGCGTGCAACGCCCGATCGACAGGATCCGGCGCCGCGGTTAGCGTTGCGCGTGGAGATGCGTCGCCGAATGGAAACCTCATGGAACTCTGCGCATCGTCCCGCTCGCGCCGCCTGACCTTCTTGCTCGTCGTCGCCGCATTCGTCGGCGGCCAATCCGACGCGCAATGCTTCGAGTGGAAAGGTGGGTTCGGACTCGACGGCGTCGATGGTCGCGTCTTCGCGTCGATCGTGCACGACGACGGCAGCGGGCCCGCGCTCTACGTCGGAGGCGAGTTCCGCAACGCCGGCGGCACACCGGCCGATCGCATCGCGCGCTGGAACGGCGTTTCGTGGGGCGCGGTCGGCGGCGGGCTTCCGGGTCCCGTCACGTGCTTCGAGGTGTACGACGACGGATCGGGAGCGGCGCTTTACGCGGGAGTCGAGATCCAGAGCGGGTTGGCTGCCGGGCGCGGTCTGTGGAAGCTGACGGGGACGATCTGGACGCAGATCCCCGGCAGCGAATCTTGTTGGATCACTTCGCTCCGAGTTTTCGATTCCGGCAACGGTCCCGAGCTGTACGTCGGCGGCTTGTTCGATGACATCGGCGGTGTCACGTCGCCGGCGCTCGCACGCTGGAACGGTAGCGCGTGGTCCGACGTCGGCGGCGGTCTGTGGTGGACTTCGCGCGACGCCGTTCGGACGATCGCGATGGTCGTGTTCGACGACGGCGCGGGGCCCGCGCTGTACTGCAGCTACTTCAGCGATTGGCCGCCGGGCTTTCCCTGGGGCGGGCTCAAGCGCTGGGACGGATCGTCGTGGAGCGATCTGCTCGGCATCGTCAACCGAGTGGCCGCGGTGCACGACGACGGCAGCGGCGAGCAGCTCTACGTCGCCGTCGGCGCGTCGGTCAACATCGGCGGCGTGGCCGTGCGCCACGTCGCGCGTTGGAACGGCAGCGCGTGGTCCGACGCCGGCGCTGGGTTCCCGGGCATCGGCACCGAGTCGATGAGCGTCTTCGACCGAAGCGACGGACCGAAGCTGTACGCCGCGACGGCGACGTCACCCGCGCCTTCGAACGCGTACCAACTCGCGGCGTGGGACGGTACCTCATGGTCGCTCGTGCCCGGAGCGATCGCACCGGGAACCTCGAGCATCGGCGTATCGACGCTGACGCCATTCCACGACGCGCACGGCCCGGCGCTGTTCGTCGGCGGAACGTTCGGCGCGGTCGGCGCGCGAGCCGTGAACAACGTGGTGAGCTTCGACGGCGCGAGCTACCGGCCGCTCGGCGAAGTCGGGATCGGCCTGTCGAGCAGCGTGAACGCGCTCGCGACGTTCGACGACGGCAACGGGACGGAGCTCTATGCCACCGGCTCATTCGTCGGCGCGGGCGGCGTTCATGCGATCGGCATCGCGCGCTTCGACGGCGCGCAGTGGTCGGCGCTCGGCGCGTCCACGAAACCGTACGGCGCGATGCACGTCTTCGACGACGGCGGCGGGTCTGCGCTGTACGTGGCGGCGCCGCTGTCGATCACGTCGACGCAGCTTCGCCGCTTCGACGGCTCGACGTTCACGACGGTCGGCATCGCGGACCGAGCGATCGACGCGCTCGAGGTGTTCGACGACGGCAACGGGGACGCGCTCTACGCCGGCGGCGAGTTCGTGCACGTCGACGGCACGTTCGCGCCGGGCGTCGCAAAGTGGACGGGCTCGAGCTGGAGCGCGCTGGGATTCGGCATCAACGGCCGCGTGCGTGCGCTCTCGGTCTTCGACGACGGCAGCGGGCCGGCGCTCTATGCCGCGGGCGCGATCGTCGTCGCCGACAAGCAATTCGTGAGCAACATCGCGCGCTGGGATGGAACGTCGTGGAGCGACGTCGGCGGCGGAACGAACGGCGGCGTGCTCGACTTGCAGGTCTTCGACGACGGCAACGGCGCGCAGCTCTACGCCGCCGGAGGCTTCACGCACGCCGGCGCCACCGCCACGCCGGGGATCGCGCGCTGGAACGGCACCGACTGGCAACCGGTCGGCGGCGGCGTCGACGGTTGCAGCGGCGCTTCGTGCACGCCGACCGTGCAAGGACTCGGCGTGTACGACGATGGGAGCGGCGACGCGCTGTATGTCGGCGGCAATTTCGACACCGCGGGCGGCGTCGATGCACGCGGAGTCGCGCGTTGGGACGGAAGCGCGTGGAGCGCGCTCGATCTCGGCGTCGACGGAGCTCCGCTGAGAATCGCGGGCTTCGCCACGTTCGACGACGGGCTCGGCGACGCGCTCTACGTCGCCGGCACGTTCGCGCGCGCGGGCGAATGGCCGTCGAGCAACATCGCGAAGTGGGCGCCGTGCGGCGTGTCACCGGGCAACGGATTCTGCTTCGGCGACGGCTCGCTCGTTACGCCGTGTCCGTGCGTCGCGCCGAACGTCGTGCCGTCACCGAGCGGTGCGGCGGACGCCGGCTGCGCGAACTCGTTCCATCTCGGCGGCGCGCGCTTGACGTCTTCCGGGTCGATCACGAACGACAACGTGAGCTTGCGCGCGAGCGATCTGCCGCCGAGCGCGCTCGCGATCTTCTTTACCGGAAGTTCCTCGAACGCAGTCGGCATCGCGGTCGGTGACGGAGTCCGCTGCGCCGACGGAGCGCTCGTCCGCTTCGGCACGCAGAACGCGAGCGCAGGAGTCGCGCGCTATCCGTTCGCGGCGCTTGGCCACATCCTGCCGCTCAGCAGCGTCAGCGGATTCATCGCGGGCAGCGGGGCGCGCGCGCATTACCAAGCGCTCTACCGCAATCCCGCGGCGGGCTTCTGCAGCGCGGGGACCGTGAACCTCACGAACGCGCAGCAGATCGACTGGTGAGGCGAGGCCTAGCCTGCATTTCTCACCACGTCCGTCGCGAGAGCGCGACTGCTCGCTTCGGGCAAGGCGTTGCATCGGAATCGACCGGAGCCGACCTGTTAGGTCGGCGAGGAGCGATTCCGATCCAACAACGCCGAACGATTAGTCACTGCCGCCGCATCGCTTGCGTCGGACGCATGCGCGCCGCGCGCCACGCGGGCCACGCGCCGCCAAGCAGACCGAGCACCGTCGCGAAGCCAACGGCGATCATCAGCACGCGCGGCGTGAGGCGGAACGCGAACGCGACCTCGGTGAACGTCTGGAAGTTCATCGTGCCGGTGTCTGTGCCTTGGATCGGCAGCGCCATCAAGCAGCCGACGCCGCCGCCGATCAGGCCGAGCAGCAGCGCCTCGAGCATGAACGAGAAGAACACGGCGATCGGCCGGAAGCCGAGCGAGAGCAGGATGCCGATCTCCTGCGTGCGCGCCGCGAGCGCTGCGAGCATCGTGTTCGTGGCCGTGAACACGGCGGCGATGCCCATGATGATCGCGAGGAAGAGCCCGAGCTGGTTGAGCACGAACGACAGCGCTTGCGTCTGTGACGTCAGGTAGTCGCGCTCCGTCATCACCTTCGACGGCACCTGCGGATCGGCGTCCATGCGCGCCTTCAACTCCTCGAGGTCCGTCTCGGGCTTCAGCTTCGCGATCACGCGATTGAAGATCGGACGCTCGAGCGCTTCGGCGAGCCGGTCGCGGTCGCCCCAGATCTCCGACGAGAACGGTCCGTCGTACTCGAACACGCCGACGACGCGGAACGGCGTCGTGTTGAACTCGACGAGCTCGTCGAGCTGGCAGTTCTGCACGCGGTCGGTGAGCTTCACGCCGACGATCACCTCGTCCGTGCCGGGCGTGAAGCGCCGTCCCTGCACCATGCGCAGCGACGGACCGATGATCTCGAAGCTCATCGGCTGCACGCCACGCACGGGCACGTTCGTCTCGCCGCCGGTGACCTTGTCGCGCCGCACCGCGAGGTAGCTCTCGCCCGAAACGAGCGGACGTCCGCTCGCGTCGAGCTCGAAGTCCGGCAAGGTCTTCATCAGGATCTGCGCGCGCTCGAGCGAGAACACGCTGTCGCCTTCGTTCGTCGAGCCTTGGCGCATGAACACGACGATGTCCTCGCGCCCGTTCTCGGTGAACAGCGTTTGGAAGCCCTGCTGCAACGCGAGCACGCCGGAGAGAACCGCCACCGCAGCGCCGATGCCGAGCACCGTGAGCAACGTGGCCGAGCGGCGCACGAACAAGCTGCGCGTGTTGTAGGAGAAGGGAACGAGCGCCATAGATCAGGCCGTTGCGCGCAGCGCGCTCACGGGGTTCAAGCTGCGCGCGGCGAGCGCGGGCGCGATGCCGGCCACGAGGCCGACGCCGAGTGTGAGGACCAAGCCGGTGATCAGGATCTCGCCCGTCACGGCGTAGCCGGGGAAGTACGTGCCGAGCGTGGCCTGGAAAACGGGCTCGAAGAGCTTGGCGAGGAACAGGCCGATCAGCCCGCCGGTCCCGCACAAGAAGAGCGACTGGAGCAGCATCACGCCGAAGACGGTGCCGTCGGTGAAGCCGAGCGCTTTGAGCACGCCGACGTCGCGCGTCTGCTCGCGCGCCGCCATCAGCATCGTGTTGAGCGACGCGAGCAGGATCGCGATCAAGACGCCCGTGCCGATCGACGCGACGAAGAGCGGCACGTTGCCGACCATCGACACGAACTGCGCTTGGAACTCGGCCTCGGTCGTCGTCTGCACGCGCTGCGGACCGTTCTCGAACAGGGCGTCGGTCTCCGACATGATCGCGGTCGTGTCCGCGCCGGGCCGGATCTTCATCACGTAGAGGCCGACGCCTTGCGGGCCGCCTGCCTCGCCGGATTCGAGCGCCTTTTCCAAGTAGTCGAAGTGGAAGAAGAGCGTCGCATTGTCGACGGTGCTCTTCTTCGAGCGGTAGATGCCGCCGACGACGAACTCCCACGGCGTCTTGTCGAGGCGCGGGAACAGCGTGCCGACGATCGGCACCGTCTCGCCGACCTCGAAGCCGAACTTCTTCGCCGTCGCCTCGCCGATCAAGCACGCGCGCCGGTCGTTCACGAACGCTTCGCGCGATCCGTCGATGATCTCGATCTCGGGGTAGATCGTGAGCAGCGCGTCGGCATCCGTTGCGAACTGCCCGAAGAAGTTCGACTGGTCTTGGTAGTAGCCGCCGAACCAGTTCCAGCTCACCACGTCCTCGACGCCCTCGACCTCGCGCAGCTTCGGCTCGTACGACTGCGGCAGGTAGACGAACAAGCTGACCGACGACTGCACGATCAAGCGGTTGATCGCCGCTTCGCGCACGCCGGCGTCGAGCGAGACGACGAGCGCGCGCAGCACGCACAGCAAGAAGACCGCGATCGCGATCGAGCCGACGGTCAACGTCGAGCGGATGCCGTGCTTGAAGAGGTTCCGGCGGATCAGGCGCAGCGGGAGCATCGAGGCGACCAGGGTAGTGCGCGCGCTGGGCGCCGAAAAGCGCGCGGCCGATCACTGAACCGATTTCCAGTCTTTGTTCGTATTGTCGTCGGGGCCATAAAATCGCCGAACGACGATGAAACGACTTCCCCTATGGATTCGGCGTCCGCCGATGTGGTTGCGCGTGTGCGCGCCGCTCGCGCTGTCGGCCGGCGCGCTGCTCGTGCAGTTCAGCCTGCGCGGCGCGCTCGGTTCGCGGCCGGAATCCGTGCTGTTCCTCTTGTCCGTGCTCGCCGCGACCTCGTGGCTCGGCCGCTTTGGCGGCTTGCAGTGCGCGGCGTGGGGCGCCCTCGCCATGACGTACTTCGTGATGACGCCGAAGATCTCGTTCGAGCTGTCCGACGCGACCGACATCACGGAGCTCGGGCTGTTCCTCGCCGCGTCGGTCGGCATCGTGTTCCTCGTCGGCGCGTGGAAGGAACCGGTGGCGGACGACGACGCGGACGCGGGAAATCCGAGTGCCGCCGATGACGTCGAGACGCGCCGCGATCGCTGACGCGCACCCACTCGAGGGCCCGCGGGTCTGGCGATCGGCGTGCGTCGACCCTATCCTCCCCAGGCTGTGCAGAGCCGTCGAAAAGTTGTAGCGATCCTCCCCGCGTACAACCTGGAGTCCTCGATCGCCGAGATCATTCGTCGCACGAAGCCCTTCGTCGACGAGGTCATCGTGACCGCCGACGGCTCGCGCGACGCGACGGGCCAGGCCGCGCGCGACGCCGGCGCGGTCGTGCCCGAGCCCGAAGCCGTGCGCGGCAAGGGCTACGCGATCATCAAGGGCATCCGCGAGGCGCGCCGGCTCGACGCGGGCATCGTGATCCTGATGGACTCCGACGGACAGCACTTGCCCGAGGAGATCCCCGTGATGCTCGCACCGCTGATCGACGGCCGCGCGGAGCTCGTGTCGGGCTCGCGCATGCTCGGCACGCTGCGCACGTCGACGATCAACAAGTTCGGCAACTACGGGCTGCGACTCTTGTCGTTCGCCGTCACCGGCCGGTGGCTCTCCGACACGGAGACCGGCTACCGCGCGTTCCTGGCCGAAGTGCTCTTCGAGATCCCGCTCGTCTCGCGCGGCTACGAGATCGAGAGCGAGCTGATGATGAAGTCGCTGCACAAAGGGCTGCGCATCGTCGAGGTTCCGATCCACGTGCCCTTCGCGGTGAAGGGTGTCACGGTGTGGGATGGGTTCAAAGTCGGCTGGTACAAAGTGAAGACCGGCATCCGCTTGAAGCTGGGTCTGGAGCGAGCGTGAAGCGAAGCGACCTCGAAGCGCGCGTGGCCTCGGCGCGCGCACAAGGCCAGGAGATCATCGTCGTCCTCGGACTCGGCTTCGTCGGCACCGCCGTCGCCGCGAACCTGGCGCGCACGCAGACGGGCGGCAAGCCGACGTTCTTCGTGATCGGCATCGACCAGGACACGCCGGCCGGACGCGAGAAAGTCGAGCGCATGAACGCCGGCCGTCCGCCGACCTACGCCTCCGACGAGAGCTTGGAGCGCGTCGTCAACGCCGCGGTCACGGGCTCGAAGAATCTCGTCGCGAGCACCGATCCGGCGTCGATCGCGCTCGGTGCCGTCGTCGTGTCGTGCATCCAGCTCGACGTCGTGCGCAAGGCCGGCCAAGCGGACGAGATCACCGTTCCGACCGAAGGCTATGCCGTCGCGATGCGCACGGTCGGGCGTCACATGCGTCCCGGCACGCTCGTCTGCATCGAGAGCACGTTGCCGATCGGGATGTGCGACCGCGTGCTGTATCCCGCGCTGTGCGACGGACAGACGAGCCAAGGCGTCGACGTGCAGGCGGCGCCGCCACGCCTCGCGTATTGCTACGAGCGCGTGATGCCCGGCCCCGACTACCTCGACTCGGTCAATCGCTACTGGCGCGCGTACGCGGGCATCGACGCACGCAGCGCCGACGGCGCGCGCGACTTCCTCTCGAAGTACGTCGACGTCGCGAACTTTCCGCTGTGGCGCCATAAATCGACGCGCGCCGCCGAGATGTCGAAGCTGCTCGAGAACAGCTACCGCGCGACGAACATCGCGTTCATCGAGGAGTGGGCCCGCCTGGCCGAAGATTCCGGCGTCGACTTGTTCGACGTCGTGCGCTCGATCCGCGTGCGCAAGGGCACGCACGACAACATGATGCTGCCGGGCCTCGGCGTCGGCGGCTATTGCCTGACGAAAGACGCGCTGCTGGCCGCGTTCGGCGCGCAGTCGCTGCTCGGGATCGACGCCGCGCTGCCGTTCTCGCGCCGCGCGATCCTGACGAACGAGAAGATGCCGCTGCGCGCGGTGCATCTCGTCGAGCGCCACTTCGGCGCGCGCCTGGCCGGCCGCACGGCGGCGCTGTTCGGCGTCACGTACCGCCCGGGCGTCGCCGACACGCGCAGCTCCCCCACCGAGATCGTCGCACGCGCGTTGATGGAGCGCGGCGTGAAGGTGCGCGCGTTCGATCCGCTCGTCGATCATTGGGAGGAGTTCCCGCAAGTGCCGCTCTTCACGGACGTCGGCGCCGCGCTCACCGGCGCGGACCTCGTCGTGATCTGCTTGCCGGACGCGCAGTACAAGCAGAGCGTCGCGCCGCGGCTCGTCGAAGCGCTCGGGCAAGGCGCGCTCGTCGTCGATCCGTGGGATCAGATCGGCGACGCGATCACGGGCGAGCTCTTACGCCGCGGCGTGAAGGTCGAGGTCTTCGGCCGCGGCGACGTGCCCCCTGTTTCCAGCGCGAAAGCGACGTGAGCGCGCGTCATCTCGTCACCGGCGCGGCGGGCGTCATCGGCTTCGAGCTGACGCAACAGCTCCTGCAAGCCGGCGACCACGTGCTCGCCGTCGACGACGGCCGCAAGGGCGGGTTCGAGGACTTGGAAGCGCTCGCGCGTGCGCACGCGCAACAGCTCGACGTGCGCAAGCTCGACCTCGCGCGCGAGCATCCGCTCGCCGGCGACGCGGCGCTCACGCGCGGCGGCGCGTTCGACTCGTTCTTCCACCTCGCGGCGATCGTCGGCGTGCGCTACGTGACCGATCACCCGTGGGAGACGATCGACGTCAACTTGCGCAGCACGCTGAACGTGCTCGCGCTCGCGCGCGACGTGCGCCCGAAGACCGTGCTCTTCGCGTCGTCGAGCGAGAACTACGCGAGCAGTGTCGAGCACGGCTTCGCGCGCGTGCCGACGGGCGAGGACGTGCTCCTCTCGATCGACGACATCGCGCTGCCGCGTTGGAGCTACGCCGCGAGCAAGATCGCCGGCGAGTCGGCGGTCTTCGCCGCTGCGCGCGACGGAGCGTTCACACCGGTCGTCGTGCGCTTCCACAACATCTACGGCCCGCGCATGGGCCCGACGCACGTGATCCCCGAGTTCCTCGCGCGCTGCAAGCGCCGCGACGATCCGTTCCCGATCTTCGGCAGCGACCAAACGCGCTCGTTCCTGTACGTCGAGGACGCCGGCCGCGCGCTGCGCATCGTGCTCGACGCGGGACGCCGTGGCGCTGGCGGCACGTACAACATCGGCGCGGAGATCGAGACGAAGATCGCTGACCTCGCGCGCGTCGTCTTCGACGTCACCGGACATCGGCCGCGCATCGACGAGCGTCCCGCGCCGCCGGGTTCCGTGTCGCGCCGCGTCCCCGACGTGACGAAGCTCACGGCGCTCGGCTTCCGGCCGACCGTCGCGCTCACGGACGGCGTGCGCGCGTGCTGGCAGACGTCACGGGCCTAGCCCGCACTTCTCACCACGTCCTGGTGCGGTCGCGCCAACTCGTTCGACGCTGCGTTGTTGAATCGGAATCGATCCTCGCTGACCAACGAGGTCAGCTGCGTTCGATTCCGATGCAACGCCTTGCTCCGAACCCGCTGGCGCAACCTCGCGACCGACGTGGTGAGAAATGCGGGCTCACGGCCACGTGATCTCGATTCCGTTCGTCAAGTTGTAGGTGCCCGCCGAGCAGAAGTTCGGCGCGGAGTTCCGGTACAGCGCCTGGTAGTACGCGACTTGTCCCGGCGCCTGCAGCGTCACCGCCGACACGGCGAGCGTCTGCACGTCGTTCGGATACGTCCACGTACCGAGCTGCGCGCCGTTCGTACCCGCGTTGTGACCTCCAAAGCGGACGAGCGCGCCGTTCGCACAACGCAGCCCGTCGCCGGACGCGATCCCCGCGTTCGCGACGGCTGCGCCCTTCACGAGAAGCGTGAAGCCGCCGTAGCACGCTGCGGTGCGCACGGTGAAGCGCAGCTGATCCGGTGCGAGCGTGCCGTCGGCCCACAAACGTCCGCCGGCAAGGTCAAGCGAGTTCGCGCAGCCGGCATCGGCAGCGCCGCTCGGATTCGGCACCGTGTTCGGCGGTGAGCACGGGCACGGAGTCGGAAGCGAGCCGTCGCCGAAACAGAATCGAGTTCCGACTTCCGGTGCGCAGCCGTTCCAGCGCGCGATGTTCTGCGAGAGGACGCCGTCAGCGCGCTCGAACTCGCCGCCGATGAACAGGTCCGGGCCGCCGGGCGACGCGAGCGAATCGAAGCCCGACAGCGCGTGAACGGTTCCGTCGACATCGCCGCCGTATGGAGCGAGGCGCGTACCATCCCAGCGCAAGAGCGTCGACGCACCGTCGTTCTCCAGGGCCGCGTACAGCGCCGGACCGGTGCCGTCGCGCGCGTCGTGAACTTCCAGCGCGCGCACTCGACCGACGATCTGCGCGGGATTGCCGACCGGGAACCACGTGTCACCGACGAGCTTCCACAGGAAGCCGCCGCCGCCGGCGTAGAGCTCTGCGCCGCCGCCGCTGTGATCGTCGAACACGGCGAGCGACCAGACTCGCGCGATCGGAGGATTCGTGCCCACGTTCGCGTACGCCACACCGTCGAAGCTCGCGATCTTCGAGACCGTGACGTTGCTCGCGCCGAACGACGCCTGCTCGAGATCACCGGCAACGATCAGCTTCGCCGGTGACGGACCGGCGTCGTCGAACACGGTCATCGCGAACACGCCGTCGCCGCCGCTCAGGTCGCCGCAGCTCGACCAGTGCGATCCGTCCCAGCGCACGATGTTGCGCACGCTCAAGTTGCCGGCGGTCGCGAACACACCGGCGGCGTACAAGCGTGCACCGGCTCCGTCGTCGTACTCCACGAGCGCGCGCACGCGCGCCGTCGAGCTCTGCCCGGGCGGCGTCCCGACGACGCCGGGGTTCGCGCCGTCGACGAGCGGTTGCCATTGCGCGCCGTCCCAGCGCGCGATGCCGCGCGCCAACACGGAGCCGCTGTAGGCGAACGCGCCGCCCGCGTACAGCGTCGGACAGCCGCCGGCGGCACGGAAGGTCGCCAAGCTCAGCACGGCGTCCGCGCCAAACGAGAAGAGTCCGCTCCCCATCGGCGACCAAGCGCCGCCATCCCAACGCGCGACGCCCGGGGCGACACCACCTGCGACGCCCACGAAATTGCCGCCCGCTATCAACGCCGGATCCGCGCCGTCGTCGTGCACCGTGAGCGCGGTCACGGACTTGTTGACCTGGATGCCGTTGCCCGTCGCCATCGCCGCGTGCGTCGTGACGCCATCGAGCGCGACGATGCCCGTCGACTTCCAGCCGAGATCGATGCTGAAGTCGCCGCCCACGTACAGGCGTCGGCCGTTCGTCCCGTCGTCGTGCTCGTGCATCCCGAAGATCCGGCCGAAGTCGACGGAGGCGTTCCAGCCGACGAAGCCGGGATTCGACCAGCTCGTGCCGTCCCACGCGACGAGCCGCAGCGGCGGATCGATCGACTGCGCGAATTCGCCACCGGCGAACAAGCGCTCGTGATTCGAGCCGAGATCCGACACCGCGAGCGCGAACACCCACGAGCTGCCGGTTCCGGCGCCGAGCGGCGCGAAGCTCGAGCCGTCCCACGACGCGATGTTGTTCGCGGATACGCCGCCGGCGGTGTCGAACCTTCCGCTGACCACGAGCAACGGACGGGCAGGCGCGGGCGGATGCCAAACGACGCCCACGCTCGAGTATGCGGCAACGCCCGACTTCATGAGTCCGCCGCCGACCTCGGACCACGTCGTGCCGTTCCAGCGCGCGATGCCTTTCGCCGGCCCGCTCGCCGTCGTCGTGAAGTTGCCGCACGCGTACAGCGCGGAGCCGCTGCCGTCGTCGAACGAGATCAACTCTCCGACGCCGCCGCCCGTCGGATTCCACGCACCACCGCCGACGTCGCTCCAGCTCGCGCCGTTCCACTTCGCGACGTTCTGCACGGGCACGCCGCCCGCGACCGTGAACGTGCCACCGACGTAGAGCGCCGGCCCGGTACCGTCGTCGTGAATCGCGAGCGCGCCAGCGCTGCCGTTCACCCCCGCGCCGAGCGGCGACCACGCGCTGCCGTCCCACTTCACGATGTTGTTCGCGGAGACGGACCCGGCGTTCGTGAACGAGCCGGCCGCGTACAGCGCGGGACCGGTGCCGTCGTCGAACACTTGGAGCTCGAAAATCAACGCGATCTGCGGACCCGTGTGCGTGATGCCGAGTCCGAGTGTCGACCAGCGCGCGCCGTTCCACTTCGCGATGTTGTTCACCGCGAGACCGCCCGCGTTCTGGATGCGTCCGGCGGCGAAGAGCGCAGGACCGCTCCCGTCGTCGAACGTTTCGAACGCCCACACGCCGTGATTGTCGACGTCCTGCAGCGCGAAGCCCGGCGACCAGGTCGAGCACTGCGCCGCGGAGGAAGGTGCGCTGCCGACGAGTGCCGCGCACACGAGCCATCCCGCCAGTCGATTCGCCACCATGAATGTCCTCACTACGTGTTCGCGCGCTTCCCGCTACTCCGACGCGAGTATACGAGCGACCGGAGAGCTGCGGTCGGTCGGACGCCTCCGCTCGACGCTTCGCGCGCGCACCAGTTCGGCGCAGCCCGCTACAATCGCGCCGCCACGCTCTCGCCGCTCCATCCTCCCTTCTTCCCGGCACGCGCGCGGCGCACCATGATTCGAAGCTCCGCGATTCGAAATCTCGCCGCGTGTTGCATCGTGCTCACCACCGTTGCGCACGCGCAAACGACGGGACTCGTGCCGCTCAACGACCTCGGAACTGGAACGCACGAGGGCTTCCAAGGCGGGCTGTATCCGGACGGCGTGAACACGCCGCCGGCCGCGCACCTCGCAGCGGCACTGTCGAAAGCGAGCGAGATCGTCCCGCGCAACGCCGCGGGCGCGCCCGATCCGAACGGCTTCGTCGCGATGATCGCGGTCGGCATGTCGAACACGACGCACGAGTTCGGTGCGTTCGAGCGCGCGCAGGACGCGAACGCCGCGCGCAACGCGCGCGTGGTGCTCATCGACACCGGCTTCGGCGGCCAGACGGCCACGGTGCTCGCGGATCCGACGGCGAACTACTGGACGATCATGCAGCAGCGCATCAGCGCGCTGGGGCTCACCGCTGCGCAGGTGCAAGTCGCGTGGCTCAAGGAAGCCGAATCGCATCCTGCCGACGATTTCCCAGTGCACGCACAAGGCCTGCGCGCGAATCTCGAACTCGTCGCGAACAACCTGCACGACAAGTTTCCGAACCTGAAGATCTGTTACTTGTCGAGCCGCACGTACGGCGGCTATTCGTCGGCCGGCACCTTGAATCCCGAGCCGCAAGCGTACGAGTCGGGCTTCTCGGTGAAGTGGCTCGTCGAAGACCAAATCAACGGCGACACGGGCCTGAACTACGGACAGCTCGGCGGTCCCGTGCGCGCGCCGCTCCTCATGTGGGGTCCGTACCTGTGGGCCGATGGAACGAACCCGCGCTCCGACGGTCTCGTGTGGCTGCTCTCGGATTTCGAGAGCGATCGCGTGCACCCGAGCCCGGCCGGCGAAGTGAAGGTCGCGGGCTTGCTCGCGTCGTTCTTCGCGAGCGACGTGACCGCGGCGCCCTGGTGGCCCGCGCAACCGGGAACGACGCTCGTGACGGTCGACGCGACGGCCGACGCACACGTCAGCGCAGCGAGCCCCGCGACGAACTTTGGCACGTCGCTCTTGCTGCTCGAGCAAGGTGGCGCGTCGCCGATCCACACGCACCTGCGCTTCGACGTGCCGCCGACGTCCGGTCCGATCGTGCGCGCGAAACTCTCGCTGCGCGTGAACCAATCCGGCGGCGGACGCGTCTCGCGCGTGAACGACACGACGTGGAGCGAGCTCGGCATCACGTACGCGAGCGCGCCGTCCATCGGCTCGCTCGTGATGCAGCTCCCCCAGTCGTCGCGCGACGGCACGATCGGCGCGGACGTGACGAGCTCCGTGATCTCGGCCGGTGTCGGCCCGCTCGCGTTCGCGTTGACGACGACGGCTGCGGGCCAAGTCGACTACCACAGTCGCGAAGCGGGACAGCCGCCGCGACTCGTGCTCGTCGTGTCGTCGCCGCAGGGACCGTTCTTGCGGCCGGTGCGGAAGTAGCGCGCCGCTGCTTCGGCAACGACATGGGTCGCGCGCGTGCTGGCAGCGCGCTGACCGATTCTTCTTGCGCAGCGACTACCTCGCCGCCGACCCGCTCTTCCGCTCGACGTTCAGCAATTGGCCCTTGTCGAGGTGCACGATCGTCTGCGCCGACTCCGCCGCGTGCGGGTCGTGCGTCACCATCAGGATCGTCTTCTTGAGCTCTTTGTTGAGCCGCGTGAGCAACGTGAGCACTTGGCTCGCCGAGGCGCGATCGAGGTCGCCCGTGGGCTCGTCCGCCAAGATCAGCTTCGGGTCCGTCACGAGCGCGCGCGCGATCGCAACGCGCTGCTCCTGACCGCCGGAGAGCTGCGACGGCCGGTGCCGCGCGCGGTCGGAAAGACCGACGAGCTCCAGTGCATATTCGGCGTGCTTGCGCCGCTCGCTGCCCGACAGCTTCGTGAGGAGTAGCGGCAGCTCGACGTTCTCCACGGCGGAGAGCACCGGGATCAGGTTGAAGCCCTGGAACACGAACCCGACGTTCGCCGCGCGCCACGCGGACAGCTCCGCACCGCCCATCTGCGCGAGATCGTCGCCCGCGACCCAGATCTCGCCCGAGTCCGCTTGGTCGAGCGCGCCGACGAGATTCAGCAGCGTCGTCTTGCCCGATCCCGACGGCCCCATCAGCGCGAAGAAGCCGCCTTCTTCCATCTCGAGGTTCAGGCCGTTGAGCACGGTGAGCGTCTCGCCGCCGCGCGTGTAGCTCTTCGTGACTCCGTTGAGCTTGATGATGGGCGCTTTCATCCGTTGCCTTTCACGATCACGCGATCGCCGTCTTTCAACCGTGCCGGCGGAGCGGTGACGACGCTCTCGCCTTCCGAGATCCCCGACTCCACGACGACGCGACCGGCGCGCTCGTCACCGATCGTCACCGGCGCGAAGCGCACGGTGTCGCGCTCGACCAGGAACACGCCGCTCTGTCCCGCGATCTTCACGATCGCGGACGTCGGCACGAAGATCACGGCTTCGGCTTCCTTCTCGAGCGGCTTGCCTTCCTCGCCGCCGAACACGACGCGCACACCCATCTCGGGTCGCAAGAGCTCGTCGCGCTCCTCGAACTCGACGCGCACCTCGACCGTCGCCTTCGTGCGGTTCGCCGTCGGCCAGATGCGATCGACGCGGCCCGGATACGGCTTCTGCGGATACGCGTCGAGGTAGATGCGCGCGCGCTCGCCGACCTTCACCGCAGCGAGGCTCGTCTCCGGCACCTCGGCTTGCACCTCGAGCGACTCGAAGTCGACCATCGTCACGACCGAGCCGCGCGCGCTCGTTCCGCCTTGCACGTTGGGCGACACGACCTCGCCGACTTCGGCGTCCTTGAGCACGACGATGCCGTCGAACGGCGCGCGCACCTCGGTCTTCTCGAGCGTCGCGCTGGCGAGATCGCGTGCGGCGCGAAATGACTCCAGCTGCGCGATCGCTTCGGCTTCGGTCGCCTTTGCGACGGCGACCATGGACTCGCCTTGCACCACGCCGCGCTTGCCGGCTTCGAGCATCGCCTTCGACCATGTGACGCGCGCTTGTGCGCTGTCGAGATCGGCGCGCGCTTGGTCGCGCGTCTGCACGCTGCCGACGTTGGCGGTGAGCAACGATTCCGCGCGCTTGAAGTCGAGCTCCGCGCGCCTCCAATGCGATTCGTACTGCGTGACATCGGCCGCGGCCGCGCTCTCGACCGAGCGCAGGCGTTCGAGGTCGGCGCCAGCGGAGACGATCTGTGCGCGTACGCGATCGAGCGACGCCTCCACGACTTTCAGGTCGGCCTCGGCGCGGCGCAGGTTGGCGGCGTACTCGTCCGAGTAGAGGCGCGCGACGACGTCGCCTTTCTTCACGACCGAGCCCTCGACGACGTTCATCTCGACGATGCGCCCGGGCGTGTCGGCGGACAGCGCCGCGCGCGTCTTCGGCACGATGTAGCCGTTCGCCGACGCGCCGGTCGCGCTCGCGGCGGCGGCCGCGCTCTTCTTCACGACGCGCGTGATCTGCACTTCCGGCAATCGGAAGCGGTCGACGGTCGCGAGGATGCGGCCCCAGAAGAGGAACGCGGCCACGGCCACGACGAGGAGCACGACGATCCAACCGTACGAGCGCCGGCGCGTGCGGGCTTTCGGCGCCGGCTTGCGCTCGATCTTGAGGGGTTCGAGATCCACGGTCGTGACGCGCTCCGGAAACGAAGGGCGACGAGCGTAGCGGAAGCTGCGTGGTGCGAAAAGGGCGGCGAACGGCGCGCGCGGGTCAGCGCGAATGCGCCTGCACGTCGCCCGCTCGACGCCCGACGACGAGCACCGTCCGCAGCACGAGGATCGACGCGATGCCGAGCGGAACGACGAGCGCGATGCGTTCGATCGCGATCCGCAGAGCGAACACCGGAGCGTCGAAGAAGTGCAAGTAGCCCGGATCCGCGAGCCACATCGCGATTGCCATCAGCTCGCCGAGGATCAGCGCGCCGACGAACGGAACGATCGCGCCGAACGCGCCCGCCGACACGACCGAGCTGCGTGCGAGCAACGGACGCGCGACCCACGCGATCGCCATCGTGGTCGCGGCAAAGAAAGCCATCAGAGTCAAGAAGAGCGGCTCGGGAACGAACCTCTCCTCGCGCGGGACGATCGCGAGATGCCAGACCATCGCGAGCAGCATCGACACGGCGCCATAGATCGCGGCGCGCGCCTTCGCGTGAGCGTTCGAGTCGTGCTCTCGCAGTCTCATGGGTGCATCGAACGCATGCGCGTCGGATTGTTCCCCGCCCCTACGAATCTCACGACACGCCCCCGCTGAAATGCGGCAGGATCGTCGGGCTCAAGCGCTTGTAGAGCTGCGCGGTCGCGCGCACGTCGCGCAAGCAGTACTCGCCGATGTCGTCGATGCGGCCCTCGCGGTAGACGCGCGCCACTTGCGAGCCGTCGATCGAGCCTTTCGGGCTCTCGATGTCGAAGCGGCGGCACCAGTATTCGAGCGAGTAGCGATCGCGCGTCGCGCCCATGAAGTTGAACACCTCGACCAAGTCGCAGTGTTCCGACATGTCGTAGCGCTTCGGCACCATCTGCCGCGACGGGCGCACGCCGAGTTGCGCCGAGCGGATCATCAGCATCGGCCCGTCGTAGTCGCGACCGTTGAACGAGACGAGGCGCGGCATGCGCGGCGTCTTCGCGCGTCCGGTGAGCTCCCAGAATCTCTCGAGCAGCGCGCGCTCGTCGCCGCGGAAGATCTTCGAGCCCGCGACCTTGCTCCATTCGTGCGTTTCGGCTGCCTTGCCTTCGAGCAGGATCAGCCCGCGGTCCTCTTCGACGAGCCACATGCCGATCGCGATGATCTTGCCGAGACCGGGATACAGACCCGTGCGGTCGGGAATCGCTTCGCGGCGCTTCTCGTCGTGCTCGCGCGACAGGAGATAGCCGCGCGTGTGCTCGTCGACTTCCTCCCACGGGAAGCCGGCGACCTCGATGTCGAACGCGATCGTGGTCGATGCCATTTCCAGTCCTCTTCTGCGCGCAGCTACTTCGGTTTCTCGCCGTCGCCGTCCGTGTAGCCGAGGGTGCCCAGACGGCGCTGCATGTCGGCGTCGACGTCGATCTTGCGCACTCCGTGGCCGAGCTTCGTGTGGAACTCGAGCGCGAGCCCGAGCTCTAGTTGCAAGTCCGCGAGACCGCGCTGCACGCGCGCGTCGTTGCGCAGGTCCGCGCGCTCGCCCGGGTCCGCGGCGAGGTCGAAGCCGCCCGTGACCACGCCGTCCGTGCGACGGTTGCGATACACCTTCAGCGCGTTCGTGCGCACCGCGCTCAGCTCCTTCGCGTCGGCGTACAGCTCGCACAGCGCGGGCGCCGGCGGCAGCGTCTCGCCGCGGAGCAGCGGACCGATGTCGCGGCCTTGCACACGCGGCACACCGTCGACGCTCGCGAGCGCCAGAATCGTCGGCAGCACATCGACGAGACGGACTTGGTCGTGCACGACGCGCGCAGTCGAGAGCTCCTTCGGCCACCAGAACACGAGCGGCACGCGCACGAGTTCCTCGTGCAGCGTGGTCTGGTGTCCCTTGCCACCGTGCTCGAAGAACTCCTGGCCGTGGTCGGCCGTGATGACGACGAGCGTGTTCGAAAGGCGTCCCTTCTTCTCGAGCGCCGCGAGCATCTTCGCGATCACGTCGTCCGTGAAGCGGATCTCGCCGTCGTAGAGCGCGATCAAGTGCTGCAGATCGCGCGGCGCCATCTTGGGCTCGATCGCCTGGTTGTGCTTCAGGTTCGAGGCATCGAGCGAGCCCGTGTAATCGGGATCGAAGAGCTGTGCGTACTCCGGCGGCGGGATGTAGTCGTAGTGCACGTCCCACAGGTGCACGAACGCGAAGAGCGGCTCTTCGCTCGTGCCGTCGAGCCAGCGTGTGAACGCGTCGAGCGTGCGCGGCCCAGTCACGTCGCGGTGCGACGCGTTGACGTCCTGCTGCGACATCGAGAGCACGGCGTCGTCGCTCGGCATCGCGCTCATGCAGCTCTCGTAGTGATCGAAGCCCTGCCCGAGACCGAACACCGGATGCAGGTACGGCCCGCCGAAGAATCCGGCCGTGCGGTAGCCGTCCTCTTTCAAGAGCTCTGCGAGCGTGCGATGCCCCGGTGCGAGCGCGAGCCCGTTGTCGACGACGCCGTGCGCAGAATCGAAGAGGCCGGTGAACATCGCCGCGTGCGCAGGCAACGTCCACGACGTCGTCGTGATCGCGGTCTCGCAGCGCACGCCTTCGGCGGCGAGTCGATCGATGCGCGGGCTCGTCGGCTTCGCGTAGCCGTAGCAACCCAGGTGATCGCTGCGCAGCGAATCGATCGAGATGAGCAGGATGTCGGGTCGCGGTGCGCGCGCGCGATTGCACGCGTTGAGCGCGCCCGCGATCAAGAGACAGAGCATGCGCGTGCGGCCCAGCATGCAGCCATGGTAGTGCCGCGCGCCGACTCGATCTACGGATCGAAGCGCGCCGCGAGGTCGGCCGGCAGCACCGGACACGCCGACGGCGGCGCGCGGAAGAACACCTTGCGCGTCCTTGCGATCGCGTCGTACGCCACGTCGCGCACGCGCCACGGCACGCAGCGCGCGATCACGCCGAGCGCGCGCCAGATCCCGCCGAGTCGTTCCAATACGTGCAGCACGGCGTTCGAGCGCACGAGCAAGCTCGGGCCCGTCTCGACGACGACGCTGTCCGGCAAGTCGACGCCGGCGCCGGCGCGCGGCTCGATGAAGGCGCGAAAGCTCGCGCCTTGTAGCGGCGCGAAGCGCAGCGCACCGTGCACGTCCTCGGCGATCACGAAGCGCACGAAGCGCTGGCACAGGCCGCACTCGCCGTCGTAGTAGACGCGATCCGACTGCGCCGCGTCGCCGCGCGCCGGGATCCAGCGCGGATCGAACGTGAATGCGTGCAAGCACAGCAGGCCGACGTCGGTGCCGCTCGGATCCGCATCGATCACCGCGCGCACCACGCTCAACGCGATGGTGGTCGACCACGCCCACGGTCGGATGACCGGGAGCAAGCACGCGGCCGCGAGGCCGAGATCGAGCGCGCGCGACAGGTCAGGGCCACGACTCGCTGCGGAGTACACGTAGCCCGCGATCATCGCGATCCACGCCGCCGCGTGAACCCACGTCGGCATGCGCCAAGCGCCGCGTGGATCGACGCGCCCGGCGGCCGACCACGATCCAAATGGCGCGCTCGGCACGCACGCAAACATGAGCGCGACCACGGCGAGCGCATCCCACGCGCCGAGCCCGCGCGCGCTCGCTGCCGCGATTGCGCACGCACCCGTCAGGTAGATCGCCGCGCCGCGCTCGAACTTGCCGACCGCGAGCAAGAGCGCCGCGCCGATCGCCGTCGGGACGAGCAGCTCGGCCTCGACGCCGGCGACGCGCTCGAATGCACTTGCGCCGTCGCGCAAGAACACGAGCGCGAGCGCGTAGCCGAACACGCCGCGCACGAGGCTGTACTGACCGCCCGTCCAGCCGTGCTTCACTCGACGTTCCTCCCGTTCGCTCCGACGAGGAAGCGTAGCGCGGCGTGCCGCGCGGAGCGACCGCGTGCCCTCGCTCGTGGCGCGGTCTGCCGTGCGC
>JBJXHG010000045.1:0-4864 GCA_046160865.1 Planctomycetota bacterium | reverse complement strand
GGCGTTGTTGGATCGGAATCGATCCTCGCCGACCCAACAGGTCGCCTCCGGTCGATTCCGATGCAACGCCTTGCCCGAAGCGAGCTGTCACGCCCTCGCGACGGACGTGGTGAGCAATGCAGGCTAGACGCGGTGCGCCTCGCCGTTTCATCCGCGCTCTCGAGCGCGACGGACTCTCGCGTTCACCCGAGGCCGAGCTCGTAGATGCCTTGGTGCCCGCCCTTGAGCCGACCTTGGCGGACGAGCTCGTTCCAGACCTCGCGGCTGAATCGCGAAGGCGGCTGGATGCCGAGGATCCCGGAAAGGCGTCCGCCGCTCATCCCGCGACCGCCGAGGCGCGACTCGTCGTCGAGCTTCGTGGCGCGCAAGCTCTTCTCGAACGCTTTCATCGCACGCCGCAGCACCTCTTGGTCTTGCGCCGGGAGCGGACGCGTGTGCGCATGCCAGAGCTCGACGATCGCGCGCAGTCCCTTCGCGTCCAGCGCGTCGACCACCGCGGCGAGATCGGGATCGCTCGTCCGCGCCGCGCCGAGCGCCTCGCGAGCCTTCGCCCAGATCTCCGGATTGGCTGGGTCGTTCTGCAGCTCCACCGCGCAAGTTTCTAGAAGCCGGCTGAGCAACGAGGTGGCGGGGTCGAACATGGCGTGGATGGTAGCGCGGCGTGTCGGGATCGAGCCATGTCGCGCGAGAGATCGTGCCCGCCCGCGCGGCGAAGAGCGACGCAATCACCGCAAGAAGTTCGGCGAACAGGGCGCCCAATCACCGCACGTGAGGCGTTTGGTCGGGTGGATCCTGCGCAGCGCATGTCGGGAGCACGAGGGAGACGACGGTGCGCGCTGGGGATGCGTGAGTCCGCGCGGGCAACTCGGAGCAGGCGCTTCGCCTGCGCGACGCACGAGGCTGCGTTCACCGCCGCGCTGACTCCGCTCATCGCTCGTCCAACCCCGCGAGCTCTCGCGTCCGTCAGCCGCTCACGGACATCGATTCAGCAGCACGGAGACGCTCGCGCCCTCCGAGTTCGTCACCGCGAGGTCGCGCCGTCCGTCGCCGTCGAGATCGCCGATCACGACGCACTTGGGTGCGCTACCGGTCGCGTGCAGGAGCGGCGTCGCGAAGCTGCCGTTGCCGCTGTTCAGGAGCACGGAGACGTGATCGGGCGCTTCGTTCGCGACGGCGAGATCTCGGTCGCCGTCGTGGTCGAGATCGCCGATCGCGACGGACTGCGCGTTGCCCGTCGCGTAGGCGACGAGCGCTGCGAACGTGCCGTTGCCGAGGTTCGCGAGCACCGACACGCCGTTCGAGGCCGTCGCGACGGCGAGGTCCTGGTCGCCATCGTGGTCGAGATCGCCGATCGCGACGCAGCGCGGTGCGGTTCCCGTCGCGTACGCGACTTGCGCGGCGAACGTGCCGTTGCCTTGGTTCTTCAACACGGACACGTTGTCCGGTCCATCGTTCGCGACGACGAGGTCGACGTCGCCATCGAGGTCGAGATCTCCCATCGCGACGGAGTTCGGTTGGCTGCCCGTCGGATACGTGACGTGCGCCGCGAACGTGCCGTTGCCGTTGTTCAAGAGCACGGACACGTCGGCCGTGGACGAGTTCGCGACGGCGAGGTCCTGGTCGCCGTCACCGTCGAGGTCTCCGATGGCGACGGATCGCGGTGCGTTCCCGGTGGTGTAGAGCACTTGCGCGGGGAACGTTCCATTGCCTTGGTTCAGGAGCACGGAGATGCTGAGCCCGCCGGTCCGCGCCACGGCGAGATCGAGATCGAAGTCGCCGTCGAGATCGCCGACCGCCACGAAGAGGGTGCCGAACCCGCTCACGTAGCTCGCGGGCGCCGCGAACGCTCCGGTCCCTGAGTTCGCGAGGACGGAGACTCGCCCCAGAGTGAAGTTCGCGACGACGAGGTCTTGGTCGAGGTCACCGTCGAGATCTCCCATCGCGACGCCGTGAGGGCTGTGAGCCGCAGCGTACTCGGCAGCTTGCGGCCCGAACGTGCCGGTGCCGTCGTTCGACAGCACGGCGACGCTCACCGTGCACGCGACGGCGAGGTCCGACGCTCCGTCGCCGTCGAGATCGCCGATGGCGACCGCGCGGGCGTCGGGACCGGTCTGGTATTCGCCCGTCGCCACGAACGTGCCGCCGCCCTGGTTCTCGATCACGAAGACCGTGCGCGCGAAAGCGTCCGTCGTGACGAAGTCGTCGTCACCGTCGCCGTCGAGATCGTCGAGCGCGAGCGAACTCGGTGAGCCGTTCACGAAGAACCCGCCGCCGCCCACGAACGTGCCGTTGCCCTGATTCTCGAGCAGCAAGACCGACTGGCCGACGTCGTTCGCCACGGCGAGATCCGGGTCACCGTCGGCATCGATGTCCGTGATCGCGACGGCGACCGAGCCGTAGTCGGTCCAATACTCGACGTCGGGCGCGAACGTGCCGTTGCCGTGGTTCAGGAGCACGGACACCGAGCCTTTGTTCATCGCCAAAGCGGACGGGCCGGGCGTCGGCGACGGCCCGTCGTAGTTCGCGACCGCGAGATCGTTGTCGCCGTCGCCGTCGAGATCGTCGATCGCGATCGAGATCGGAGTGAATCCGGTGTTGTAGGCCGCGTGCGCTCCGAACGTGCCGGCGCCCAGGTTCAGCAGCACGGACACGGTGCCCATTCCGACGCTGGCGACCGCGAGGTCCGGATCTCCGTCGCCGTCGAGATCGCCGATCGCGATCGCCGTCGGACCTAACCCCGTCGCGTAGGTCACGTGCGCGGAGAACGTGCCGGTCCCTTGATTGAGGAACACGGACACGTTGCTCGAGTTCCCGTTCGTCACCGCGAGATCCAAGTCGCCGTCGGCGTCGAGGTCGCTCGTCGCGATCGCAGTCGGTGCGTCACCGGCGCCGTACGCCGTCGCGGGTGCGAACGTGCCGTCGCCATCGTTCGTGAGCACGGAGACGTCGTCGGAGTCCGCGTTCGCGGCCGCGATGTCGCGGTCCCCGTCGCCGTCGAAGTCGCCCAGCGCGACCGACGCGGTGCCGGATCCAGTCCGGTACATCGGGCTTGGAAAGAGCGGCGCCTCGCAGGGCGACGACCGGCGCTGGTAGCGAGCGGGCTGGTGGCCGCCGACCGCTTGGTGTTGGCTGGCGGCGAGCGGAGCGAGCGCGACGGCTGCGACGACGGTCACGGTCGTGGCGCAAGTCCAGTGGTGTAGGTCGAGTCGCAGCATGGCAGGGATCCGTTCGGCCGGTGAAACGCCCGCAGGCCGGGCGAGGGGTCTCTCGTCGTGCTCAGTATTGCATGGATGCGCGCGGCGTGCGGCAGGCGGACGCGGCGTGCACTTCGCGCGAGTTCCGCACGCGCGTCGACCGTACTCTCTCGCCATGCGATCCCTCGCTCTCACCGCCGTCCTGCTGCACGCTGCGGTTGGCTCGGCCGTCGCGACGACACGCGACCTGGTCGTGACCGGCGGTCACGTCTTCGACACCGCGCGCGGCGCCTTCTCGCTCAACACCGGCATCGTCGTGCGCGGCGGCCGCTTCTTCGAGGTCGGCGCCGATGCGTCGGAGCACGCCGGCCTGCGTGTCGTGCAGCTCACGGACGACGACTTCGTCCTGCCCGGGATCGTCGACCTGCACGCTCATTACAACGTCAAGCTCTTCACGCGGCGGCGCGACGAGACGCGCGTGAATCCCGTCGTCTATCTCGCGAACGGCGTCACCACGACGTTTCCAGCGGGCGAGTACGACCCGGAGGACATGCTCGACCTGCGTCGTCGCATCGACGCGGGCGAGCAGCTCGGGCCGCGGCTCCTGAACTCAGGCCCTTATTACGGAAGCGCGCGCGCGGGCTGGAGCCACGACATCTCCGACGGCGATCTCGTGCGCGACATCGATCACTGGGTCGAGCGAGGCGTCGCAGGCTTCAAGGCGAAAGGCATCCGCGCGCGGCAGCTGCGTGTGCTCATCGAGCGCGCGCACCACCACGGGCTCACCGTCACCGCGCACCTCGATTCGGGCTTCAAGGATTCGGTGAACCCGCAGGACGCGATCCGCATGGGCATCGATCGCATCGAGCACTTCGTCGGCGGGGACACGCTGCCTGCGACACGTTCCGCGTACGACTCGCTCGCGGAGCTCGATCCTGCGGACCCGCGCGTCGACGCGATCCTGCGCCTCTTCGTCGAGCATCGTGTGACGTTCGACGCGACGCTCACCGCATACGGCTACTTCGGCCGACGCGAAGTGGGGTACGAGCACTGGGTGGACGAGCGCCTCTTCTTCACGCCTTTCGTGCGCGACGCGGTCGCACAACGCACGCGCCGCGTCGACGAGCAGTTCGAGAAGATCCAGCGCGTCAATCGCAAGCTCGCGAAGCGCTTCTTCGATGCGGGCGGAACGATCTCGCTCGGCACCGATCATTTCAGCAGCGGCGAGTACCTGCCCGGGTTCTCGGCGCACCGCGAGCTCGAGGCGCTCGTGCAGGCCGGCATTCCACCCGCTGACGCGCTGCGCATCGCGACGTTGAACGGTGCGCGCGCCATCGGCATGGGCGACCGGCTCGGCTCGATCGAGGCGGGTAAGCTGGCGGATCTACTGGTCGTACGCGGCGATCCGCTGCGCGACATCACCGCGACACGCACGGTCCACACGGTGATGAAGGCGGGCGAGCTGTACGACACGCGCGCGCTGCTCGAGTCGGTGCTGGGCAAGCTCGGGCCAGCGGACGAGGACTCATCGAGTTCCTGGTAGGAGTCTGTCCCCGTTCATTGTGCTTGTAGCGCGTGTTGGAATCGTCCGTGAACGGCGAAGAACTCGTTGAGTCGAAAGCGTTTCGCGGCCAGTCCGAGCTTCATTGCGGGCGTGATGTTGGGCTGCT
>JBJXHG010000044.1:0-4594 GCA_046160865.1 Planctomycetota bacterium | reverse complement strand
GCACGAGGTACGTGCGCTCGAACTCCGACGACTCGCGCGCGATCTCGGCGAGCGAGTCCTGCGCGCTCGCGTCGAGCCCGACGAAGCGCACACCGCGCGCGCGGAACGCGTTCGACAGGCGCTCGAGCCGCGGCGCGAGCTTGCCGGCGACCGGGCAACCGACCTCGGTCATGCACAGCACGACGAGCTCGCCGCGCGCGAAGCCGGGCACGAGCTCGCCGA
Source organism: Planctomycetota bacterium (assembly GCA_046160865.1). Lineage (GTDB taxonomy): Bacteria > Planctomycetota > UBA1135 > UBA1135 > JBJXHG01. The sequence goes on along the minus strand of JBJXHG010000044.1, from coordinate 4,372 downwards.
GCGACGTCGAGCTGCCGTCGAGGCGCACGAGCTCGATCGAGCGCAGCTCGTCTGCGCTCGGAATGGCGGACGGAGGAACGACCACGCGCGTCGCGAGCGTGTGCTCGGACGCTTCGCACGCCTGGGCCAACGTGGGGACGAACAGTGCGACGGACAAGTAGAAGGCGTGCCTGAGCATGACGGAGTCTCCGAGTCGTGGACGGCGAACGAGCCGGCGGGGAGCGCGGCGGGCCGCGCCCTGCGCAGCCGCGCGCGCTCTATTCCGGACGGAGGACGTCGAAGTCGCAAGCGTCGAGATCGTCGCGCGCCGAATTCTGCGTGGCGACCGCCGCCCCGCTCACTCCACCACGGCCACCTTCACGCACGAGATCGGCGGCAACGAATCGAAGAGGCACTCCCACTCCTCGCCACCGTCGCGGCCGATCCACAGCTGGCCGGTCGTCGTGCCGAAGTAGAGCGCGGGCGACTTGAGCTCGTCGACGTCCATGGCGTCGCGCAGCACGGTGGCTCAAGCCATTGGTCAGGGCTGGAACCAATACTCATTGTGCCATCGGAGTGCATCGCGACTCGGGCGCTGGTCGTCCGCGGTCGGAATCGAAACGAGCTCACGATCGTTGAACTCGTAGTAACGGCGGCCGTTGCTCCACTTCTCGCGGATCTTCGACGACACCCGAACCCGATACTCGGGCGTGATCGTCAGCAGCCGGTGATCGAACAGTGCGTGCAGCTCCTTTGTGAGCAGCAGTCCATTCTGGATGTGGTTGCTGCGTGGTCCCAGGTAGGGCTGCACGTGCGCCGCATCGAGTACAGGAACGGTCTTCTCCCCACTGACGGCACAGCGGTTCTTGTAGGCGGTGAGCAAGCGTGCGCGGAAAGCGCCTTGACCCTCGCGACGGTAGATCTGCGCCGACTCGATTGCTCGCGAGTCGACGTCGACGAGTTGGAACGACGGAGCGAACTCTTCCGGCTCGACGTGGTGGTCGAACTCGATTTCTCGCAGCAGGCGATCCGCGCGCGACGGATCTCGCTCCGTGGCACCGCGGGTGTTGTTCATCGCCCAGCCTTGTTCTCGACCCCAGGGAATCCAGCGCGACTTTGGCCAGAAAACAGCCTCGCGGAGCATGGTGCAGGCGAGCGGCCTCGAGGCTGGATCCTCTTGCATCCGATTCGTGCCGCGGTAGCCGCTCAGGCCGCGGAAGAACTGCTGGCGGTCCATGAATCCGTTGCGCGCGCCGAACGTCTCCCAAGCGAGTCCCAGATCGAGCAGCGAGAAGTGCGCGAAGAATCCGTAGCCCGCGATGCAGTGCAGCGGGCTCTTCAACTTGAAGAACACGGGCTCCCCTGGGCGCAGGGTCTTCATGGGGCCCTGTGCTTTCGGAGACCAGAAATTCACTTCGTCGACAACGCCGTGCTCGCTGATCGATGACAAGAAGTCGAACCAGCGTTGATCGGTTACGGCGATGAATGGCAGATGCGGCACAGCGCCCAAGAGCATGCCCACCCAGTTGCGGCACGCAACAGGTCTGGCAAGACATCTGAGCACGAAGCGCGATGCGCCGGTCACGTCCCGAGGGTCACCACGTTCAGCCGTCCAGACCCGCAAACCGGTGCGACGTTCAAGCATTGGATCCTGGCAATAGATCGACCTCGAAACACGACGTCGCTCTTCGGGCAGCCACGAGCTACGCTCGCATCGCGTCGAGGAACACGAGCTCCGTGCGCTATTGGTGGGTCAACCAGAACCAGACGTACCGCCACGAGATCGCTGGCGGCTATCTTTGGTCGCCGAAGCGGAAGTCGAACGGTAGCCGCAATCCGTTCTACGAGTTCATGCGCGAGGTCGCACCCGGCGACCTCGTGTTCTCCTTCGCGGAGCAGCACATCCCCGCCTTCGGAGTCGCGCGCTCGTATGCGTACGAGGCGCCGAAGCCGCTCGAGTTCGGCAACGCCGGCAGGAACTGGGACGCCATCGGCTGGCGCGTCGACGTCGGATTTCACCGCCTGCCAAGCCAGTTCCGACCGGCGGCGTGGATCGAACAGCTGCGGCCGCTCTTGCCGACTCGCTACTCACCGCTCTTGCGGGACGGACGCGGCGTGCAGGCGATCTACCTGACCGAGCTGCCGCGAACCTTGGCACTCGTCCTCGCCGACCTCATCGGCACCGAGGTCGCTGCGCTCGCTCGCAACGAGCTGGTCACGGATCACGAGCCCACGTCACCGAATGCAGAAGTGCTCCTCTGGGAAGAGCATCTCCGTGCCGGCATCGAGGACGATCCGAAGATCGTGGAGACGGAGAAGCAGGCGCTCGTGCTCGCGCGCCGCGGACAGGGATTGTTCCGGGAGCGCGTGCAGCGAGTGGAGCACAGATGCCGCTTGACGCACGTCGACCGCGCGGAGCACTTGCGAGCGAGTCATTGCAAGCCGTGGCGCGACTGCGAGAACGACGAGCGACTCGACGCCGAGAACGGGCTCTTGCTGACCCCGTCGATCGACCACTTGTTCGACCGCGGCTTCATCTCCTTCCGCGACGACGGTCGCCTGCTCGTCTCACCGGTCGCGCACGGCGAATCGCTGAAGCGGATGGGTGTCCCCGTCGATCGCGAGATCGATGTCGGCAGCTTCACCAAGCGGCAGAGCGGGTTCCTCGAGTACCACCGTGACTTGGTGTTCTTGCGTGCGCGCGTTGGTGACTGACCGACGCGTCCCCCCCCGCTCACTCCACCACGGCCACCTTCACGCACGAGATCGGCGGCAACGAATCGAAGAGGCACTCCCACTCCTCGCCACCGTCGCGGCCGATCCACAACTGGCCGGTCGTCGTGCCGAAGTAGAGCGCGGGCGACTTGAGCTCGTCGACGTCCATGGCGTCGCGCAGCACGGTGAAGTAGCCGTTCTTCTTCGGCAGACCCTTCGTCAGCTTGCGCCACGAATCGCCGCCGTCTTCGCTGCGCCAGAGGGCCGGAACGCCGCCCGGACACGTGCGCGTCATCGGCTCGAGCGGCATCACGTACAGCGTGTCCGCGTCGTCGGGGTGTACGACGATCGGGAAGCCGAAATCAGAGGGCAAGCCCTTCGCGATCGAGCGCCAGGTCTTGCCGTGGTCGTCGCTGCGCAAGACGCCGATGTCGGGACGCGGGCCGCCGGGTCCGTCCCACGCCGCCCACCCGCCGTGGTTCTGCATGTACAGCCGGCCGGGCGCGTCCTTGTGATTCGCGATCTTGTGCACGCACTGCCCGAACTCGGGATACGGATCGGGCACGAAGCCCGCACCGACGCCGTTGTTCGCGGCGTGGAACGTCTCGCCGCCGTCCTCGCTGAGATAGTGCCCGCCCGTCGAGATCCCGAGGTGCACGCGGTTCTTGTCGCGCACGATCGTGTGCATGCACAAGCCGCCGTTGCCCGGTTGCCACTGGCGCGCGTGCGCGTGGTTGCTGATGCCGGGCACCATCTCCCACGAGTCGCCGTTGTCGCCGCTCTTGAACAGCGACGCCGGCTCGACGCCGCACAAGAGATCCTTCTTGCCGGCCCCGGCCTCGATCGACCAGATGTTCGCGAGCGCGCGGCCGTCGTCTTTCGGGAACGCGGGCGCGGACTTCGTCTCCTTGAACGTGTTGCCGAGATCGTTCGAGCGCAGCACCTTCATCCCGAAGAACGGGTTGCAGCTCGAAGCGAAGATGCGTGGCGTGCTGCGCGTGTCGATGAGCGCCGAATAGACGGCGACGCCGGAGCCGAATGGACCGCGCAGCTCGAAGCGCGCTCTTGTCTTCGCGCCTTCCGCGACGAACAGGCCCTTCTTCGTTCCGATGCAGATGACGACGCGCTTGGACATGGATTCAACCTCCGGAAACGGCGGGCATGATCGTGAGCACGTCGCCCGCGGCAAGCTTCGAATCGACCCCGTCGAGCTCGCGGATGTGCGAGCGATTCACGAACAGGTTCACGTGGCGGCGAACGGCACCGGTGTCGTCGCACACGCTGCGATAGAGGCCCGGATGCGTGCGCTCGAGCTCCCCGAGCACCTCGCGGACGCTCGATCCCTCCGTCGAGAGCTCCGACGCGCCGCCGCTGTACTCGCGCAGCGGGGCGGGAACGAAGACCTGGATCGTGCTGGACCGTGCCATCGGGACGTACGCCGGGGAAAGTGAGCGCACGAGGTTAGCGCGCGACCGGCGCGCACGCAGGGGGGAAGCTGCGCGGAGCTCGTAAGAGCCCCTAACAGAATGCGTCGCCGCATCGCAGGCAGCCGCGAGCCGGGCTCGCGGCGTTGCGCCTCCTCTGCGTATTGCGGCGCAATACGCTTCGTCGGCGCGTCTTGCTCGCCTCGACTCGCTGCTGCCCGCGATGCGCCGGCTCATTCTGTTAGAGGCTCTAA
>JBJXHG010000043.1:0-8302 GCA_046160865.1 Planctomycetota bacterium | reverse complement strand
ATCAGCACCGCATGCGCTTTAACCGGCGAGGCCCCTGCTCAACTGCGAACGCTCGACTGTGACGTGCAGTCTGCTTGCGCTCTTCATCTGCGAGTTGCGCGGATGCGAGCATGCGTGTTGCGACAGACCGTCATCTCTTCGCCAGCGCGCCGAATGCCGCAGACTGCGCCACGGCAACTGAGCGGCAACGGCAACGTGACGCGTCACAGGCTAGCGTAAGCAGCTGCAACGGGTCCCCGCCGGTTAAAGCGCTCCGCGCGCTTGGCCCGCGAAGCGCGGGCGCAAGGCGCGCTTCGCGCATGCGCTCGCGGCGGACGCCGCGAGCGCTACCAGACGATCTCCACCGCATCGGTCATGTTGTAGAGGCTGGCCGAGCAGAAGTTGAACACCGGGTTCCTGTACGCGCACTGGTAGTAGCGCGTCACCGCCGAACCCGGCACCACGCCGCTCACGATCGAGAGCGGCAACATGATCCCCTTGAAGCCGTTCGGGTAGTACATCGTCGCCCCGAGCGACTCCTGCCCTCCAAAGCGCACGAACGTGCCGTCGGCGCAACGCACACCGTCGCCGTACGCGAAGCCGCCCGCGATGACCGCGTCACCGCCGAAGAACACGCCGAACGAGTTCCCGGGCGGAAGGTTCGAGGCGATGAGCTGCACTCGATCCGGATTCGTACGGCCGTTCGCACGAATGCGCCCTCCGTCCAAGTGGAACGAGTTCGCGCAGCCGCCGTCGCTGCCACCGCTCGGATTCGGCACGGTGTTGGGCGGAAGGCACGGGCACGGCGTCGGAAGCGATCCGTCGCCAAAGCAAAATGGCGTACCGATCGGATTGCACCGCCCCCACGACGCCAGCTTGCGCGCGCCGATCGTGCCCGCGACGCGGAAATGGCCGCCGGCGTACAAGCGACTGCCGAAGCCGTCGTCGTGCACGCCGAGCGCGAGCACGGCCGGCTGCATGATCCCGTCGAAGACACCGTGCATGCCGAAGCCAAGCGGCATCCAGTTCGTACCGGTCCAACGCGCCGTGTGCTGGCTTCCTTGCGACGGGAATGGCTCGACGAACGTACCGCCGGCGTACAGCGCCGGCCCTCCGCCGTGGCCGTCGTCGAACACGCGCAGCGCATTGACCGCGGCGCCGGCCTGGGTCCCGCTGAGCAATCCGACCGGACTCCAACTCGTCCCGCCCCACTTGGCGACGAGGCGAATGCTCTGGCCCGCGACCGTGAAGGCGAACGCGCCGCCCGCGTACAGCGCCGATCCGGCACCGTCGTCGAACACCGTGAGCGTGTTCACGCGGCTCGACGGCGAGGTACCGAATTCACTGCCGAGCGACGACCACGCACCGCCGCGCCAACGTGCCACACGCGACGCGCTCACGCCGCCCGCGTTCGTGAACGCGCCGCCAGCGTACAACGCGGATCCGCTGCCATCGTCGAAGACGGTGAGCGCGTTGACGTTCGCGTCGAGCCCGCTGCCGAGCGTCGTCCACGCGCTCGTCTGCCACTTCGCGATGCGGCTCGCGGGTACGCCTCCCGCGGTGTTGAAGTCGCCGGCCACGAACAGCGCGTTGCCGCTGCCGTCGTCGTGCGTCGCCATCGCGAGCACGACGCGGCAGCTCGCGAAGTTGCAGCCCACGACGCCCGCGCCGAGCGCGCTCCAGTTCGTCCCGTCCCACTTCGCGATCGAGCTCGCGGCGACGTTGCCGGCGAGTGAGAAGCGACCGCCGGCGTAGAGCGCGGGACCGTTGCCGTCGTCGTACACGCACAGCGAGAACACGGGACCGTTCATGCCGCCGGCCAGGTCGTGCCACGCGACACCATCCCAGCGCCCGACGAAGCCGATCGGCGCGCCGCCGGCCGTCGTGAACGTGCCGCCGGCGAACAGCGACGGACCGGAGCCGTCGTCGAACGACACGAGCGACCACACCGGCGCGTTGAGTCCCGGATTGCCGGGTCCGGTCTCCCACGTGGCGCACTGCGCGCGCAGTGCGGTGCGGGATGCAACGAGCGCGATCACGAGCATGAGGAGTCGGCACAGCATGATGGACCTCCAGAGGTGGCGAGCAGGCGCGCACGCGCGCGAACGGGTGATCGGAACACGGCTGTCGCTCAGCCTCGTCGTCGAATCGCGACGGTACGCGAGCGCACTGCGACACAAGCACGCTCCGGGCGACGCGCACGGTTCATCAATCTGCGCGGGATCCATCGCGCCCTCGCGACGGGCGTGGTGAGAAATGCGGGCGAGCACTTTCACCGCCGGCTGCTTCAGCAGCATGCGCGCGAACGCGACGATCGCGCGCCGCTCAGTTCCAAGTGATCGCGTACGAGTTCGAGAGGTTGGCCGTGCCCGGACCGCAGAACGCGGTGGCCGCGTTGCGGTAGTAGACCTGGTAGTGCCGCGTCGCGCCGCCGCCGGGCGTAACGCCGCTCACCACGGACAGCGGCAGCGTGAGGCCCGCCGCAGCATTTGGATACACGAGCTTGCCACACACGGCGAACTGCGAGCCGAAGCGTGTCAGCGCTCCGCCGGCGCAGCGCACGCCGTCGCCCACCGCCACGCCGTTCACGTCCGCTCCCGTTCCGACGATGCAGAACGCGAAGCCCGCGGGCGACAAGCGGCTCGCTTGCAGCACGACCGCATCTGGATTGCGCGCACCGACCGCGACGAGTTTCGCGCCGTCGAGGTGGAACGAGTTGGCGCAACCCGCGCCAGCGGTCCCGCTCGGATTCGGAACGACATCCGGCGGCGCGCACGGGCACGGCGTCGGTAGCGATCCGTCGCCGAAGCAGTACGCCGTGCCCGTCGCGCTGCCGCAGCCGCGCCACTGTGCGAAGTTCGTCGCGCCGACCGAGCCCGATCGCTGGAACGTGCCGCCGAGCCACAAGCTCGATTGGCCGGTCGCGGGATCGGTCGTGCTCGCGAGCGCGTAGACGCTCCCGGCCACGGTGTCGAGCGTGAGATCCGTGACCGTCACGCCACCGCCCGGAGTCGTGAAGCTGCTCCCGTCGTAACGCACGAGGCCGCGCGTCGAACCGGAGGACCCGAGCGTCTCGACGCCGGCAAAGAGCGTGGGACCGCTGCCGTCGTCGAACACGTGCAGCGTGCGCACGACCGCACCTGCGTAGATGTTCGTCCAGCTCGTGCCGTCCCAGCGCTGGATGCCGAATCGCCCGCCCGCGTACACCGCGGGTCCGCTGCCATCGTCGAACCCGAGGATCGCGAACACGGTACTGGGCAGGCCGGCGCCGAGCGCCGAGTAATGCACGCCGTCGTAGCGCACGATCTCCGAGATCGGTGTCTGGCCGCTCGGATCGCCGGCGAGGGCGATCTCACCACCGATGTACAGCGCCGGCCCTGAGCCGTCGTCACACACCGCGAGCGCGTACACACCGAGCGGATCGAACAGCCCCGCGCTGACACCGAGCGAGCCGGCGTTCGTCCAACTGTCGCCGTCCCAGCGCGCGATGCTCGCCATCGTCGATCCATCGACCGTCGTGAAGGCACCGGCCGCGTACAGCTCAGGTCCGTTGCCGCCGTCGAACACCTCGAGTGCCCGCACCACCGGCGGAGTGCCGAACACGTTGCCGCTCACGCCGCCCCCGAGCGGCGACCACGTCTCGCCATCCCAGCGCGCGATGCGAACTGCCGCGGCGCCGCCGGCCTCGGTGAACGAGCCCGCCGCGTAGAGGTCGGGACAGCGTGCGTTCACGCTGGGATCGGCGAAGAGCTTCAGCGCGAGCACGGTGCCGTTGACACCGCTCCCCAGCGCGGACCACTCCGTGCCGTTCCATTCCGCCACGCGATTCGAGAGCGCTTCGCCGGCGACTTGGAACTCGCCGCCCGCGTAGACCGCCGCTGCGACTCCATCGGGGCGAGTGCCCGACGTGAGCGCGCGGATCGTTCTCGAAACGCCGGTCGCCGATTCGAGCGGCGACCACTCCACACCGTTCCACTGGGCGGCGTAGTGCGCGCCGCGACCGCCTGCCGCCGTGAAGTTCCCCGCGGCGTAGAGCTTCTTGCCGCTGCCGTCGTCGAACACCGCGAGCGTGTTCACGACGTGCGGAACGGTTTGATACGTATCGGAAAACGCGACACCCGCGACACCGCCCATGCCGCTGCCGAGCGCCGACCAGCTCGAGCCGTCCCACTTCGCCACGTGGTTGACGGTGACTCCGCCAGCGGTCGTGAACGTGCCCGCGGCGTACAAAGACGACACGCTGGCGTGCCGGTACACGGCGAGCGCGGCGACGCGCGCCGTCACGTCGCCTGGATGCGCGGCCGAGCCGGAGATGCCGGACCCGAGCGGCGACCACGTCGCGCCGTCCCAGCGAGCGATGTTCTGCGCGGGCACTCCGCCCGCCGCTTCGAAGTTGCCGCCGACGTAGAGCTTTGCGCCCGAGCCGTCGTCGAACGCGCCGATCGTGAACACGCCCTCGCCCGAACTGGACCGATCGAACTGGATACCGCTGCCGAGCGCGTGGAAGTTCGTGCCGTCGAACTTCGCGATGCCGTTGAACGGGACGCCGCCGATGTTCGCAAAGCTGCCGCCGACGTAGAGCGCGGGACCGGTTCCGTCGTCGAACACGAACAGCGCGCGGATCGCCCCCGTCGTGAAATCCCACGCCCAATTCACGCCGTTCCACCAGCGGAGACGCAAGTGGCCGAAGTTCTGGTCCGCGGCCACGTAGAGCACCGGCGCGACGCCCGAATCGAGCACGGCCATTCCGTCCGCGTTGGTCGGATGTCCAGGATTCGCGTTGCCGCGCGCACCGGGTTGTTGCCAGTCGGAGCCCGACCAGCGACGCATGCCGGAGACATTGTTCGCGTCGCCGAGGTGCGTCATCGACGCGAAGATCCTCGGCCCCGCGCCCAGGCCGTCGTCGTACAGCGCGAAGTCGCGCGCGACGTGCCCGTTCGTCGAGGCGAATCCAGGCATCGGCGTCCACGTCGAGCCGTTCCAGTTGCCGACGTGGCGCGACGAGACGCCGAACGCGTTCATGAACAGCCCGCCAGCGTAGAGCCGGTCGCCGCCGCCGTCGTCGATCGTGCGCAGCACGTCCACTGGCCGATCGAATCCGGCTGCGTGGTGCCCGCCGACCCAGTCCGGGCATTGCGCGACGCCGGGCGATGCGAACAACGCGACGAGCACGGTGGAACCGAGCGGATTGAAGTGCTTCATGATGCAGACCTCGATTGCGGTGCCGCCGGCAAGTGAGCGGGCACGCACCACTGTTCCCACGCGGATTCGCGCACGCGATCGGCCGGCGTACCGCGCGCGTGGAAGCGATACGTAGCGCTCGGGATCGTGTCACCCGCGTGCATTGCGCGCGACACGGCACACGCGGCGGAAGTAGATCCGATGTGCGGCCGACCGCGCCCTCGCGGTTCATTCGCGCAGCGGAGACTTCGAGTGAAACGCACGCGTCGAGCCCGCGCACTCGCTCTCCGGATGAGGAACACCCGGGTGCAGCATAACTGTGTGGGCGCGCGCTGCGCAGGGCCGGCGCGGCAGGAGGCAAATGCCGCGATCGCGCTGAGGACGCACGGAGAGCCGCCAACGCTGCGCGTGGTCGGTGCTGCGAGGAATTCGGGCACGTGTTGCGGCGCGCATGCACTCCGACCGCGAAACTCGCGGTTCGACTCGAGCGCCGCGCCACAACTCTAGAAACGGTCGACGCGACCCATCCGGTTCACGTGCAGCAATTTCTCTGGCCGCGTCGAGCCCCGCACCACGCTGCGAACGGGCGCTCGAGCGATCATGGCCGCGCGCGTGGCCTCCCAAACGCACATCGCGGAGCCCGCACCGGCGAACTCCGCGATGTCGCGCAGATCACAGCACCGCGTGCCGCGGCGCGTGACTCAGGGGACCCAGACCACGGACAAGCCGTTCGAGGTGTTGAAGCCCTCGGGCGTGCAGAAGCTCACTTGGTTGCGGTACCAGACCTGGTAGTACCGCGAGCCACCGGCGGGCGGGACTTGGCCCTTGACGGACACGGGCAAGTCCGCGCCTTGCGGATACACGGAAGTGCCGTTGAGCGCCGTGAAGCGGTCGCCGAGACGGACGAGGATGCCGCCTAGGCACAAGCGGCCGTCGCCGAACGGCGCGTTCTGCGCTCCGGTGGTCTGGAAGTACTTCACGAAGGTCGCCGACGACAGGCCGACGACATTGAGCACGAAGTCGTCCGCGCTGACCGAAGTGGTTCCCGTGCCCACGAGCTTCATCGCGACACCGAACGAGTTCAGGCAGCCTGCTTGCCACCCGACGGGACTGTTGTTGCCGCACGGACATCCGGTGTTGCCGAAGCAGTACGAGGTGCCGCCCTCCGTCTCGCACTCGTCCGGGACCTGGTTTCCGTTCAAGTCCGTGCTCTGCCCGAATTCGACGTCGCAGTCGTCCGGAATACCGTTCCGATTGCAGTCGGGCGTGCCTTGCACCATCGCGCAGAGGTTGCCGATACCGTCGGCGTCGCAGTCATCCTGGTCGGGATTGACGTTGAATGGGCAGTTGTCACAGGCATCGCCGATGAGGTCGAGGTCGCTGTCCGTCTGCGACGTGTTCGAGGCGTTCGGGCAGTTGTCCGCGCAGCTCATGATCGTGTCGGCGTCGGGATCGAGGTCGGGGATCCCGCAACCGCACACGCCCGGAAACTGCTTGCTCGGATCGTTCGGGCAGAAGTCCACACAGCTTGGGAACCCGTCGCCGTCCGGATCTTCGTCCGACGTTCCGCAGCCGCACGTACCCGGTGCGATCTTCAGCGGATCGTTCGGGCAGCCGTCGTTGCAGTCCGCCGTGCCGTCGCCGTCCGTGTCCGTGTCTGCGATGCCACAGCCGCACTGACCCGGTGCGATCTTCAGTGGATCGTTCGGGCAGCCGTCGTTGCAGTCCGCCGTGCCGTCGCCGTCCGTGTCCGTGTCCGCGACGCCGCAGCCGCACTGACCCGGTGCGATCTTCAGCGGATCGTTCGGGCAGTCGTCGCACGCATCGCCCGCCGCATCGCCGTCGGCGTTCTCCTGCCCGGCGTTCGGAATCGAAACGCAGTTGTCGATCGAATCGACGACACCGTCACCGTCCGTGTCGACACCAGCGACGAGGACGGGAAGCATCGCGCTCACGACCGGGCGCGCGGAAACCGAGGGACAGAGCGAGAGGGCGGCGAGAACGAAAACTGCGCCGTGAAGGAGGGCCGAACGGATCATGGGAGAATGCTCTCGGGGTCGCGGTGGACTGGGTGGTGCCTGGGGTAGGAAGCCCAAGGCAGGCTCCCGCTCTCACCTGAAGGTTAAACCGGCCCGGAAAACCCAGCAAGGCGCCGCGCCAGGATGAATGCCTATTCGAATCCATGCACGAGATCCGCGTCGTGTCAAGCCGTTCATGCGCGGTTCCCGGCACGTGCGGCCAGTCCCCTACGGGGTTTGCGCCAGCGCGCTCTCTAGCAGCCCGTGGTGAAAGTGCTTCGAGCGCGAGAGCGGCTCGATCGCGTCGGCGCAAGAAGCGCAACCGCAGACGAATCCTCACGATTCGCCGAGGATCGCGCGACGCAGCGCCGGTGCGATCGGGCCGATTTCAGGCCGAATGACTTCCACCGCGGGCTGCGAGCAGTCCGTGGTGAAAGTGCTTCGAGCGCGAGAGTGACTCGATCGCGTCGGCGCAAGGAGCGCGACCGCAGACGAATCCTCACGATTCGCCGAGGATCGCGCGACGCAGCGCCGGTGCGAACGGGCCACTTTCGCGCCGAATGACTTTCACCACGGGCTGCTAGCCCGCATTTCTCACCACGTCCGTCGCGAGGTTGCGCCAGCGCGTTCGGAGCAAGGCGTTGCATCGGAATCGACCGGAGGTGACCTACGAAGGTCCGCGAGGATCGATTCCGATGCGACAACGCGGGCGGAAGCGAGTTCGCGCGACCGCAGCAGGGCGTGGTGAGAGATGCAGGCTCGGTTAGAGACTCCAGATCACGGCCACGCCATTCGACGTGTTGGCACGCGTTCCGCACGGGCCACTGACATTGCGGTAGATCGCTTGGTACGTGCGCAGTCCCCCAGTACCGCGCACTCCACCGCGCACCGAGAGCGAGAGCTCACCGGGATCAGGATACTGACTCTTGCCGTTCGCCGACTTGACGCCGATGCGCACGAGTTCTCCACCGACGCACTGCAAGCCGTCGTGCAACGGTGAGCCCGCGCCGCCGGCCGCAAGCGCAGTTCCCTGCACGTACAGCACGAAGGTCGCGCGCGGCAGGCCCGACACCGCTAGCACCAACCCGTCGCGCGCGAGCGACGGCGCGCCGCGCGCGCGCATG
>JBJXHG010000042.1:0-12118 GCA_046160865.1 Planctomycetota bacterium | reverse complement strand
TGCAGCGCGAGGTACTCGCGCGCGATGCGCACTTGGTGATCGGCGTAGCGCGCGAGGTAGTGCGCGAGCGGACGCGCGCGCGCTTGCGCGACGTCCTCGAGATACTCGTCGATGAAATCGAACGCGGCGGCGTCGGCCGGGTCGTCGTCTCGTGCGCGCATCCCCACCATGTTAGGGCCGCCATCACGAGCCGTCTGGACACCTGGCCGTCCCGCAGCTCGCGGCGACGGCGTCGCAGCTCCTCCGAGTATTGCTTGCGAATACGCGTCGTCGCTGCTTCTTGTCGCCGCGGCCGCGGATCGGCCACGTGCCTCGACGGCTCGTGACGGCGGCCCTAGCAGCTCGTGGCGCAAGTCATTCGGTCTGAAATCGGCCCGTTCGCGCCGGCGTTGCGTCGCGCTCTCCTCGGCGAATCTCGAGGATTCGCCTGCGGTCGCGCTCCTTGCGCCGGTGCGAACGGACCGATTTCAGACTCGAAGCACTTTCGTCTCGAGCTGCTAGGATGCACTGCGTCATGCACGAACCGCCGGACCCTGCCGGGGATTCGTCTTCCGATGCGAATACCCGGCGGCTCGCGCGCGCGGCGCGCGCTGGCGGCGAAGCGCCGTTCGCCGCGCTCTACGAGCGCGTCGCTCCCGCGCTCTACACGTGGTCGTGTCTGCGCATCCGGCCCGAGATGCGCGGCTTCGTCGATCCAGAGGACGTCGTGCAAGAGGTCTGGTGCCGCGCGTGGAAGGGGATCGACCAGTTCGACGCCGACGAGGCGAGCTTCCGCCACTGGGTCTTCCGCATCGCGAAGAACGTGATGCTCGAAGCGTTCCGCAAGCACGAGCGGCAGAAGCGCTCGGCCGCCGCCGCGGGCCCGAGCACGCGCATGTTCCAGCTCCAGAACTTGCCGGACAGCGCGACGAACATCAGTCACCGCGTCGCGCGGCACGAAGGCATCCAGATGTTGCTCGCGTGGGTGCAAGCGCTCGACGAGGACGAGAAGAAGCTCTTCGTGCACTGCGGGCTCGAAGGCTTGAGTTACGCCGAGGTCGCGGAGCGCATGCAGATCAACCGCGACGCCGTCGCGAAGAGGTGGCAAGTGTTGCGCGCGCGCGTCGCACAGTTCGGCGTGTCGGACGATCTTGTAGTGGGGGAGTGAGGGCTAGCGCCTAAGCCGCCAGCATCGGAGCTCTCCAGCTTCGTCAGCCGAAATTAGCCGCTTTGCATCCAGGTCCATGGCGACGGCGACGATTTGACGCGGAGCATGTCGCCGGTACTCCCGCAGTTTCGCAAAGCTTGGCGTGTCTAGCAGTCGCACGACGCCTTGTATTGTTCCTATCGCGACGCCCGAACGCCCATGGGATGGCGACACCGAAGAGTAGATGTGGTCGCTCTCTATTTGGTCGGCATCGTCTAGGCGGGCGGTGCTTCGAAGGTACAGGACTTCCGCTTCGATTGAGAATATGTACTGTCCATCGTTGGACGCGGTCAACCCTCTGACCCAGCCACTTGCTGGTGCACGCGCCGTTATCGCGGAGTCGGACACGTCAAGCAGGCTGATGGATTGTCCGTCTGAGTGGACGATGCGCGTTGTTCCTCGCAGCATCGCTACGTGATGCGGCGTGGTCGGTAGGGGTATGGTCGCGTGAAGACGCCAAGAGCTATCTGGCCCCTTTGCCAGCACCGCTAAACTGTCGGCGCCGCTGCCTACGACCGCGATCTGGTCGTTTGGCGCGATATCAACGCAAAGAGGGTCTTGTTCTCCGATGTTGATTCTAGATTCGATGGAGAATGTCACTGTGTTTATGAAGTACACGTCTCCGCTCGCGGAACAGGCCACGATTGTGTGCGACATCGGTTCAGTATCAAAGCAGACGATTCGGCTGTGCTCTGGTTTGAATCGATGATGTGAAGTCCCATCTTCGATTGAGAAAGAAAGTAGTGTGCCCTCTTCGTTCAAGAAGACGACAACGTGATTCTCGCCTCCAATGCGTAGCGCGATCCTCGCGTCGCTCTTGCTTGACAAGTGTGCTTCTTGGCTTGCTCGCTGCTCGCTTGCTTTGACGTTCCATACGCTGTGGGGGCCATCAGCTACTTCGATCGCTGACCAAGCTGAGACACCAACCAAGCACGCGTGCCAGGCCACGGCCGACTTCCAGTGAGCACTACGTAGGTGTGCGTTCCAGACCGCCGATGCAAAACTTGTCACCGCGAATCCGAGCATTGCAACGGAATACCACTCGCGTGCGCGCGCCCTATCGCGCGACGCTAAGAAAAACGCGGCACCTATAAGGCCGAGCGAACAAACAACCAGTCCAACTGAGCCAGCGCAAGTCCAGTCCGTGGAGAACGTCTTGGCTTTGGAGCGAGCTAGCCACTGCTCCGCCCAATAGGCGTAAACAGGTCCACGTTGTTCGAGGCGGTAGACGACTGCAGGAACGACGATTGGAAGCAAGAATACACCTGCCGCGGTCCACCAGTCATCTGTCGCATTTGCCGTGACTGTGCAGAGGAGGCCGAGTGCGAAAGGAACGAAGTAAGAGGCCATGTCTCTCGCGCAGTATGCGTCAACGAAGACTGCAAGCGGGTGGCGACGGATGGTATCCGTCGAGGTTGCCATTGCGAAGCGCGAGGAGTTGTAGTTCTTTTTCCCCCTCACGCCGCCTCGCTCGTCCGCTCCTCCCGCTTGTACCGCCACACCTCGGGCGTCTTCGCGACGATCGCCGCCGTCGCGACGAGACAGCCGATGCCGCCCGTCACGACCGCGACCGTCGCGCCGAAGAATCTCGTGACGACCCCGGCCTCGAGCTCGCCGAGCTGCGGTCCGCCCATGAAGAAGATCATGTTGACACTCGTCATGCGGCCGCGCAGGTGATCGGGCGTCGAGAGCTGACGGATGATGTTGCGCAGCACCATGCTGACCGTGTCGGCGGCGCCGGTGATGGCGAGGCAGACGAGCGTGAGCGCGAAGCTGCGCGACAAGCCGAACGCGATCGTCGCCAGTCCGTACAGGACCACCGCCACGATGAACGTCTTCCCGCGGTTCACGATGCGATCGGCGAGCGGCAGCATGATCGCCGCCGCCACGAGCGCGCCGACCGCCGGCGCGGCCGACATCCAGCCCCACTCGCGCGCGCCCACGTGCAAGATGTCTTGCGCGAAGATCGGGAGCAGCGCCGTCGCCGACGAGAAGAACGTCGCGAAGAAATCGAGCAGCATCGTCGAGCGGATCATCGGCGACTGGAAGACGAACCGCAGTCCCTCGACCGCGGCGCGCAGGCTGATGTCCGTGCGCAGGCCGAGGTCGCGCTCGGGGATTCGGTCCATCGCGACGAGGGCGTAGATCACGGCCAAGAACGACGCCGCGTTGAGCGCATACGCCCAGCCGATGCCGAGGCTCGCGATCACGATCCCCGCGAGCGCGGGACCGACGATCGACGCCGCGTGGAACATGATCGTGTTGAGCGTGATCGCGTTCGGGAACTCCCGCGCGGGGACCAGCGCCGGGATCAGCGACTGACGCGCCGGTCCGTTGAACGAGCTGAACACCGAGGACAAGCCCGTGAGCACGTAGATCGGCCACGTCGCCTCGACGCCGCGAAACGTCAACCACGCGAGCGCCACGGCGACGAGCGCCAGGCCGCTCTCGGTCGCGAGCATCAGCTTCCGTCGGTCGAGTGCGTCGGCGACGACACCGCTCAAGAGCGAGAAGACGACGATCGGCACGAACTTGACGAGTCCGACGAGACCCAGCGCCAAGCCCTTCTCCTTCGGACCGCCGGGGACGAGCAGCGAGATGTGCCAGAGCACTGCCGCCGTCTGCATCATCGAGCCCGAGGTCGAGATGATCTGGCCGAGCCACAGCAACCGGAAGTTGCGGTGGCGCAGCGCGGAGAAGGCGATGGTGAGCGGCCGGAGCGACACGGGCGTGTGAAGGAATCACATCGACCGGGTCGAGACCAGACTGCATCTCTCGCCAGATCCGAGTGCGCGGTTCCGCCGCGTGGCGCGGTGCGGTGTTGTTGAGCTGGGATCTACGCCTGGTGGCGCAAGAGCGCGGCGCGGCGTGAGGATGTCGCTCGGGTCCGACGCCGGTTTCATTCCGTCGCGAATTCTTCTTCGCGAACGCCGTGTACGCCCCTGTTGGGTGCGCCACGCGCGGGGCTCCGTGCGGCGACCCGGACGCGCGCCCCGGGGGCACCGCCGCGCGCGCCCGAGGCCCGGGGGGCCGGACCGATCGAATGTCCGCACGAGTGGCGTTGCAAGCGCCGCATCGATCGGTCCGATTCGGTGGAGAGAGAGCCCTGTGCGAGCTCCGCTTCGAGGAAGGAGCGGAGCTCGCACTCTTGCGCGGCAAGTTTTCGCACGCTGCGTGCAACCGGCCCGGCGCGCGCACGTCGAGAGTTCGCAGTCGCACCCGTAGTCGTGCGGCTCGACTCCGAATGAATCTGCTTGCCGTCGTTCTGCTGTTGCTCGTGCAGCACGCGTTGCCGCTCCCGTCGCTCCAACGCGCACCAGCGCGAGTCAGCGTGCGCGACGAGAAAGCGCTGCTCGCCGAGCTCGAGCGCGATCTCGAGGACACGACGCCGGAGAAGCGGCGCTCGGCGGTGAAAAAGCTGCGCGACCTCGCCACGCCGAATGCGTGGATGCTCGTGCTGCGTGCGCTCGGCGACCGCGACGCGCAAGTCGCGGACGAAGCGCAGCTCGCGCTCGGTGGGTTGCGCGAGCCCAAGGTCCTGCGCGCGATGCTCGGTCGTGACGGACTGCAATCGGACGACGAGTGGGTGGCGCTGCGCGTCGCGGAGGCGCTCGGTCGGTCGGAGCTGGAAGTACACGCCGACGAGCTCGTGCGGCACGTCCACGCGCGCGCACCGGACCTCGCGCGCACGATCGTGTGGTCGGTCGAGCGGCTCGCGCAGCGCAAGAAGCTCGGCGGCGATACCGGAGCGCTGGGGGCAGCATTGCAGAAGCTCGCTTCCGGTGCGCGCGACGCCGGCGTGCGCG
Source organism: Planctomycetota bacterium (assembly GCA_046160865.1). Lineage (GTDB taxonomy): Bacteria > Planctomycetota > UBA1135 > UBA1135 > JBJXHG01. The sequence goes on along the minus strand of JBJXHG010000042.1, from coordinate 7,126 downwards.
CCGCGGCGCTGATCGCGCTCGAGCGCATCGATTACTTCGCCGCGAAGCCCTTGATCGAAGCCGCGCTGTCTGACCGCGCTGCGGAGATCCGCTGCGGTGCGCTGCTGGCGGCCGGCGGCTGGCCCGAGCAAGAGTGCGTCGCCCGCTCACGGGCGGCACTCGGCGACGCAGATGGCGCGGTGCGTGCGCAAGCGATCGAGAACCTGGCCAAGGTCGGCTCGCGCGCGGCGATGCTCGAGCTCGTGCGCTGGATGGAGCTCGAGCCGCGCACGCGGCTGCGGTTCGCGATCCTCGCTGAGCTGCAACGGCACTCAGGCCTCGCGAACGGTTTCGACGTTGCTGCGTGGCGTTCGTGGGCAGAGACGATCACGGGCGCCGTGACGACGGGGGTCGGTGGGACGAAGCGAGCTCCGGTGCTCGGCGACACGCGCGTCGGGTTCGCGGGCATGAACACGCTGTCGGATCGCGTGGTGTTCCTCGTCGACTTCTCGGGCTCACTGTGGATGACGAAGGTCGGCGCTCGCACGCGCAAGGAGCTCGTCGACGGCGAGATGCGCAAGGCGCTGCAATCCCTGCCGAAGAACACGGAGTTCAACGTGATTCCCTACACCGGTGAGCCGTTTCCGTGGAGCGACGCGCTCGTGCCGAGTTCGGCGGCGAACGTGAAGCGCGCGCTCGAGTTCTTCGAGCGCTGCCATCAGACGGGGAAGGGCGACTACTTCGGCGCCGTGCAGCTTGCGCTGCGTGATCCCAAGGTCGACACGATCGTGGTGCTCACGGACGGTGCTCCGACCGGTGGTCGGCGCTGGAACTTGGAGCTGATGGTCGAGCTGCTCGCCGAAGCGAATCGCTTTCGCAAGATTGCGTTCGATTCGGTGCTCGTCGGAGGGACCCGCACGCAACAACGACATTGGAGCGAGCTCGCGCGTCGAACCGGTGGGCGATCGATGGTTGCCGAGATGAGTGAGGAGGGGGTGACGGCGGGGAGGTGACGGGGCGCGAGGCGGTTTGGGGCGCGCGCGGCAATCTGTGCGTCGCGATTTCGCGCACACGTTCGCGCCCGCAACGGGCTCGAACGTGTGCGCGATCAAGGGAAAGACCGGTCGGTTGGCGGTTGCTCCCGGTCGCCGTTGAACTCGATCGCCGTTGCTGTGCTCGTGGCTCTAGCCCGCATTTCTCACCACGCCCTGCTGCGGTCGCGCCAACTCATTCGGAGCGGCGTTGTTGGCTCAGAATCGATCCTCGCTGACCTAACAGGTCAGCTCCGGTCGATTCCGATGCAGCGCCTTGCTCCGAACGAGTTCGCACGACCTCGCGACGAACGTGGTGAGAAATGCGGGCTAGCGCTCGCGGCGGTAACAATGGAACTGAAAGCGGCCGCGCTTCGATCTCACACCGGGGATCGCTTCGACGCGCGCGAGCATCCAGCCGAGCGCTCGTACGCTGCTCTTGCCGCGCGCGGAGAAGTTGCGCGTGCGGAACTCGATCTCTTCGCGCGAGGGAACTGCTTGCGCGCCGAGCTTGCCGTCGAGCACGAGTCCCGCGCGATGTGCCACGTCTTCGATCTCCTCGGGAGCGATCGACTCGAACGGACCGATGCTCGGATCGGGCGCGAGCACGTACTCGACGCCGCGCGGTCCGCCGCGCCGGCTACGCATCCACTCGCTCGCGTCGTGATACGAGCGTCGATTGACGAACCCGATCAACACGCGTCCACCGGGCTTCACGCAGCGCGCCATCGACGCGACGAGCGCCGGTCGTTCGCTCGCGGGCAAGTTCTCGAGGCGGAAGAACGCGCTCACCACGTCGTACGCGGACTCCGGGGGCAGCGAGAGCGATTCGTCGCTGCTCGCATCGAACGCGCGGTGCAGGCCGGCCTTCGGGCGCGTGCGGCCGGCGACGAACTCGGCGACCTCGCGCGTGCGCTCCGCGATGTCGAACGTGAAGCCGGGGCGTTCGGTCCAGAGCCTTTCGGTGACGATGCCGGTGCACGGCAGCACGTCGAGCCAACGCAGCTTCGTTGCATCGCCGGCACTCGCCGCCTTGCCCTCTGGAACGAACTCGTCGAGCGCTGCTTGGATGGCACGCACTTCCCACTCGCGCGGCTTGTTGTGACGCAATCCGTTGAGCACGCGTGCGCGCTGGTAGATCGCGAGCAAGTCGGCGGACCAGCGCGCGGGATCCGCGGACGACGGAATGGGCCGGCCCGCGTAGTGATTGAAGTGCGTCACGTGCGCCATCGGACGGCGCTTCGGGCCCTTCTTCGGCACGATCTTCGGGAAGCCGAGCGCGAGCACGGCGATGACCAAGCGGTCTTCCGGCAGGCCGACGATCTCGCGCACTTTCTCGCGGTCACCCATCTGCGTGATCCAAAACGTGCCGAGACCGAGCACGTGCGCCGCGAGACTCATGTTCTCGATCGCTGCGCTCGCCGATTGGATGTTGGCCCAGTTCTCCTCCGAGAAGTCGCGCCCGTAGGACACGATCACGTTGACCGGCGCGTTGCCCATCTGGAGCGACAAGCCCGCGAGTGCGCGATTGACCTCTGGATCGTCGACCGCGACGAAATCCCACATCTGGTAGTTGCACGACGACGGTGCCCAGATGCCCGCGTGCATCACCTGCGCGACGAGCTCGCGCGGCACGGCATCCGGCTTGAACTTGCGGATCGAGCGGCGCGTGTAGAGCGCGTTCCAGAAGTCGAAAGCCGGTGTGGGTCCGACAGGACGGCCCTCGTCGATGTCTTCTTGCTTGGCTCCGAACGCCGGAGTGCCTTCCGGCGCTTCCGGGATGTCTTGTGCGCGCGGCACGGGGCCGGGAGATTCGTGCGCGTGCGGTGCGTCGTCCGAGGAAGTCATCCGGAAAGCGAAGGCGGAGAGCTTCTCATCGGCTCGGATCGAGGTCCAGAGCGACGGCGGCAAGGCACGCCGCCGTTCGCTCACGATCATCGCCGCCACCGGCTATTGGCTGTGCTCACGCCCGAGACCGACATGTCGGCTCCGGCTAGCTTAATTTAATCGCGCACTCGCTCGCGCCCGTCCGCGGGCGCGAGCGAGTGCGCGAAATCTTCTCTTCTCTTCGTCGCTTCAGAGCTCGGCGACGTCGCGCCGCCGAGCTCGAAGCCTGCGTTCGCAGTCGCGTCTCAGTACGAGCCGGCTCGCACGCGCAACGGCTTGCCGTCGACGTCGAGCTCGATGACTTCTCCGTAGCCGAGCTCCGCGAGGCCCGGGCCGACCTTCGCTTTGTCGCCGACTACCAAGATCGCCATGGCCTTGGGTCGGATGTAGCGGTTCGCGAGCTCCTTCAGCGCCGGTGCAGTCAGCGCGGCGAGCTGCTCGAGCCGCTTCGCGGCGTAGTCGTCGGCGTAGCCGTACTTGCCGATCGACTCGAGCATGCCGGCGAGCGCCATCGTCGATTCGTACTGGCGAATCGCGCTCTGGCGCATCGAGTCCTTCGTGTACACGAGCTCCTCGTCCGTCACGCCAGCTTGGATCTTCTCGAGCTCCTTCATGAACTCGACGACCGATTCCTTCGTGACGTCGGTCTTCACGCCCGCCGACGCGACGAACGCGCCGGGATCGAGTCCGCCCTCGAACGAGGTGCGCGCGCCATACGTGTAGCCCTTGTCCTCGCGCAGGTTCAGGTTGATGCGGCTCGAGAACGCGCCGCCGAGCGGCATGTTGAGCACCGACAGCGGATAGTAGTTCGGGTCCTTCGACGACACGGCCGCGTGTCCGATGCGGATCTCCGATTGCGCGGCGCCGGGCTTGTCGACGAGATAGATCTTCGTCGCAGTGATCGGCGCCGGAGCGGGCGCTTTGGGCCCCGTGGCGGCGGTCGCGACCGGCTTCCACGGCGCGGTGACGGGTGCGAAGAGCTTCTTGACGCCGGCGGCGTCGAGCTTGCCGACGAACGAGAGGCGCGCGCCGTTCGGCACTACGTGCGCGGCGTGAAACTTCTTGACGTCTGCGAGCGTGAGCCGTTGGACGGTCTCCTTCGTGCCGATGTCCGGCATCCCCGCGACGCAATCGCCCCACAGCAGGCGCCGGAACGCATCACCGGCGATGGAGCGAATCTGGTCGCTGCGCGTCGACAGCGCGACCAGCCGCTCCTTGTGGATGCGCTGGAAGTCGGCCTCGGCGAAGCGTGGTGTCAACAACACGTCGGCGAGGAGTTGCACCGCCTCGGGAAGCTTCGAGTCGAGGCATGCGAGACGCAGCGTCATCTCGTCGTCGCCCGACGACACCGACAGCGTCGCGCCCAGCCGGTCGAGCGCGTCGGTGAGCTCGGTCGCCGACAGCGCGCGCGTGCCTTCGTCCAAGAGGTCCGCGGTGAGCGATGCGAGCCCGAGCGTGTCCATCGTCTCGTACAAGTGTCCGGCGGGCACGGAGAGCGAGAGCGTCGTCATCGGCAGCTCCGTGTACGGAGTGCCGACGACCTGGATGCCGTTGTCGAGCGTCGCGTGCCAGACGACCGGTGCGCGGAACGCGGGCTCCTGCGCGGAACCCGGACGCTGCGTGCGGTCGAACGCGATGACCCGCTTCGCGCTGCGCACCGTCGCGGGACCGGTGTCGGACGCCGCGAGGTTCTTCTTTCCTTCGGGCACGACCGAGAGCGCGATCGACGGCTTGGCGAGCACGTACTTCGAGAGGACGCGCTGCACCTCGGCCGGCGTGACCGCGAGATGCCGCCGCATGTCTTCGGCGTAATAACCCGGATCACGCGTGAAGCAGTTGTAGTTCGCGAGGGCGCCGGTGCGCGACTGGACCGTTTCCATGCGGCGCAGGAAGCCGACTTGGTAGCGCGTCTTCACCCGTTCGAGCTGGTCGGGATCGACGCCGTCGACTGCCAGCTGTGCGAGACGCGCGAACATCTTCGCCTCGAGCAGGTCGAGCGTGATCCCCGGGTTCGCGCGCAGCGAGATCGTGAACGTGCCGGCGATTTCGCTCGAATCGTTGCGGGCGTCGACTTCGGCCGCGAGCTCTTCGTCGATCGTCAGCGCGCGATCGAGGATCGCCGACTTGTTCGCCGCGAGCACGTTGCCCAAGAACTGCAGCGCGCATTCGTCGGGATGGCCGTTCTCGACGCCCGGCCACGTGAAGGAAACCTGCGGCAGCTTGACCTTGTCTTCCATCACGATGCGCTTGGTCTCGGCGAGCTGCACCGGACGCGGCGCGGGCTTGTCCACGAGCGGACCCCGTGGAATCGCGCCGAAGTACTTCTCGACCAGTGCGAGCACTTGTCGCGCATCGACGTCGCCGCCGATGGCGAGCGTCGCGTTGTTCGGCCCGTACCAGCGCGTGAAGAAGCTCTTCACGTCTTCGAGGCTCGCGGCGGTGAGGTCCTCGTGGCTTCCGATCGTCAGCCAGCTGTAGGGATGTTCTTTCGGATAGAGCGCCGCGGCGATCGCGCCCGCCGCTTGGCCGTACGGACGGTTCTCGTAGTTCTGCCGGCGCTCGTTCTTCACGACATCGCGTTGGTTGTCGAGCTTCGCTTGCGTCATCGCGGGCAGCACGAAGCCCATGCGATCGGCTTCGAGCCAGAGCGCGAGCTCCAGTTGGTTGGACGGCAGCACCTCGTAGTAATTGGTGCGGTCCTCCGTCGTCGATCCGTTGAGCGTGCCGCCTGCTTCGCTGATCAGCTTGAAGTGCTGGTCGTCGCCGACGTGCTGGGATCCTTGGAAGAGCATGTGCTCGAACAAGTGCGCGAACCCCGAGCGGCCGAGCTCCTCGCGGCCGCTGCCGACGTGGTAGTACACGTAGACCGCCACGACGGGATCCGAGTGATCCTCGTGCACGACGAGCTCGAGCCCGTTGTCGAGCACGAACTTCTGGTACGGGATGTCTACGTCGAGCGCGGCTTGGGGGCCGCTCAGAGCGAGAGTCGTGAGTGCGGTGAGGATCATGAGCGCGTGCTCCGAAGTGGTGAGGCCGCGCCGCGAAGCGAGTCGCGCAAAGTGAGACTCGTGCGGTTGGCGTGCGGGCGAGCGCACAGGATAGCGGAAGCGCGTGGGCGGCTCCCGTGCGGTACGCGAGACTTGCTCTCGGAAGTGGCGCGGCGCCGCGCACCCGCCTCGCGGCCTGCGATGGAGCTGCTACTGGAGCCTCACGGAGTCCGAGCCGTGCGTGACTCGGCGCTCGATCGGGAGCAGCGCTCTCCGTGTAGGATCCCTGCGCACCCGCCATGCTCGCCATGCGCGCCAACTCGAGCCGAACGCACGCCGCGCACCGCGCGCTCGTCGCAGCGTTCCTCGTCTCTGCTGGATCGCTCGTCGCGTGCCGGTACGAAACCGGACTCTCGCGGCCACTGCCGGGTGCGACTCGAACTGCGCTGCCCGGGGAACCTCTGCGTGTCGAAACGCGCAAGAAGACCGATCCTGCAACGGGCCGCGTCGTACACGAGTGGAGCGTGCTGCACCTCGACGGGCACTCGCCCGTCAAGCACGGACGCGAGACGGTTTGGTCCGCGAACGGCGTCAAGCTGTGGGAGCGCGAGTACGACCGCGGCAAGCCGCACGGCGTGTGGCGCAGCTACTACTCCGATGGAGCACCGAACACGGAGTCGTTCTTCGGCGATCCAAACGTCGCGACGCAGATGAGCTTCTGGTACCCGAATGGAAAGCTGCGCATGCAGGGCCCGGCGCAGAACGGCGTGCGCAACGGACGCTGGCGGATCTGGTACGACGACGGCTCGCTCGCGGAGGAAGGCGACTTCGCGGGCAGCTTTCGCGAAGGCGAATGGCAGGTGCGCAGCAAGGACGGCAGCACGTGCTCGATCGTCGTGTACGAGCGCAACGTGCGCGTCGAGAATCGCTCGGTGTCGTGCGACGAGCTCGGACCGACGCGAGACGTGTGAACCGATCGAGCCGGCGCGCACTGGAGCCGCGTGCGGTCGCGGTCCAGAAGGTCCAAGCCCGGTTCGGCGCGGCTCGCGCGTGAAGCGCGTCTCGAGAAACTCGTCGGGGGTTCGCCACGCCGCAGGCCGCGACGAGCGCGTTGGCGCAACCTCGCGACGGACGTGGTGAGAAATGCAGGCTAGTGTCCTGAGTCAGAAGTTCGCTCTCACCAAGGTCGAGATCGTCGTCGCTGGCAAGGCGCGAGGGTGCAGGCAACCTGTCAGGTTTCCG
>JBJXHG010000041.1:0-23097 GCA_046160865.1 Planctomycetota bacterium | reverse complement strand
GTTCGATGGCGGACGTGTCGCGCCTCATCTACTCGACCTGCAAGGCCTACCTCATCGCGCAGGGGAAGTTCCTCATCCTCCTCGAGATCCTCGCCGGAACGGTCGTCGCGGCCTCCTTCGGCCCGCTCCGCGGCTTCGCGGCGGCGGACGTGGCGATCGTCCTCCTCGCGAGCGTTCTCGGCATCGCGGGCAGCTACGCCGTCTCGTGGCTCGGGATCCGCGTCAACACGCTCGCCAACTCGCGGAGCGCCTTCGCCGCGCTCCGGGGAAAGGCGCTCCCCGTCCTCGCGATCCCCCTCGCGTCGGGCATGAGCATAGGGCTCGCCCTCATCGCGGTCGAGCTCGCGATGATGCTCGGGATCGTCCTCTTCGTGCCGGCCGACCGCGCCGGCGCGTGCTTCGTCGGATTCGCGATCGGCGAATCGCTCGGCGCTTCCGCGCTCCGCATCGCCGGCGGCATCTTCACGAAGATCGCCGACATCGGCGCGGACCTCATGAAGATCGTCTTCGGCATCAAGGAGGACGACGCGCGGAATCCCGGCGTGATCGCGGACTGCGTGGGCGACAACGCGGGCGACTCGGTCGGCCCGACGGCCGACGGCTTCGAGACGTACGGCGTCACGGGCGTCGCCCTCATCACGTTCATCCTCCTCGCGGTGCACGGCGTCGAGCAGCAGGCGAGCCTTCTCGTTTGGATGTTCCTCCTCCGCGCGGCCATGCTCGTCGCGAGCGCCGTCTCGTACGCGGGGGTGACGGCCTACTGCCGCCGCGCCTATGCGAAGGCGACGCACCTCGACTTCGAGAAGCCGCTCACCGCGCTCGTCTGGACGACGTCGATCGTCTCGATCGCGACGACCTACGTCGTCTCCGCGCTCCTCATCCCGTCCGTCGGCGGCGACACGAGCGTCTGGTGGAAGCTCTCGACGATCGTGAGCTGCGGCACGCTCGCCGGCGCGGTGATCCCCGAGATCGTGAAGGCGTTCACGTCGACCCGCTCGGCCCACGTGCGGGAGATCGTGACGTCGTCGCGCGAGGGCGGCGCGTCGCTCAACGTCTTGAGCGGCCTCATCGCCGGCGACTTCAGCGCCTACTGGATGGGCATCGTCGTCATGTGCCTCATGTCGGGCGCGCTCTTCGTCTCGGGGCTCGACCTCGGCCAGCTTGCGACCGCGCCCTCCGTCTTCGCGTTCGCGTTGGTCGCGTTCGGGTTCCTCGGCATGGGCCCCGTGACGATCGCGGTCGATTCCTACGGACCGGTGACGGACAACGCGCAGTCGGTGTACGAGCTCTCGCTGATCGAGAACGTCCCCAACGTCAAGGCCGAGGTGCAGAAGGAGTTCGGCTTCGCGCTCGACTTCGACAAGGCCAAGCACTTCCTCGAGGAGAACGACGGCGCCGGCAACACGTTCAAAGCGACTGCCAAGCCGGTGTTGATCGGTACTGCGGTGGTCGGCGCGACGACGATGATCTTCTCGATCATCATGGCGTTGACCAACGGACTGGAGAACGTGGCCAACGTCGCCAAGCTCTCGCTCCTGCACCCGCCGTTCCTGCTCGGGATGATCATGGGCGGCGCGGTGATCTACTGGTTCACCGGCGCGTCGACGCAGGCCGTCGCGACCGGCGCCTACCGCGCCGTCGAGTTCATCAAGAAGAACATGCGCCTGGACGCCGGTTCCGAAAAGGCATCGATCGAGGACTCGAAGAAGGTCGTCGCGATCTGCACGCAGTACGCGCAGAAGGGGATGTTCAACATCTTCCTGGTCGTGTTCTTCTCGACGCTCGCTTTCGCGTGTCTCGAGCCTTACTTCTTCATCGGCTACCTGATTTCGATCGCGCTCTTCGGCTTGTTCCAGGCGATCTTCATGGCCAACGCCGGCGGAGCCTGGGACAACGCGAAGAAGGTCGTCGAGGTCGAGCTCAAGGCCAAGGGTACGCCGCTGCACGCCGCCGCGGTGATCGGCGACACGGTCGGGGATCCGTTCAAGGACACGTCGTCCGTCGCGATGAACCCGATCATCAAGTTCACGACTTTGTTCGGGCTGCTCGCGGTCGAGCTCGCGATCACGCTGCCGGATACGACGAGCACTTCGCTCGCCGCGCTGTTCTTCGTGATCTCGATGGTCTTCGTCTACCGCTCGTTCTACGGCATGCGGATCAAGAGCTAGCCTGCACTGCTCACGACGTCCGTCGCGAGGGCGTGACAGCTCGCTTCTGGCAAGGCGTTGGATCGGAATCGACCGCGATCGTCACGGGGCCCATGCCGAGGAAGCCGAACGCGACCAGGCCGAACGCGAACACCGCCGGAGCGAGCATCATCACGGTCGAGGTGCCGGGCATGACGTCGCCCAGCCCGTGCATGCTGACCCAGTACGCGATGCCCATCAGCGCCGTGATCACGACGCCCATCCAGTAGGCGCTGAAGTTGCCTGCCGTCAGACCGGCCAACACATTCAGCGACGCTCCGCCTTCCTTCGACGCCTCGACGCACTCGCGCACGTGGCGTGAGTTGGTCGACGTGAAGACCTTGATCACTTCGGGGATGATGGCACCCGCGAGCGTGCCGCAGGTGATGATCGTCGAGAGCTTCCACCACATCGTGGTGTCGCCGCCGAGGTTGGGGATCAAGAGGTACGACGCGGCGTAGGTGATGCCGACCGAGACGATCGAGGTCAGCCAGACGAGGAACGTCAGCGGCGCCTCGAAGTCCATCTTGTCGGCATTGCCGTACTTGGCCTTGGCGAGCGCCTCGTTCACGAGGTAGGAGAGGCCGCTGGCGATGATCATCATGATGCGCATCGCGAAGAGCCACACGATCAGCTGGACCTTGACGGTGTCGTCGGGGACCGCGAGCAGGATGAACGAGATCAGCGCGACGCCCGTGACGCCGTAGGTCTCGAAGCCGTCGGCCGTCGGGCCCACCGAGTCGCCGGCGTTGTCACCGACGCAGTCGGCGATCACGCCCGGGTTGCGCGCGTCGTCTTCCTTGATGTTGAAGACGATCTTCATCAGGTCGGACCCGATGTCGGCGATCTTCGTGAAGATGCCGCCCGCGATGCGCAGCGCCGACGCGCCCAGCGACTCGCCGATCGCGAAGCCGATGAAGCACGGATAGGCGTAGTCGCGCGGCACGAAGAGCAGCACGCACAGCATCAGGAACAGCTCGATCGAGATCAGCAGCATCCCGATGCTCATCCCGGCCTTGAGCGGGATCTGGTAGCAGGGGAAGGGCTTGCCGCGCAGCGCCGCGAAGGCCGTGCGCGAGTTCGCGAAGGTGTTCACGCGGATCCCGAACCAGGCGACCGAGTAGCTGCCGGCGATGCCGATCAGGCTGAAGGCGAGGATCGTCGCCACCTTGACCGCCGGCATGTGCAGCAGGTAGCCGAAGTACACGACCATGATCGCGCCGATGAACAGCTGGAGCAGCAGGATGAACTTGCCCTGCGTGACGAGGTACGTCTTGCACGTCTCGTAGATCAGCTCCGAGATCTCGCGCATCGAGCGGTGCACGGCCATGTTCTTGAGCTGTGCGTAGATCACGAGTCCGAAGACCAGTCCCAGGGCGCACACGACCAACCCGCCGAGCAGCAGGGTGTGGCCGTTGGTGCCCATCAGCTCGACCGAAGACAGGTCGGGCATCACCAGGTCGATTTCGCTCTTGTGGGCCGGGGCGGGGGAGCCCTGAGCGAGCGCGCTCACAGCCAGCGCATGAAATGTGGAAAGCATCGTCGGCTGAGCCTCCGTGTGGGTTTCCGGAAAAAGGCGCGGAGGTTATAGGCGGGACGGCCCGCGGATGCAAAGGGCGCTGACCTCGGGGCCGCTGCGCAGGCGTCGACGGCACGCGGCCGAGCGCTCGCGCGTGTGAATCAGCTCAGCGGGCTCTCCACGCGGGCACGCGCGAGAGCGCAGCGTCGCGAGCGTGTGCGCGGCTCAGCGCAGCTCGCGGATCTTGAGCTTCGTGATCTTGATCGTCGAGCCCTCCGGCACGGTGATGCCGAAGGCGCCCTTGCGCGAGCGCGACCATGACGATTCGATCTCGTACGGGTTGATCTCCGACGTGCTGAACGTGAGCGACAGCTTGCTTCCGATGAACGTCGCCTGCATGCCGTAGCTCTCGCCCGCCTTCAGGGGCGCGCCGGGGCCGGTGGCGAGCTCGAAGTTCTCGACCGTGTTGTCCGCGCGGCGTCCGAGCCGGAAGAAGAAGTTCGAGCTGCCGGCTTCGATGATGAACTCGGCGTCGAGGACGAAGTCGCGCCACTGCTCGCGGTCGCCGACGCTCATGATGCCGGTCTTGCCGGCGCCCGGCGGGAGCCCGACCGCGCGCAGCTGACCGTTGCCGACGCCGAAGTCCGCCAAGCCGTCGTGCTGCCAGCCCTTCGCGGCCTCCGTCGAGAGCAGGTCCTTCCACTGCGCCTTGTCGACGACTTCCGGCGTGAAGATCGCGGTCGCGAGCGCATCCGACTCCGCGATGATCTCCCGGTACTTCGCCTTGTAGAAGTCCTCGTTCTCCTTCGTCTTGCGCCGGATCGACTCTTCGAAGAGGCGCAGCGCTTCGTCCTCTGCCTTCGTGTACGCGGTCAGCGCCGCGCGCTGGTCGTTCGGGCCCTTCGCCGCGATCGCGCGCGCTTCATCGTGCAGGCGGGTGGCGATCGTCTTGTCGACGACCGCGCGCGCCGTTTGCACGCGTGCCTTGAACTCGGGACTCACCTTGTCGGCGTTCAGCTCGAGGTCGCCGAGCGTGCGGCGCACCTTCGCGACTTCGTCGGGCGGGCGCGTGGCGGCGTTCTGGATCGTTTCCTCGACGACGAGCAGGCGCTCTTCGAGCTCCTTGCGCTCGCGCGCGAGGTCGATGTTCGTGCGCGCCTTCGCGACGCGGCTACTGATGTCGTTCGCCCAGGCTTCGTCCGCCCACAGCGCCCGCTTCTCGTCGGCGTAAGCGATCGCTTCGCTCGCTTGCTTGAGGTCGGAGACCTCGTACTTGGCGAGCTTCGCGCGGAACTCGTCCTGCGACGCTTTGTAGGCGGCGATCGCCTCCGCGGCGGCGTCGCGCTTCATCTTCGCGCGCAACGCGAGGCCGCCGGCGATCGACAGCAGCACGACGCACGCGATCCAGCCGTACATCACGACCTTGTTCTCGCGCTTGCGCAGCATCTGGATCTCGCGCGCCACGTCCGGGCTTCCGCCGGCGGCGTGCTTCTTCGCGAGCGCGCTCGGGCGCGGCGCCGCGCTGGACTTCGGGGACGTGCGCCCGGCGGCCGACCGCGCGGCCGGACGCTCTTCTTCGTCCTCGGCCTCGGCCGCGGGCGGCGGCACCGGTGCGCGCGCCGCGGCGGGAGCCGGAGCGGCCGGTCTACTGGGCGGGCGCCGCTCCGCCGACGCTGCAGCCGAGCTCGTGTCCGCGGCCGGCTTGCGCGGCGCGGCGGCGGGGACCGCGCTCTTCGTCGCCGGCACGGGCGGCGGCGCGGAGGCTCCGGCGCGCGCACTCGCTGCACCGGCGCTTGCACCGGTCGACTTCGCGCGCGCGCGCGCGGCTCGCTCGAGCCGCCGTTTTTCATCGCAGCTCGCGCACAGGATGCGCAGCGACGTGACTTCCGTCGTGTCCGTGGATGGCGTGAAGTTCGTGCCGCAGTTTTCGCAGGTCACCATGAGTTTGCCTAGGTCAAGCGGGGGGCGTCTTGGGCGGCTCTCCGGAAGCACGCGCTTCCGCGCGCATCTTCTCTTCGAAGAGGTCGCGGAAGTCCGGAGGCCGCGCACGGGGGGGGCTGCCCGAGCGTCGTTTCGAACGCTGCATCCAATACATTAGCAGCCGCGCCGCGAGGATGGCGAGGCCGATGCCGATCACAATTTCGGCGGTGTGCTCGCGCAAGAAGCGCGAGTGGTGGGGCGGGACGCTGTCCACCTTGGTGATGCTCCGAGCGATGAGATAGGGGAGCTCGATGAGCTCGCCCTTCTTCGTCTCGTACCGCACGGTCCGGAAGAACACGCCTTCGACGTCCATCGGGTCGCGCCGCGCGTCGAACCCGCCGGGATGCTCCACGAGGTCGAAGACCGCGCGCGGTCGCCCATCGCCGTCGCCCAGGAATCCGCGGTAGACGTCGCGGATACCGAGGACGGGCGCGCGCAGCTTCTCGGCCGTCATGTGATTGATCACGCCGCGGATCTGCACGAAGTCGCCGCGGTACGCATCTGGCTGCACGAGCAGGGCCGCGGGATCGACGGTGGGCTGAACGCGCTCGTGCACGGCCTCGGGCGTGAATGCGGCAACCAGCCGGATCAGCCGGTGGTAGCCCTCGGTCTCGGCGAAGTCGGTGGCGTTCTCCGAATCGAGCAGGGCGCCTTCGAACAGCGCCGACAGCTCGCCGCGGCGGCGCGCGGCGTCCTCCGCGGTGCGCGCTGCGACGGGGCCTCCAGCGGTCGCGAGTTCGGTGGCGTCGACCGCGGCCTTGTCGCGCAGCAGCGTGTAGGCGGCGAACGCTCCTACGAAGAGCAGCAGCGTCGAGAACCACAGGATGCGCTGGAACTCGGGTGAGCGCAGGAAGGGTTTCGGTGCCCTCGCCTCGGAGAACGAGCGGCGGTCCGGCGGACGCGGCGATCGGGGAGAAGCGTTCATACCTCGAGAAGCTAGCCCAAGGATCTCACGCCGTCGCGGCGGCGAAGCTGCGCTTGTGGCTGGGATCTGCTTCGCGAGCTCGCGGCAGTGACACAGGAGCTAGCCCGCATTTCTCACCACGTCCTGCTGCGTTCGCGTCAGCTCGTTCGGAGTGGCGTTGTTGGATCGGAATCGATCCTCGCTGACCTGACAGGAGAGCTCCGGTCGATTCCGATGCAACGCCTTGCCCGAAGCGAGCTGTCACGCCCTCGCGACGGACGTGGTGAGAAATGCAGGCTAGCAGCCCGTGGTGAAAGTGCTTCGAGCCCGAAAGTGGCCCGTTCGCGTCAGAGCAAGAAGCGAGACCGCAGGCGAATCGTCGAGATTCGCCGAGGATCGAGCGACGCCGGGCGGGCGCGAACGGGCCGCTTTCGGGCTGCATGAATTTCACCACGGGCTGCTAGTCGCGGATCGTGACCAGGCGACCGAAAAACACGCGGCCGGCGTCGTTGCGCCGGCCGGTGAGGGGCTTGGAAGCGCTCGAATGCGGGCGCTACGGCTTCGAGCTCGTGTCTGCGGCGCCCATCGCGAACTCGATCTTGTCGATGCTCAGCGCCTTGCACATGTTCACGACCGTGACGACGTCTTTCCACGGCACGCGTGCGTCGCCGTCGATGATCACGGGCACTTCGGGCTTGTTCATTTTCACGAAGTCCTCGTACGCGCCACGGATCAGGGCGGCGAGCTCCTCATCGCTCTCGATGGTTCGGTGCCCGTACTGACGGCGCACGCGCTCGCTCTGAGGATCCCAGTACATCGCGATTCGGATCTCTTGGATCACGCTCGAGATGGAGCCGGTCGAGCCCTTGCCCTTCGGGAGCCACGAATCGAACTTGCCCTCGATCTGCTTGAACCGGAACGTGCACATGAAGAACACGCACAAGCAGAAGATGATGTCGACCATCGCGACGACGTTGATCCCGACGGGGTTGTCTTCATCTGATGCGCCAGCCATTCGAGTGCCTCCAGAGCGTCGCGCGCTTGCGCGTCAGCCTTGCGGCGGCTGAGCCGCCGAGACGCCGATCTTGTAGATGCCGGTCGTGCCGCAGATCTCGATGACCTTCTGCACGTCGCCGTAAGGTGCCGTGCGGTCCGCGCGGATCTTGATCTTTGCAGCGGAAAGCCGCTTCCCCGCCTCGGGGTCCACGTCGGGCTCGAGGTTCTTGTCCGCGACGAGCTGCAGGAGCGGCCGCAGCGTGTCCTTGGTGTAGTTGTTCGGTCCGACGGTCCACAGCCAGTGACTGGCCTCGCGGCACACGCCGCCGTTGTCGTGGATGGCGCACGTGGCCTTTCCGTCGTGCTGAACGTTGACGATCGTCTCGTCCGGATCGCGGTCCTTCTGCTCTTTCACCGTGCCCGCGAGCGGCAAGATCAGCTCCGCCACCTCGCGTCGACCCATGTCTGCTCCCAGCATGAAGAACAGGAGGAGCAGGAACATGATGTCGATCATCGGGATCAAGTTCGGAGAGATGTCCTCCTTCAGAGGCGGTGCTTTGCGCTTGTGCATGGACGTGTCCCGAGAGTCCCCGTCGGCTACTTGGTTACTTGGTCGCGGTCTTGTGAGTGGAACCCGCCTTCTCGGCGAGCACGATGTGCTTCAGCAAGTCGACGGCTTGCAGGTTCATCGAGAGCGTCATCTTCGTGACCTTGTTCTTGTAGAGGAAGAACGCCGTCAGGAAGACGATCCCGATGAAGAGTCCCATCGTGGTGTTCACGAGCGACTCGTACACGCCGACCGCGAGGTCGGCCGGCGTCGGCGCCGCGAGCGTCTCGATGACCTGGAACGACGCGATCATCCCCGTCACGGTGCCGAGCAGTCCGAGCAGCGGTCCGATGTTTCCGATCAGCGAGAGGTACGAGATCTTCACGTTCAGCTTGAACGTCTCTTCGTTGGCTGCCGCTTCGAGTCCCTGAATCATCTCCTCGTAACCGGCGTGGCGCATGCGGAGCGCGGCGCCGATCAAGTTCGAGAGGTAGCCACCTTCTTGGTCGCAGAGCTCGATCGCTTCGTCGTACTGCTCTTCGTTGATCAGCGCTTCGAGGTCCTGCGCGAGCGGCGTCGGCGCGAGCTTCTCGCGGCGGATGTTCACGGCGTGCTCGATGACGAAGGCCGTCCCGATCATCGAGCAGATGACCATCATGTAGCCGACCGGTCCGGTCGTCTGGAACAGCTCGAGCCACGACTTCTTCGGCGCCGAGTGAAACGCATCCGCGGCGGCGTCCTGCGCCAAGGCGACGCTCGAGATGCATACGACGGCTGCCACGAGGAGGGGCGCGCGCAACTTGCGGAGGAGATTCATCACGACTTCTCGGAGGGGGGGATGGGGGTCGGGTGACTTGGGGAGGAGAGAGGATAGCGGTCGTCGTCGCTCGCGGGGAGCGCGGCGCGCGTCAGCCGTTCGGGAATTCCTTCTTCAGCTGCTCGAGGCGTTCCGCCTTGCGCTGCTGGTTGAGGCGCTTCATCGCGTCGTTCTTCTCGAGGTCGGCGAGGAAGCCGAAACAGTCGGCCGCGCCTTTGATCGAGCGCTTGTACTCGGCCGGAGACTCGCCCGCGACCGGCGCGTACTGCACGACGCCGCGCAGGTACGCGTACAGCGCGTCGAGGAACTTGTCGGAGTCGCGCTTGTCGCGCGCCTCGATGACAGTGAGGTCCGCGATGCCGTTCCACGCGCCGGCGAGCACCGCGTTCGGTGCGTCCTCGGTGACGAGCTTGCGCAGGATCGCGTCCGCCTCGGCGGGATTCTTCATCGCGACGAGGCAGCGCGCTTGTCCGAGGCGTGCCTTCTGGGCCACCGAGAGCGGCGCGCCGGCCGCCTTCTCCGCGACGCCGTACGCGGCCTTCGCTTCGGCGATCTTGCC
This sequence comes from Planctomycetota bacterium, assembly GCA_046160865.1. Taxonomy (GTDB): domain Bacteria; phylum Planctomycetota; class UBA1135; order UBA1135; genus JBJXHG01. The sequence goes on along the minus strand of JBJXHG010000041.1, from coordinate 13,589 downwards.
TTGTTCCTCGTACAGACGCGCTTTGAGCACGTTGATGCCGGGGCCGATGCCGCCCTCGACGCCGCTCGTCGCCGCCGAGAGCTCGTCGAGCGACTTCGTCGCCGCCGCGTAGCCGGCCGCATCCTTCTTCGCGGTGAGGCATGCGACCATGCCTTCGCCGATCTCCATCAGGTAGCGCGACTTCGGGAACGCTTCGAGGAGCGCCTTGTATTCGGCGACGGCCTCGTCGCACTCGCCGCGGCGCTGGTGGATCGACGCGAGATAGAAGAGCACGTTCTGGCGCAACACGGGGCGCAGTCCCTTGTCGCCTTTCAGCGTGGTGAGCGCTTCGAACGCTTCATCGATGCGCCCGCTGTCGAGGCCATCCTTCGCGGCCGTGAACTCCGGCGCGCCGCCGTACGTCACGCCGTTCGGGACGATTTCGGCCCACGGGATGGTGCGCGCGCCTTTGCCTTCGATCGCGACGCCAGCGAACTCCTCGCTCTTGATGCGTCCGGTCTCGCTCTTGCCGTCCTTGAGCTGCACGACGTCTTTGTGATCCTGGGCGTGCGCGACGGTGGACACGACGAGCGCACCGACGAAAGCGGTGCGCGCGAAGAGCGCCGAGGCGCGAGAGATGACGGTGCGCGGGGTCATGCGGATCTCCAACATCAATTCGGATTGCTCGCGGGTTTCGTCGCCTTGGGCACGGTCGAGAACGTCTTCTTCGACAAACCGTCCTTGAGCTCGGTGAAGCTGTGCTTGAGGTCGGCGTCGTCGCCGCCGAGCGTCTGAGTCGTGCGCGTGACGTCGCGCATCACGATCTCGGCGTCTTCGTACTTGCCTTGATCGACGAGCAGCTTGATCTGGTGGTACTTCGCGTGCCACCACGAGCGCGAGTTCGGCGTGAGGCCGCCCGGCTTGCACAGCACGTCGAAGATCGGCTTCGCGAGGCTCAGGCGGTCGGCGTCGTTCTCTTCGCTGCCGGCGTTGTGGAGGGCGATGCCCCACTCGAGGAACGCATCGACGAGCGACGGGTTGTCGCGCCGCACCTTCGCGTCGAGCGTGCCCTGCACGCGATCGAACAGCGGCACGACGTCGAAGAGCGAGCCGAACACGTCCGCGGCCTTCGACCATTCGCCGAGGAAGCCGTGGATGCGGCCCAAGTACATCGTGCTGCGTTGGCTCGGGCTGATCTTCAGCGCTTCCGCGAACAAGTTCGCGGCCCGCTCCCACATCAGCGAGTCCTTCGTCTTCTTCTTGGACCAGCCGGCGAACGACTCGTGGCCGGCAGGAACCTCGTTGAACTCGAGGCCCAACGTGAAGAGCCGCATCGCGAGTTCCTCGACCTGTGTCGGGCGCAAGTTGCCGCTCTTCAGGATCGCTTCGGCACTGCGCACGTAGTAGGCAGCGGCTTGTCGTTGCTTCTGCTCGGCTTCCTTCGCGTTGCCCTTCTCGCGCGCCTTGATCGCTTGTCCGTCGAGCTCGCGCGCCACGAGACCGGCGGCCGCTCCGATCGCCGGCGACTGTGGATCTTTCTTGATCAGCGAGTCGAGCAGCTTCGTGGCCTCGTCGGTCTTGCCCTGCTTGTTCAGTGCCTCGATGCGCAGGCCCCACGTGACGGCGATCTTGTCCTCATCGCTGCCGAAGCGCGTCTCCACGTCCTCGAGCGTCGGCAGCACGTCCGGAAGACGGCCCACGCCTTCGAGCAGATACAAGCGCGCGATCGTCGCACGCGCGTTGAACGCGAGATTCTCGAGGCGTCCTTGTGCTTGCAGGTCCATCGTGCTCGTCAGTGCCGCGTCGAAGTCGGCGCGCGCCTTCTTGAGCAGCGTCTCCGCTTGCGCGACGTACTGCTTCGCGTCGGCGCCCTTGCCTTCGCCGAGCAGCTTGCGCACTTGCAGGAAGTACGCGTTGCCCGCGCGGAACTGCGCTTCTTGGAAGCTCGGTGATCCGGGCGTGACCTTGAGATACAGCTCGGCCGCTTTGACGAACTCGCCGTCGGATTCGGTCTGCTGGCCCTCGACGAGCTGCACGCCGGCTGCTCGCGCGTGGCTCGGGTAGCGCGACGAGAGCGCCTTCATGCGCTCCTCGACGCGCTTCTTGTAGTAGGGCCGCTTCTCTTCGGCGTTGAGGCGCAAGTAGGCCTGCATCGCTTGGTACAGCGCTTCGGGCGCCTTCTCGGCCTTCGAGTACTTCTCGGATGCCGTGTCGAAGGCGACCGACGCTTCGTGATTGAAGCCGCGCGCGGCGTACATGCTGCCGAGGAACAGGTACGAATCGACCGCGACCGCCGCCTCGTCCTTCGTGCCGCGGGCCGAGTCGATCGCCTGGTGCGTGATGCGCACCGCGTTGACCATGTCGCCGCGCGTCCACATCGACTGCGCGATCTTCAGCGCGTCGGCCGCGCCGATCGTGCCGCCCGCGCCGCCGGTGTTGAGCAAGCGACTCTGGATCTCGCGACCCTTCGCGCCCCACGGACCACGATCGTCCGCTTGCACCAGCATCTGCGCGGTCTCGTTCGCGCCCTTCGGATCCGACGCGAGGATCTGCGCCTCGGCTTGCGCAGCCAGCACCGCGAGGCCTTGACGGCTCTCGAGCGGCGCCGGCGTCGTCTTGAAGAACTTCTTCGCCGTCTCGACGGCTCCGGCATAGTCCTTCAGTTCCGTCTGCAGCAGCACCCTCTGCAGCGCCGCGCTCGACACGATGTCCGCCGCGACACCGGGCATCTGATACGTACCCGACGCGGGATCGAGCGCGAATGCTTCTCCGAGCGCGATGGCCTCGTCGAGCGTCGCCAGCGCATCTTCGGGCTTGCCGAGATCCTTGTAGCAGAGCGCCTGATAGATGACGCCCTCGTAGTTCAGGTCGCGGTCGCCGTAGTCGAGCCCGAACTCTTGGAAGGCAGTGATCGCCTTCTCGAGCAGGTCCTTCTTCTTCCACTCGCCTTCCGGATACACGAGCGCGTGGAAGTAGAGCGTGCGCGGCAAGTTGTAGCGCGCGGCAATGTACTGCGCCTCGAACGCCGGATCGTCGCGACGCGGCTCGAGCTGCGCGATGCGCTGCGCCAGCGCGTCTTCCGCGCGCGAGTAGATCTCGTGGCCTTCGCCCTGGAGCTTGGCGATCTCCGCGATGTTCGTCTCCTTCTGTAACAGCGCGGTCATCGTCTCGCCGAGCACGCGGTAGATGTCCGGCAGCGAGTTCGCGACGTCTTCGCCTTCTTTGGTGCTGCGATTCTGACGCGCGAACTCCTCCTTCTCTTGGAGGATGGCTTTGATCGCTTCCTTGCGCTTGGCGAGATCGGACTCGTTGCGTGCGAGGTCGAAGCGCAGATCGAGGTGCAGCGACTTCAAGCCGAGCGCGTCGGCGTCGGTGCCTTTCACCCCGGATTTCTCGATCGCGATGACGAGCTTCTCGGCGAGGTCGATGTAGCCGGAGCGGTACAAAGCGCGCGCGAACGCGGCGTCGTCCTTGCCGAGCACGGCAGGCGTCTGAGCCCACGACGTGCCGGTGGCGGCGACGAACAACGGACAAGCGATCCAACGCACGTTCATGCAGTCGAGCTCCGCGAAAACAGGTGAGGCGCTAACAGTCCGTGGTGAAAGTGCTTCAAGCGCGAAAGTGGCCCGTTCGCGTCAGAACAAGGAGCGAGACCGCAGGCGACTCGTCGAGATTCGCCGAGGATCGAGCGACGCCGGGCTGGCGCGAGCGGGCCGCTTTCGGGCTGAATGACTTTCACCACGGGCTGCTAAGAGAAGGCTGACTGTGCTTGCGCGACGTTCGACTCGACGCTCGCCGTCCGCATCAGTTGCGCTTGAAGCCGCCAAAGGCGTTCTCGTAACGGTAATAGACCTCGAGGGTGAGGATGTTGATGGCCGTCGTGTAGATCGGGCCGCCAGCGTGCGCCCAGCGATCCGGCACGAGCCACCCGCCGCGGGTACACGAGCGCTCCGTCGTGTCCTGGAGCTCGACCACCGCGTCGACCATGGCCTTGTTCCACGGTCCCCAGTACCGGCCCGTCTTCTTCGGGCTGTCGGGTCCGTCGATCTGGTTCAGCGCGAGCGAGCCGTAGTACCAGTAGTAGTAGTCGATCGAGAGCTTGTCCTTCGAGATCGTCGGCAAGTCGGCGACGATGCGCTTGGCGGCCTGCTCGTGGAACGGGTCGTCGGGATCGTGCGCCGTGAAGATGCGCACGCACATCCCGAGCGCCGACATCGACGTCGGGTGGTAGACGAAGTGGTCGTCGACGCCGGTCAAGATCGCGCCCGCGCTCTTCGCGTCGAGATACCCGACGAGGCCGTTGCCGCCTTCCGGCGTGACCCACTTCACGAACTCCATCGCGCCGTCCATCGAGTCCTTGGAGACTTCGAGGCCGGAGATCTGCGCCGATTTCAGCGCCATCACGACCCACGCGGTCACGGACGTGTCCGCGTCGTAGAGCTGCTTCTCGTACTCCGGGTCGCCGGTTCCCGAGCGATTGAACTCCTCGATCTCTTCACGCGACGCATAGCGCCAGCCCCAGCTGCCCTTCCCGGAGGGATTCGGCTTCTGCGCGCGCTGGAGGAAGTTCACACCCTTCTGGGCGGGCTCCTTCCAATAGCGGTTCTGGGTGAGGCCGTACGCTTCGGCCATCGCCAACGTGGCCAGCGCCTCGTTGTACATGAAGGGCCTGTCGCGGCTGAACGAGCCGTCGGCCTGCTGCTTCTTCGCGAGCCACTGCAAGCCCTTCTTGACGACTTCGCCGACCTTGTGGCGCTTGCCCATCGCCGTGTCGACGATGTCCATCTTCGACTCGTGGCTGAATCCGGCGCCGAGGAACGCGAGCAACGCCATGCCCGTCAGGCCCTCGTCGTAGTTCTCCGTGAAGTGCGAGGCCTTCTCGTGGTCGAAGCAGACCTTGTCGCCGGAGCACAGCTCGGGCATGGCCTTGAGGCTCCAGCTGCCGTCCGGCATCTGGTGGCGAACCAGCCAGCGCAAGCCTTCGAGCACCGCCTTCTCCGTGCCCTGCGTCGCGCCACCACCACGACCCTTCGGTGCGCCCGTTCCGAGACGGCGTCCACCGAAGGCCGACGGCTTGCCGGATCCGGCGTGACCGCCCGCGCCGACGCCGATCGCCGTGCCGCCGGTGGTGCCGCCCGTCGGCAGGTTGTCGAGCGCGTTCGGATCGCCGCGGTCGAGCGTCAGATCCTCGACCTGCGCCTCGCTGGTCGGGATGTAGACGTCTTCCTCGAACGAGACGATCTCCGCTTCCTCGTTCTTCGGGATCGCCTTGCGGTCGATCGGCTCGGGCGGCGGCGCGATCTCCTCGGGCGCCTCCTCGCGTGGCTTGGCCACGTTGATCGAGGTGACGACCTCTTCCTTCTTCGGCGCGTCGTTCGTCATGACGGCCACGGCTGCGACGGCCCCGATGATCACGTGGATCGCGACCGCCATCACGAGCCATGGCGAGTTCTTCGCCATGTTCTTGACGAACTGGACCGGGTTGAAGCCTCTGGACTCTAGGGGTGCGGACATGCAGTTTCGTCCCTCGAGAGGAACCCCAGCGGGGCTCCCGGCGTGCGGACTTGCCACGATTCGCGACGCGACGATCCGCAGCTATCCATGAAGGCGGGGGATGTTACCCGATTTTGACGGGCTGGCAATCACAGCTGTGCGCGCGCGCACGACTCGGTTTCAGCTCGCGCGCGACCCGCGCGGAGCGTGCACAGCGCGTGTGCACGGCCCCGTGGTCGAACTCTGCCCGGCAGGGCGGCGGACGCCAATCAGGAGTGCAGCCGACTCCACTCCGGATCGTGGCCGACTCTAATAAGGAACGCTGGCGCGCTTTCCTACCGTGGTCCCTGCGAATCGGCGAGCACCATCTTCGGCCGCGCGGCGTCGGGCGGCGGTACCGACTCCTTGCGTGCACGCGCAGCCGCGCCGAACGCGTTCTCGTAGCGGTAGTAGACCTCGAGCGTGAGCACGTTGAGCGCGGTCGCGTAGATCGGTCCGCCGGTGTACGACCAGCGGTCGGGTTGCAGCCACCCGCCGCGCGAGCACGCGCGCGGCGCGTCGTCCTGCAGCGCGAGCAACGTCTCGACCATCGCCGCGTTCCACACCGGCCAGTACTTGCCGGAGCGACGCAGACTCGTCGGCCCATCGAGCTGGTTCAGCGCGAGCGAGCCGTAGTACCAGTAGTAGTAGTCGATCGAGAGCTTGTCCTTGCCGACCGCCGGCAGGTCGGCTACCAAGCGCCGCGCCGCGCGCTCGAGGAACGGATCCTCGGGATCGTGCGCGCCGAAGATGCGGATGCACATGCCGAGCGCCGACATCGTCGTCGTGTGGTAGACGAAGTGATCGTTCGGCCCGGTCACGACGCTGCCGGCCGACTTCGGATCCAAGTACCCGACGAGACCGCTGTCGCCCTCCGGCGTGACCCACTGCACGAACGCGAGTGCGCCGTCGAGAGCCGAGCGCGGCACCTCGAGTCCCGCGAGCTCGGCCGACTTCAGCGCCATCACCGCCCACGCGGTCACCGACGTGTCGGCGTCGCGCAGCTCGGCCGCGTAGCTCTCGTCGCCGGTGCCGCTGCCGTGCGCTTGCTCGATCTGCGCGCGCGACGAGTAGCGCCAACCCCACGTGCCCTGGCCAGACGGATTCGATTTCTGCGCGCGCACCAGGAAGTCGACCGCGCGCTGTGCGCGATCCTTCCAGTAGCGGTTGCGCGAGAGGCCGTACGCTTCGGCGAACGCCAGCGTCGCGAGCGCTTCGTTGTAGAGGAACGCACGCTCGCTGAACGACCCGTCGGGTTGCTGGCGTTTCGCGAGCCACTGCAGACCCGACTTCACGACGTAACCGAGCTTGTGACGCTCGCCCATGGCCGTGTCGATCAGCTCTACCTTCGACTCGTGCGTGACGCCGGCACCGAGGAACGCGAGCACCGCGAGCGACGTCAAGCCGACGTCGTAGTGATCGCTGTAGGCGACCTCGGGATCGCAGCACGCGTTCTCGCCACGACATGTTTCGCGCAACGCTTTGGCGCTCCACGATCCATCGGGGAGTTGGTGGCGGACGAGCCAACGAAAGCCCTCGAGCACTGCTTTCTCCGTCTTGATCGGGGGCTTGTCGATGGGCGAGCCGCGTGGCGGGAAGCCGGTCCCTGGACCGGGCGTGCGCGTCGAGTGCGGGCTCGGGCCGCCGCCCGTGTTGTGGTGACCGCCTTCGCCGACACCGATGCTCGTGCCGCCTGTCGCTCCGGTCGAAGGGAGCTCCTCGAGCGAAGTCGGGTCGCCGATCTCCTGCGTCAAATCGATCGGGTACGCGTCCGTCGGCAAGACGAACGTTTCGAGATCCACGTCGGTCAACACGCCTTCGACCGGCGGTGGGATCGCGTGGCGCGGCGGAAGATCCGGCGCAGCAGCGATCTCCTCGAGCGGCGGCGCGCGCCGCTCGGTCACGTAGATCGTGCTCGGGGTGTCGTCGCGCCTCTCCGGCTCGTGGCGCATGTATGACATCGCGGCGAACGCGACGACGATCACGTGCAGCGCGATCGCGATCACGAACCACGGAGAATTGCGGACCGCCTTCTTCGCCCAACCGAACGGACTCCAAGCGCTCATCGCGTGTCCTTTCGCCAATGCAGGCGCGAGCGGCGGCTTCGTCGCGAAGCACTGCGGGTCCCCTCGCTTCGTAGCGGGCTATCTCTGCGCGCTCGCGCGGTAACGCGCGCAATGCGTGCGAACTCGAAACGCCACGCAGTTCGTCGAGACTTCGCGCGCACGTGCGCGCTCTCGCTCGACCAGCTCTCCGTGCTGCACTTCTTCGTGCGACAGCGAACGATGGGGAGTTTGCGTGGCACGAAGAAGTGTCGAGATACCGCGTTCGGGCTGGAAGCACTTTCACCACGGGCTGCTGAGGCAACCTCGTCCTCACGCGCCACCCAATTCGCGAGTTCGCGCGCACCGATCGCTTCGTCGACCTGCGCGAGCCGCGCGGCGCGCTTGCGGTCACTGTCGACGTCGACGGAGTGGATCTCCACGTGCTCGCGACGCATCTCGGATCGAGCGTCGACGAGCGGCGCTTCCAGATTCGCAAGTCGCTCGAGCACCTCGATGCGCGGCGCCCCGAGTTCTGCGCGATCCTCGGCGACTTCAACGATCGGCTGCCGGGTCGCACGGTGGCGCGCGTGTTCGATGGGCGCTACGGTCCGATCACTTGCCGGTCGTGGCGAGCCTCGCAACGACGCTCGTGCCGGAAGAATGATCAGCCTTCGGTGAGCGCGATCGGTTCGGCACCGGCGCTCGCGAGGATCTCCTCCGCGCGCGCGAGTCGCTCGTCCGACTGATCGCTCTTGTCCTCGACTGCGACGAGCACCTTGCCCTTCTGAACGGCTTGGTCGTAGAAGTCCGCGACCTCGCGTTCGAAGCCGCGCGTCATCATCGCGCCGATCAATCCACCCGCGACGGCTCCACCGCCGATTCCGGCGAAGAGTGGGCCGAAGAGCAGCAGCGACGTGCCGCCCGTGGCCGCGACGCTCGCCACCGCGACCGCGCCGCCGAACAGCGCACCGATCGCACCGCCGCTGATCGCTGCGCTCGGCGTGTTCGCGCCGGCGGGCTTGTCCTGCTCGACGTCGCTGAAGTGCTCCGGATCGCACCGCGGACAGATCACGGTGATGTGGTCCTTCGCGAACCCCGCGAGAACGAGGCGATCGACGGCTGCATCCGCTGCTTTGATGCTGCGGTACACGCCGACGCGAACGGGCAGAGTGGGTGTGTGCTTCATCGTGGTGATCCCCGCTGTCGTGCCGGCACGGCCGGCGGCCATTGACGAGCACCGAGTAGCGCGCGCGCGAATCCGCCGCGCGGTGCATCAGGTGTTCGTACGTGACGGAGAGGCACCTTTCGTGCCAGTAGACGGACGCGCGCGTGCGGCGTGTCGCGCGCGAAACCCACGCGCGGAATGCAGGACTTGCCACGCGGCCCCGCCGTTCAACACGCTTCGCGCGGAGGATCCGCGCTGCGCGTGGGGTACGCTCGCGCCATGAACGCTCGCACGATCCTCACGGTCCTACTGGCGCTCGGCATACTCCTACTGGCGCTCGCGCCCATGGCCCGCGCTCAGTCGCTCGCACCGTTCGAGTTCGCGTCCGAGAGCGGACGCTTCGTCGCGAAAGTCGAGAAGCCGAAGAACGCGCGCCGCGAGAGCGACTTCGACCTCGCCGTGTACGAGCACAAGGACCGCGGCGATCTCGTGAAGCAATGGAGCATGCCGTACGAGCACCGGGGCTTCGCGACGAACCATTTGCTCGCCGCCGACGGCGCGATCGTGGTGCGCGTCGACGATCGGTTGCTCGCGAAGGAGCCGATCGTCGAGCTGTTCAAGAAGGGCCAGACGCTCGCGAGGCTGCGCGCGGACGAGCTCTTCTTGGATCCGGCGAACTGGGGCGTGGACGGGCAGAAGACGAAGGACGCGCCGTGGCTCGCCGAAGTGTTGCCACCGCTGCGCATCTATCGCTCGGGCGCGGAGGAGAGCCTGCAGCTCCTCGCGCGCGATGGGCAGGTACGCTCCGTGAGCTTCGACCGAGGCATCCTCTCGTTCGCAGGCGATCCACGCGCGCAGCCGATCGCCGTCGCCCCGGGCATTCCCGAGCGCTTCGAGATCAGCGACGCGCGCGTGTGCGTCGACACGTGGTCCGCGCCCGATCTCGTGGTGGAGGACGAACCGTGCGCGGTCAAACTCGCGGGCAAGTTCGAGGTGCCGGGCTCGCAGCTCGTCGGCTTCGCGGTGCGCGAGGATCCGGATCGCAGGCTCGTGCTCTTGCCGCTGTTCGGCGCTCCGACGGCGAATCACACGGTGTCGCGCGACATCACGGCCTTCGACACGACGGCGTTCCTGACCGGACTGCGACCGGGCATGTACTCGCTGCGCATCGAGAACTGCAAGAAGCTCGAGAAGCATCCGGCGCGCGAGATCGAGGTGCTGCCGGCCGGACTCGTCGCTGTGCTGCGCACGACCGGCGGCATCGCGGCTCGCGACCATGTCGTGCGTCTCTTCACCGACGACGTGGCGCAGACGGCGAACGGCGACGGATCGAACGTGCACACGTTCTTCGCACCGGAAAGCACGGCGGAGCGCCTCGGCGCGCTTTTGCCAGGTGAGCTCGGCGAGCCTGCGATCCGTGATCCGGAAGACGCGCGACCACCGTCGGGCGCCGATTTGCAGCGCTACGAGATCACTTGGGTGCGCGGCACGATGCCGATGGGCGGCACGTTCTTCCACACGATCTCCCGCGTCACGCGCTACGACACGACGCTGAATGGCGCGTACCGACAGATCGCCGACATGCTCGCCGCATTGAAGCCGCCGGCGCCCGCGACGCGGCGCTACGTCATCGCGAAGGACTCGAGCTCGATTCGCGTGAAGACGGAGAGCGCCGGCATGCTCTCGGCGTTCGGTCACGACCACGAGCTCGCGGCACGCGACATCGAAGGCGAAGTCACGGTCGATCCGCGCGCGCTCGAGCAAGCCACCGTGCGCGTCGTCGTCGGCGCCGGCTCGCTCGCGATCGTCGACGATGGCAGCAAAGGCGACGCGCAGGAGATCGAGGCCACGACGCGCGACAAGGTGCTCGAGTCGGCGCGCTTTCCGAAGATCACGTTCACGAGCACGAAGGTCGAGGTCGTGAAGAGGGATGGCGACAAGACCGAGCTCAAGATCACCGGCACCCTCGACTTGCACGGCACGGTCAAGACCGTCGGCATCGTCGTGAACGTCGAGATAGCGGGCGACTTGCTGCGCGCGCGTGCGACGTTCGGGTTGAAGCAAACGGACTACGGCATCCAGCCGACGTCGGCCGCGGCCGGCACGGTGAAGGTCGACGACAAGGTGAAGGTCGAAGTCGAGCTGCTCGGCCGAGCTCCGTAGCGCCGCGTCACAGCTTCACGCGCCGCGTGATGATCGACGCGTCGCCGAGACTGCGCGGCACGCGCGTCGGCGGGCGCTCGGCGAGGATCGCCGTCGCTTCGGGCGGCAATTCGCTCGCGACGTCGAACACGATTGCTTCGACCGGCTCGCTGCCTTGCACGGCGACCTCGATCTCGACCTCGTCGGTCCCGATCGCGCGCACACGGATGTCGTGTACATCGGGACCCAGCGCGAGCGTGCGGTCGCGCCAGCGCAGCGACACGAAGCGCGCGTGCGGCGGGAGGACGGCCGAGAGCTCGAGCGCGCCGCGCGGCGCGCGGACACGCGCGCGCATCCGCCGGTCGGCGGAACTCGGCGTGCTGCCATCGATCCGCGTGATCTCGGGTGCCGCCGTGGTCGCCACCGGCGCCGCCATCACCTTCGGCGGCTTCTTCGCTGCGAGCCAACCGGCCGGCGGCGGTGCGAAGCCGTCGAACGACACGCTCGCACCGATGCGCAAGTCTGCGCCGCTGCGCACGACTTGCCAGATCGCCTTCTGCGCGTCGGAGTCCTGGTAGTGCACGAGGTTCATCACCTCCGGCGCGTCCGCGGACCTCGCCGGAACGACGAGCGCCGCGCCGAACGCGAGCACGCACACCGCGGCGATCACGGTGATCGCGGTGCGCACGGCGATCGAGCTCGCGGTCGCGAACGACGGCGTACAGGCGGCGAGCAAGAGTCCGAGCGGCGCGGTCAACAACCACGCGAAGTGCAGCTCGAACGACAGTTCGAGACCGATTACGAGCGGGAACCACAGCAATGCAAGCGGCACGAGCGTCCACAGCACGAGCTGTCCTGCGCGCGCGTGCGCGCGTTCGGTGGGGAGGCGGCTCGCGAACAACCCGACGACCGCGGCGAGGATCGCGGGCACGACGAAGAGGTAGCACGTGCTCGGCACGGTGAGCGCGAGTACCAGTCCGATCGACGCGATCGCGAGCCACGTTCCGCACCACAGGCCGAAGAAGCCGGCGCGTCGCACGAAGCCGATGCGTGCGAGCGCGAGTGCGGCGAGCGCCGCCCCGCCGAAGAGCAGCGCGCGGAGCGGCAACGGCTCCGCGCCCCAGGGCGCTTCCTCGTTGCGGAACAGCGTCACCGCGGTGACGAGCAAGAATCCCAGCGTCGCCGCCGCGAGCACTTGCAGGCCACACGCGACGACGCCCGCGAGCACGCTGTCCGCCTGCGCGCGTCCTTTCCTCACCAGCACGACGGTCGCGACCGCGATCGCCGCGAGCGCGCCGCCCGCGAGCCACGGCGAGAGCTGCGTCGGCCAAGCGATCAGCGCGACACCGAGCACGTCGGCGTACACGGCGTCGTCGTCGGACGTGAGGTCGCCGGTCTCGTTCGCGAGCGCGAGCACGAGCGACAGTGCGTTGTCGCCGTGGTGTTGCAAGCTTGCGCGCGACAGATGCGCGAGGTCGTCGAGCGGCGTGTGGTACTGCCGTCCGCCGCCGAGGAACGCGAAGTTGTAGCCCGCGAAGCCGGCCTCTTTGAACACGGAGAGATCCGTGTCGTTCGGCATGCGCTTGTAGACCTCGTACGCGGCGGAGATCGCGACCGGCCGGCGCACGGAGCGCGCAAAGATGCGCATCAGCTCGCGGTTGTTCGCGCTCGTCTCGAACATCATGCTCGGACCGGACGTCCCGCGCGCTTCGAGGTTCACGACGACGGCGACGTCCTTCGCCCACGGATGCTCGCCGACGAACGCGCGCGCGCCCTGCAGGCCGAGCTCTTCCGCGTCGTCGAAAAGGAAGATGACGTCGCGCTGGCGCGGGAAGCCGTCGCGCAACGCGCGCGCGATCTCGAGCAACGCCGCGACGCCGGCGCCGTCGTCGCTGGCACCGGGACCTGCGGCGACCGAGTCGTAGTGCGCGCACAAGAGCACCGCTTTCGCCGCGCTGCCGCTCGCACTTCGTTCGCGCGCGAGCACGTTGCGCACGAGCGTGACCTCGCCGTCGCCGCCGTCGACGAGGGTCTCCTGCACGCTGGCCTCGTAGCCGAGGCCCGTGAGCTCGGCGATCAGGCGCTCGCGCACGCGCGCGTGCTCCGCGCTGCCGGCGGGATGCGGCTTGCTGTCCGTGCCGATGACGCGCTCGAGCATCGTCGCCGCGCGCTCGGCGGAGAACTCGTAGGTGGACGTGCTCGCGTCGCGGGGCGCCGGCGGCGCGAGACCGATCCGCACGAGCGCGAAGAGGAGCGCGAGCGCGACGAGGGCGAGCCAGGGGGGCGCGCCGGCGGAGGCGCGCGCGCTCGAATCGTCGGCTTGTAGCTCGTCGGGTGCAGGCGTCGTCACGGGGCGTAAGACAGTACAGCGCGTCGCGCCTTGCGCGAAGCGCTGCACTGTCGTGCGCGGAGCGCGGTCTCCCGCGCGAAGCGCTTTAATCGGCGGGGACCCGTTGCAGCTGCCTTCGCTCGACTGGACCTCAGCAGTTTGCCGTTGCTCGTCGATTGCCTTGGCGTGGATGCGACAGCGGGTCGTCTTGACCATGTCGCAACCTCGCAAGCCGAACTCTCGCAACCCCGCAACGGGAAGTTGGCGCCGCCCGCGAGATGCACGACACAGCGAGCGTATGCAGCCGACACGGGTCCCCGCCGTCGATTCATGCGTGCGGTGCCAAGGCACACCGCACGCGGGCGCTCCGCGCGCGCGGGCCGCGAGGCGCGGGGCG